>QHBP01000282.1 GCA_003244175.1 Chloroflexota bacterium | reverse complement strand
ACATGAGGAACCGTGGCTCCTCGGGGACGTCCGCTGTTGACTCCTCCTCTCGCAGCAGGCTCTTCTCCACGAGCGAGGTCAATCCTTCGAGCACGTCCAGCTTCCCATCTGGGTTGCAGACTGCCTCCGCCGCCTCGTAGGTGCAGCCACCCGCAAACACACTCAGCCGGGCGAAGAGCCGCTGCTCCTCCTGGGTCAGCAAGCTGTGGCTCCAATCGATGGAGTTCCGGAGGGTCTGCTGCCTCGCGGGAGCATCCCTCGCCCCTTTCGTGAGCAGTCTGCTGGACAGGCGCTGCAGGAGGGCGCGCGGCGGGAGGACCCGGATGCGGGCAGCGGCCAGCTCGATGGCGAGGGGCAACCCGTCGAGGCGAGCACAGATCTCGGCAACGGCGGAAGCGTTCTCGTTCGTGACCACAAACCTTGGCTTGACGGCCCGCGCCCGCTCGATGAAGAGGGTGACGGCATCGTACCGCGTCAGCTTCTCCAGGTCCGGCAGGTGCTTTGGATCAGGGAGCGCAAGGGGCGACACCGGAAACTCATGCTCGGCTGCCACGTGCAAGACCGCGCGGCTGGTGACGAGCACTGTGAGCTGAGGACAGCGGGAAAGCAGCTCGGCCACGAGCGGGACAGCGGGCAGCAGGTGCTCGAAATTGTCCAACACCAGGAGGAGCTGCCTTTCTCGAAGATAGTCCGTGAGCGCCTCGACGAGCGCCTGCTCCCTCGACTCCTTCCAATCCTCGATATGTATCACCGAGCCGTCCGTCGTCGAGTGCCGCAGAGGCGTCCGCACGCCCAGAATCGAGACGATGGTCTGGAGGACGAGGCGGTGATCAGCGAGAGCCGCCAGCGGCACGAAGGCGGCGCCGCCGGCAAAATGAGCGGCCATTCCGGCTGCGACCTGGATAGCGAGGCGCGTCTTACCGATGCCACCCGTTCCTACCAACGTCAGGAGCCGGACTTCCTCGCGGTGCAGGAGATGAACTACGCTGGCCTGGTCCTTCTCCCGTCCGATCAGTCGCGTGGGAGGAACCGGCAGGGTTGAGGCAGCGCGCGCGGATAGAGGTGCGGGACCGCGTTGACGTGACGCGCCCGCAACGAAATCCGTCAAGTCCTCTGATGACCGCGCGAGTGCTTCAATCAGCCGCTCGAGCGTTCCTTGAAAGGGCGCGCGGTTGATGCCTCGCTCGAGGTCGCTGATGGCGCGCGTGCTCAATCCGGCACGCTCGGCTAGAGCCTCCTGCGTCAGCTCCGCATCTACACGGTAGCGCCTGAGGAGACTCCCGAAAGCGCGCGGTTCGCCCACTGTCAACGTCCCGCCCCTTGTCTCCGCCGCGTGGGGAACGGACTATGGCTCCGAATGCACCTGATTGCATGGTACCACCCTCGAACGCACGGTGCTCGTTTCACCATCTCAAACAGTGTGGATCGATCGCGCGGGTAGTGCCTGATCATCCCGGGCGATGGTTGCGTATCGCCGTCGTCGCCCTCGTGTTGGGTTTCAGTCGTAGCGTCAGCCCCTTGCGGGTGACTGGCGTTCGAGCGAAACGAGGGGATCGCCGCGTGGCATGCCGGCAGTGAGCGAACCCCCCAATCGCCACGTGTGGATTGGACGGGCGCCAGAATGGGCGACGTGGGTCACCCACAAGCAACAAGGGGATGACGCTACACGGGCAGGTGTCGGTACGCGGGGACAGACCCTGTCGTCTCGACTCCAAAAAGTGTGGATTGACCGAGCGGATTGTTCCTGCTTATTCCCGAACCATGTGGATTAACCCTGTGGTTTATGTGTGGTCATGCGCGGTCAATGGGCGCAAACTGGACGGCAGAGACGACTTGAGGACATTCGTAGAGAGGAGAAACGATGATGACCGAACACAAAGTTAATCGGAAGCAGATCTTGGCGGGCGCCGGGGCGGCAGGCATTGCCGCGGCCCTTGCCGGACCGACCCGTGCGTTGGCGGCGGGTGATTCTCGGCTGACCGGGACGTGGCTGATCACCGTCAAGGAATCGGGGCTAACGACGCCGACGCCTGATCTGAGCCTGCTTAGCCTTGCCGCCGGTGGCGTGCTCGTATCCGTGGGTGCGAGAGACCAACAGGCAGGGAATCGTGGAAGCGTTCAGATTGGCGTCTGGGAAGCCAACGGAGACAATTTCCGCGCCAAATTCCTTCAATTCGCTCTCAACGATAGCGGCAATCCCATCGGGATCATCCATGTGCGCCCCATGGGCGAACGGGATCCCGATTCCGACACACTTCACGGGACGTTTACGGGCGACTTCCGTGACTTACAGGGTCACGTACTGCAGACCTTTAGCGGAACGCTCACCGGTACCCGCGTATCGCTCGAAGGTGAAGACTAAAAGGCAGACGACATCGCCGGTTCACCCCGGGTCGGAGGAGGGGAGACGCCAGTCTTCCCTCCTTCTCCATGGGGGCTTTCTGCTCGTGTCTTTCGCCCACCGGACAAGTTTTGGGTGTCGCCGGCAGTTCTTATGGCCGCAGATCGCCTCCTAGCCGGACGTCGCCTCACCTTGGCCGGCAATACCTGCCCTTGCACTATCTGCTAGATCTACGGCCGTTCGGCTCACCGTTCATCGGTGCTATGGGGTTGCGTCCATTCGTTGGTACTCGGCTGCCAAGGTTCAAGGCTTCAACGTCTACAGTCAGACTACCCGGCTCAACCACCGGCTCGTGACTCGCCGCACGCGCTGGTATCACTTCAGCACTCGACACTCGGTCAACCACGTTTACGTCGTTGGCGTTGCGTGCCACGCCGGTTAGACGGGAGCAACAGTACACAGAGAGAGGACGCAAAGATGGCGACCGTGATAGTATTCCATTGCGGTCGTCGCATCGCGTCGTGTCCCCGGTAGTCGCATCCCTTGTCCTTGTGGATGCGCGTGGCTCTCCGAGGCTTGCCCCCACCCTGCACCTCTGCCGCAGAAGGGCAGCGGGGCACCCTGTTGCTCCACTCGACCCTGATGTCCGATGATTTGCCTCGTGGCCGCCCCTCGCTCCGCCTCCCTGACTACGACTATGCCCAACTCGGCGGCTACTTCGTCACCATCTGTACTCTCGACCGGGTGTGCCGCTTTGGCCAGATCTTTTGACGGTGAGTCATGTCTCAACGAAGCGGCCACATGGTCTTCGCAGTCTGGGCGGCCCTGCCGCAGCGCTTCGCCCACGTCATCCTCGACGCCTTTGTGGTAATGTCGAACGACCCTCATGGCATCGTCATGATCCAGGACTACACGGCGGACAGAGATTGGGACAAATCATGGGCGCCTTTAAATCAATTTCCACCACCGGTACATCGGCGGTGTGCGGCGGGACGGGTGGCCGCGCTTTGCGGGGAGACTGTGGCAGGGCAATTACTTCGAGCATGTCATCCGCAACGAAGCTTCGCTCAGACGTATTCGCCAATATATTACCGTCAATCCTCTTCGCTGGGAGGATGACCCGGAGCGCCCGGCATCGGACAGCGCGGCGCTCTGCCGGGATTGACACGCACCCACGACACGAGGGGTGCGACTACCGGGGAATGCGACGCGAGGGCGATGGCATACGATATGACGACGTCGGTGGAACGTCTCGCCCACCTAACATATCTCCCGTAGAAGACGACGCTACGACGGCGGCGTGGACACTATAATTGCGCGAGCGACTCCTCGGTGCGTCGGATGTAGGGCTTCGCGCCCAGCCGGCGAAAAATCTCCCGGGCTTGCTTCCCATCGCTCTCGTGCCTGGCTCTGCTCTCCCCTCGCAAGGTGCATCCGCGCGTAGTCGTGCAGCAGGTTTCCTTCGGTCAGCGGCTCGGGCATGGAGCGGGTGAGCACAAGAAGATTGTCCAGGATGGCTTGAGCCTCATCCCATCGTTGCGAATGGATGAGCAGCTTCGCCTGGGCGTGCCGCGCAAGGAGGTACATGGCGTCGGGCGAGGACTGGGCGGAGCTCATGAAACGCGCCAGCAGCTCCTCCGCATCGGCGCCCCTTCCCATCGCTGTGTATGCCTCCGCCAGAATGGGTTGCGTCTGACTTCTCTCGTAGAAGCTGATGTTCGTTCCGAGGAGCACCGGCTCCAGCCGGGCTACCGCTGCTTCGGGCCGTCGTTCTAGGGGATCCCACTGTGCCAGGATCGTCTCTCCGTCGCGCCCCCACCAGGGCTCGTCGCTTTGATCGCCGAGAGCAATGAGCTCCCGCGCGTATGTATCCGTCCCGGCCCAATCACCTCGTACCATGCGCAACCGGGCGAGGCATTTTCAACGGAAAGCCCAACCCCGTCGTCCGGTCCAGCTTCCGAAATGCCATCAGCTCCCGCTCGCCCATCTCTTGCGCGCGTTCGAGCTCGCCTGTCACGAACAGAAGAATCGGACTAACGCTTTCGAGGGTGAAAGCTCCTCCAACCGCGGGAGCAGGGTTTCGACCCACGGGAGTGCCTCGAGATGCGTGCCGCGCTCAATCGTGAACTCCATGAGGTGTGTCACCGCTTCCAGCTCGCCATCGAGATCGTGTGCCGCTCGATCGAGGTGTGCGGCCTCGCCGAGCGCCTCAACCGTGGCGTCGTACCGTCCCATGAGCCCCAACACCGCCCCGAGCTTGCGGAGCGCTTCTCGCGCTGCTCCTTCGTCCCCGATCAGGCGTGCCTGGTCAAGCGCGGCACGGTATGCCGCATGGCTTCGCCGTGGGCAAACACCTCTTCCGCCTGATCTCCCGCCAGCAGACTGTAGCGAAGCGCGCGCGCTCGATCACCGCCTGCGAGGAAGTGCCAGGCGAGCTCTGCCGCTATTCCCGGCCGCTTCTCCTGGAGCGATCGCTCCAGCACCTCGCCCGCGTCCCGATGCAATCGCCGCTTCCGCCGTGGCGACAGCCGAGCGTACAGCGCCTGCTGTGTCAGCGCGTGGTTGAAGCTCGGGTGGTTGGCAGCGCCTCGAGGAGGCGTACGACGCGCTGTGGGACATCTCCGTCGATTACGGCATCATCGAAAAGGTGTCCGATGTCGTCGCCGTACCCGTGGAATCTGGCTGGCGGGACGTTGGGGACTGGGCCGCCCTGTACGACCTGATGGACCACGACGAGCAGGGCAACGCCTTCCGCGGGCCGCACGTCTCTGTTGACACCAAAGACTCCCTTTTCGTTGCGTGTGACAAGCTCGTCGCCGCCGTCGGCGTCGATAACGTCATCGTCGTGGACACGCCCGACGCGCCCCTGATCATGGCCCGAGACCGTGGCCAGAACGTCAAGAAACTACTGGATCAGCTAAAGGAGCGCGGGGAGACCGGCAGACTCTGAGCTTCATGCTGCTTGGCAGCGACGACTTCTTCGATCCATTCACTCAGGTTCAGGCGCATCCGTTCCGGGTCGTAGCGTTCGCCCACCAGCCGGAGCGCCTGCTGCCGCGTGTCGTTCCACAGTGCGCCATCTGTATACAGGCGCAGAACCTGTCGCGCGAAGTCCTGCGGGTCTCCGCCAATCAGAACCGGGCCATCCCCCACGTCAAGTTCTTCCGAAAGCAACGGAGAGATAACGCAGGGCAGCCCATGCGACATGGCTTCCACGACTTTTAGTGGAATGCCCGCAGCAAAACGATGCGGCGCAACAAAGACACGGCTGCGGTCGAACACCGGATCGAGATCATCAACGAAATCCAGAAGCTCGACCGCTCCCTGAAAGCACTCCGCGGCCTCCTGTAGCTCGGTCGAAGCCCCGGCTCCGGCCAGGAGGAGCCGGCAGGGAATCTCCTGGCGAATGAGGGGGGAAATGCTACGGAGAAAGTGCAGAACCGCATCGGCATTGGGCTCGGATTCAAGATAACCGACGAAGAGAAGGTCCTGACGCGCCTCGAACGGGGTTTCGGAGAGCCTGACGGGGACTGCGTGACCCCAAATCTTGGGGCGCACATGCGGCTGATAGCGCTGGAACGCCCGCGCCTCTAGCGTGGAGACCGTCAGCACCAGCTCGGCGGCCGCCACCAGCTGCGCCTCGGCACGCAGGCGCTCCTCCGCCTCGGCTGCTGAGAGGGGCTGTCCCTGGATCTCCGCTCGCCTCGTTTCACGCAGTGCAAATAACGCCTCGGCATCGTAGACGAGAGCCACGCTCGGATTGGCATCTCGGGCTACCGTCAAAAGGTGCGCATTGTGGGGCCTGCTCACGATCACGGCATCGCATACGCTGGCCCGGTCGCGCACCGCGGCCACAACGTCCCGAGATCCCCACAGGACCTCGACCCCCAGCTCCTGAAGCTCGTCGGTTGGGGGTTGATAAGGAGTGGGACTCGCGGACGGCAGGTAGGTTATGACGTATCCGGACGCAATGAGCGCGTCAACCAGGGCGCGGGTTCTCGGGAAGCCGCTGCCGATACGTTGCTCCGGCACGCGATCGTCCACGATCAGGAGCCGTAGGCCGGGCCGGCTGTCTCGACGGAGCAGAATCTGCGTGTGCCCGGGCATCCCACGTCCGTCCAGACACCTTCCCCATTTCTCCGCGAAGCGGCTTTGGTTTCGGAGCTGCAGCGCGCGAGCCGTGTCCCGATCACTGCTCGCGTGTTCGAGGTGGCGAGCGACGACCCACGGTGTGTACAGAGTCCTGTACCCTTTTTCGCGCAGGGCCATACACAGATCGACGTCCTCGTAGTACGCCGGCGAGTATCGCGGATCAAAACCACCGACCGCACGGAACGCATCCGCTCTGACCAGCAGACACGCCCCGGAACAAAAGTCGACCTCCCGCACGTACGCAAACTCCGGGGCCAGCGGATCCTCTCCCCTTCCGTATCCCAGGCACGATCCGTCCTCCCACACAATGCTGCCCGCCTCCTGCACGCTCCCACTCGGGAGAACAAGTTTCCCGCCCACCGCTCCGACCTCCGGGAAGCGCGCGAAGACGCGCAGCATCTCGCCGAGAAAGCCACTGTTCGGCAAAGCGTCGCTGTTCAGAAAGCAGATGTGCTGGCCGCGAGACAAAGATGCGCCTCGGTTGCATGCCTCCCCGAAGCCGAGGTTCGTTTCGTGGACGTGGATCCTGACGTTGTCCAGACGCGAAAGCAGCAGGGGCGTTTCATCCGTCGAGCCGTTGTCCACAAGGATGACCTCAAAGGGGATCAGCGTTCCGACCTCGAGAAGATTCTCCAATGCCAGTAACGTGCAGTGAGCCTGATTGAACAGGGGCATGACGATGCTGACAGCCGGCTGCTCGACCGGAGGGAATGCCAGCCTGTACCCGCCGTCCAGGAACGTCCGGAGTTTCATCCGACTCGCGGCTTCGAGTGTCTCCGGCCCCGTGGGGGAAGCCGCGGGCGAGTCGGCCGCGGTCTGGACGGTGTCTGCAGACTCCTCGGACACCGTGTCCACCGATGGTGATCCGTTCGCCTCGGATTTTGGCCTCGTTTTGACCACTAAGAGCCGGCAGGCGAAGTACACGCGCTCTCGCCACGTGCCCTCGGGGGCGAAGAGGCGACGCACACGCCGAATGGGCATCACCGCTTTCCAGGCCAGGCTGTTTTGCACGCCTCGCCAATGCGCCTCCCAGCCGGCCAGACCCTCTGCGAAATCCCGGAGCGTCTGCTGGTCGAGCTCGAGCTGAGTCGTCAGTTCCGCTACGCTATCCAGAGCCTCGCCCCGCAGCCGCTCCTCGTGGACGACCTGTGCCGTGAGAGAATGAGCGCTCTTGTTGAGCCTGTCGACACGCTCTGTCGCCTCGCGCACCTCCTGATCCCGGGCCGCGAGCCGTCCCGTAAGCGCCTCCGTATGCGCTCGCGCGGCCTCGAGCGCTTGATCCTTTCGGGCCAGCTCCTGGGCCAGCTCGCGAACATGGCCGGCGGTCACCTCGGCGTCGCGATCTTTCTCCGCCATACATTTGTCAAGATCCATGACGCGCGTATTCAGATGCTCGATGGCAGCGTCACGCTCTTTGTCCAGCTGGTCGGATATGTCGACGAGGATTGAGGCTGAAGGCGGGACAACCTCAACGTCGCTGCAGACCGCGACCATGTACACAAAGGGAACGGGTTCATCAGAAGGTCGAAAACCGGCCTGGGAGAGTGCCAATCGGTACTCATCGAGGTGGGAAGGCTGTGCACTGAGATCCCACAGGTAGGAAACCGGCTGGACCTTCTGGCCGAGGATCTTCACGTGACCGAACTGACTCCCGAGGAGACTCTGGAAGTCCTTCAGATACAGCTCTTTCGCGTGAAACGGATTCGAGTGTTGCGGGAGATCGGTATAGGTCAGTTTGTTGGGCGTGCTCACGATAAACACACCGCCCGGCCTGAGCACCCTTTTGACCTCTCGCAACAAGGACTGTTGTTCGGATTCGTTGATGTGCTCGATCGTTTCAAACATCACGATGACGTCGAACGACTGGGCCCACGCCGGCGGCAGCTTCACCACCGAAGCGGTTTCGAAGCGGAGATTGCCGCGGGTGTATCGGCTCGACGCGTGCTGGATCGTCCCGTCGCTCAGGTCCACGGCCACGACGCTGCTGGCGTGGAGGGCCAGCAAATAGGCGCCATATCCCTCACCGCAGCCAAGGTCGAGCACCGCCTTGCCATTGGCGAAACCACTCGCGTACAGATATCGGTGCCAATGCTCGTAGCTCAGCTGGGCCTCAGAGAGCTCCGGGACGTATCGCTCACCAGTGAACTGCACTCGTTGCTCCGTTGTGGCCAGTCGCTGATATGACTGATGTATTCGGTCGGTTCATACTATCTCCATAGTGCCGGCGGAACAGCCACGAGCGACGATCTCGGACACGACGCGTTCGATGACGCGAACCACGCGGAAGGGTCAGGAAGCGAGTCCAGGACGGGATTGGATTCTTCGCGGCCGGCGACCTTCAAACTGTCCGGCGGACTATGCTCACCTCTCGCACCGCAAAAGAAAAACAGCGAGGGTCACGGTTGGTAGGGATGTATTGGGATGCCGTCGAACAGCCTTCCAGCGCATGGATCCCCACCGTGTGTACCCCCGGTGCAAGGACGAGACTCGTCAGATTCACGGTACGCCAGACAAAAGGGGTTGTGAAGCCGATCGTTTTTTTGACGCGGCCATCGAGACGTATGACCATGGTCAGAGGTCTGAAATATGGCGCCGCCGAAAAGCGTAGAGATGCCTCCTCCGGCCGCGCTGCCGAAACGATGATTTGTCCGTCCTGCTGGACGACTCGCTGCAGCTGCCGGTCGACGATGCCCACGGTCGGGAGCCACCCAAGACCGAGTTTCAGAACATCCTGTCCTGGCGTCGATGAAGATCGCTGTTCCACGCGCCACGCGGTGAAGATTCCTGCCGCGTCCGCATAAAAGGGGCGCCCCAGGTACTTCTCCAGGAGCTGCCGCATCCATGGCGAAGCTGAGGAGTCTGCGTCCCCATGGAAGACAACGTACTTGATGTGATTCTCCCTCATGACCTTTCTGAAGCCTCCTGTCGCGTACATATCGGCAGGAAGAACGCTTGGCTCCTTCCCTAGCGGACTATGTGCCGGATCGAATTGCCACAGGTAAGGGACATTGAGGACGGAAGCGATAGCCCGGTTTGATATGCGGGGTGCAAATGCCTCTACAATCGCCTTGTTGTGTACAATCTGGTAGTAGTTGTAGGCACTCGTCGTCGATAGCGGTAGGTCGAGCAGAAGACCGTTGCCCTTGTCTGCCGCTATCTGACCGTACAGAGGGGGGATCGGCAGCGGGAAACTAGGGAACAGAACTGACTCCATTGCATTCTCGGCGAGCGAGACTGCCATGATGAGAATTGCGGTCGCGGTCAGAGCCAACCGCACGAGACGACCCCTTCCAAACTGCATAAATATGCTCTCGATTGCATACGCCGCCAGAATCGCGAGAGCGGTAAGAGGGAGAATCACCAGGCGGTTGGGAGCTCGAAAGCTCGAGAACAGCGACCAGCCGAATACTGCGTTGTAGAACGGCAGGCCGACAACGGCATGTCCAGCCACCAGCAGCTCGGGCCCGAGAGCGAGCACGAACCCAGACAGCGCGACCGCGAGCCAGAAAAGGGTTGCACGCCTCCGGTTGCGCCGAAACATGAATGCCGCCAATGCGAGTAGGAGCGTGGGGTAGCCGAGGAAAACCGACTCCTCCACAGGAAAGTGCGATTGCATGTGAGCGTATATCGGCGTCGTAGCCGCTCCAAACAGTGGATTCTCAGCATGCGGAAGCACGAACGCCATCAGATCCCCTGAAAAAGGGGCTACACCCTGTTGGGCCTCTGCCTTGATGGCGGCCTCCATGTCTGGGTCGATTTTGAGAAAACTCGAAGCGAGCGGTGGACCCGCGATGAGCACTGCGACTGCCAGCGCGAGACAACTCAGTCCAAGATTGCGAGGTCTGGCGAACCACTGCCGATCCGTGGCCAGCTTACTTCCCACGAAGAGAGCCAGGAAGGGCAACACAAAGTACGGAACGTAGTAAATCTCGGATAGCGGCACGAGGGCCAACGACACGCCGCCAATGATGGCGTGTCCGAAGCTGGGTCGCCGATAGAACCGAAAAACGCGCCAGGCGAAGAATGGCAGCCACTCTAGCGTCGACAAACCGAGATGCCCCTCTGCCCGCGCGAAATGAAACGTCGAAAACGTGTACAGAAAGCCGGCCGTAAAGCACGCCACGTGGTTATCAACGAACTCACCGGCCAGGAGGTACATCGTGAGGCCGCCGAGGATAAAGCTCGATAACACAATAGTGTTATATGCGGCGGCAGGTGTCATGAACTCTTGCAGGGGAACCGCTAAAACGTCGTCGAAGTAGTGGTCGGAAAAGATTTGGATGGATGGCAGTAAGGCGAAAATGGCATGCGTGTGGGCTGGATCGGTATCAAGTGCGAGGGCGCGTTTGAACCACCACAGCGACCACACCTCGTAAAAGCTGTCCCCGCCAGCGCCGATGATTGTCGAACTCATGCGAGGAAAAAGCGGGTATGCGAGAAGCAGCACGATTACTGTGTACATACACAGCGCTACGGCTCCGTGCCACCGTGTAAGGCGCGTTTGCCGGCGGGGACGGATCGCTACTGCTTCGGGCGCACGCGCATCTATGGGAACCGCGGTCATCCGTTTTTAATTCCTGACGCTCATGAGACGGTCCTGAAGACCAGGCCAGTGGTGAGCACCTGTCTACCAGAATGACACGCATGGCCCTCTCGAGAGTGCGCATAGTACATCACCCTGAAACCTGCTCTTCGCTCACTGGGGCGGCAAAACCTCTCCCGGGCACGTCGAGTGGCTCCCGCTGGGAATAAGGCGCAAAGCCGCAATCCGCGCCCGTCCCAGTTTGCCGAGAGTCCCGACATCCCCAGGATCGAGGCGAAATTAATGAGAAGTAGAGCCCAGACCGGCCCGTTGTGATCAAGAGGCAGGGCATCCAACCCCGCGCCGAAAGAGAGAGACCACTCCCAGAACGCGGACCAATCTGGACCGTGCCCCAGACGCCAGACATACACCCCGGAAATGAAGGTACATGTGGCTACCAGTAGCCCGGGTGGTAGGAGCGCCCACAGGGCCTGGGATCGCCGTGTCGCACGACGTTCGTCGGATGAATGCGCGATGAGGAACCCGTACGCCGGCAGCCAGATCACCGAGGCGTAGATCGCGCTCTCAAGGGACCAGAGCGTGCCCAGGAGCCAGATCACGCACCCGACAACCATCACCCTCGACGTGGCGGCGGCAGCAGACGAACTCCGTCGTGCATGCCACAGCAGGACTGCCAAGAGTGCGTAGCACCAGAGAAAACGGTAGCTGCTGACATTCGGCTCCCATTGAGGTCCCGCCAGACTTGGAGGAAATCCTGGCAACAAGAACACGGCGGCCGTGGCCAGCGAGAGGGAAAACGCCAGGTTGATCGCGCCTGGACGAACGGATCGGAATGCAAGAAATATGACGGCTCCGGCAAAGAAAGCCGCGCAGGAGTCCAGGATATAGAACGACTGCCAGACGTTTCCAGCCGGCAAGAGGGCAATGGGAAGAATGCTGAGGAACCCATACTGCGAAGGATCATCCCAGAGAAGCCAGCCGCCTTGACGTACCAGCTCCGCCGGCCCAACCCAGAATCCCCAGTTGAAAAACGCGGACGGGGCGAACAGGTACGTGCTGCGAACACTCGCGGCGGCGAGAATCAAGAGCCCGAGTAGGGTCAGGCCCAGGTTGGCTCTTCTCCCTATCACGATGGAGAGCGGTATCAACCGACGAGTTCGATGTACGTTGGAGACGACCAGCAGCGAGGAACCCACGAACACCAAGAACGTGTACGGGGAGTGGAGCGTCCATCCATCGAAATCGGACCACCACATAAATCGGACCGCCGCGCTCCAGGACACGATAAGAGTCACGAGCGCTATCACAGAGCGACTCAAGGTAACTCGGTCCGCGTTGGATGGAAGGATCAGCCAAGATATTCCGACCTGGCACGCCGCGACAATCAGGAGATATGGAGAGCCGTGCGCTGCCGCGAAGTACGCGAGCAAGACTACAGCAGCAAGAACGCATGTGCGCCTGAGGAACCTCGCTACCGGCGCGGCTATGGCAGGACGAGATGGCGGAAGAGCACCGGTGACGAGCAGAGCCGGAAATATCGTTCCCAGCACGATGTACACACCCCACGCAAATCGCAAACCGCTCACATGTATCCATGGTCTCTCCAGAATCCATGCCGCAAATACTAGACACGCGAGTGCAAGGCCCACGACCCAAAGGGGCTGTAGATTGATGAGCACTTCCACCATGGGTCGGCGCGCAACGTGTTCGTCGCCCCGCACCGGGGCGGTCCGTGGGTGGGTGTTGATCTCGGGGTCGGCTGTGCTGTCCATTCCAGACGAAGCGGCTGCCTCGATGCCTGAAGCGCTATCGAGACTCGGTTCCGGGAGCGACGACGAATCGCTCCACATCCCCGCTATCCGCAGGTACTTCGTCGATTCATGGCGCTTACCAGACGAAACTGCGCTATGACTAAACGTCTGGCACCCGTACTCGTCAGCCCGCTGACCGGATCCAACCGCATTCCAAGAATGCGTGCGCCGCGTCGCAGGTGTAGCCGCGCGATCGGAAAGGCGTACGAATACATCCCCCCGTCTGGATGCAGGGACATCTCCACCGAGCGCCGCGGGAGCATGGCTCTTTGCCCGTCGTTGAGCCAGTAGTAGATACGCATGATTCGCGGGTGCATCGCTGGGGATGCGGACATGCGCACAAAGAAGTACGAGAAGTCACCCTGGCACGCGTAAATCCAACCCTTGTACTGCAGCTGAGGATTACGGCCAACCACAAAGGTGGGAGGATTTGCCGCGACGCGCCGCATATGCGGACTCAGCCACAGGTCCGGCTTACCCACGTTGAAGATGAAGTCGGCGCTCGTAAGCCTAGGTGCAGCCTGCACGAAGTTAGGTGATGCGTGCTGGGCCCTTGCCGCCGTCGTGTTGGGGGCGGAAATCGTAGCCGCGCCGGCCAGCATGCCGGCCGTAATAGACAGTGACGTTAGTATGTGACGCACGGGCAAGGCTCCCATTCGCTCCGGGGTAACTCGACAACCACCCACTGTAGGACAGGCCATTGAAGGCCCGCAAGGGCTTTGGGACTCGCGGCAATTCAAACCTGTACAACGACGCGTGCGTGGGGGATGCTTAGCAGTCAAGCTCGTTCATGCCTCCCATGAGAGTGTTGCAGGTATCATTGCGTGATCAGATAGGGGTCCCATGAAGGTCGTTATTCTATGCGGGGGCCTGGGAACCCGCTTACGCGAGGAGACGGAATACCGTCCCAAGCCACTTGTAGAAGTGGGCGGGCGCCCGATCTTATGGCACATCATGAAGCTCTATGCCCATTATGGGTTCCGCAATTTCGTGCTGTGTCTCGGCTATCGCGGCAATATGATCAAAGAGTATTTCTTGAATTACGAGGCGATGAACAATGATTGCACCATCTGCCTCGGCCGCGAAAACAGGATCGCCTACCACGACTTCCATAAGGAACAGGATTTTTTCGTCACCTTGTCTGATACCGGCCTGGACACCATGACCGGGGGACGGGTCAAACGGGTGCAGCGCTACATCGACGATGACACGTTTATGGTCACCTATGGCGACGGCGTCTCCGATATCAACGTCCGCGATCTGGTGCAATTTCATTGCGACCACGGACGCACCGCCACCATGGCGACGGTCCGACCCACCTCGCGTTTCGGCATTCTTAACATCGACGACAATGGATCCGTCAACGGCTTTATGGAGAAGCCCCAGCTCGACGGATGGGTGAACGCCGGCTTCCTGGTGTTCAACCGCAAGGCGTTTGATTACCTGGATGGTGACGAGACCGTTCTGGAACAAGAACCGCTCCAGCGGTTGGCTACCGAAGGGCAGCTAAGCGCGTACCGACACGGAGGCTTCTTCTTCGCCATGGACACCTACCGCGAATACCGGTACTTGAATGACTTGTGGGACATGGGAAGCGCGCCCTGGAAGGTGTGGGACTAACGGACTCCTTCTGGCAAGACCGTCCCACCCTGGTTACCGGCGCCACCGGCCTGCTGGGTGGCTGGCTGGTGTGCTCGCTGCTCGAGCGCGGCGCGGATGTGGTGTGCCTGATTCGAGATTGGGTACCGCAATCAGAGATGGTGCGTGCCAACGTGCTCGATAGCGTCAAAGTTGTACGCGGTACCGTCTCGGATCAGGCGCTGCTCGAACGCGTGATCGGCGAGTACCAGATCGATACGGTCATGCATCTCGCCGCCCAAACGGTGGTGGGGGTTGCGAATTGCAACCCGATTTCGACCTTCGAAACCAACATCCAGGGCACATGGTGTTTGCTGGAAGCGTGCCGGCGGACGCAGACGGTCAAGCAAATCGTGATCGCCTCATCGGACAAAGCGTACGGCGACCAGCCTCAGCTTCCGTACCGGGAAGATACGCCACTGCAAGGCGAGCATCCGTACGACGTAAGCAAATCGTGCGCGGACCTGATAGCCAGGACTTACGCCGTAACCTACGATCTCCCCGTTGTGGTGACACGGTGCGGCAACTTTTACGGTGGCGGCGATCTCAATTGGAACCGCATCGTACCGGGAACCATTCGGTCGGTCCTACGGGGCCGGCGACCACTCATCCGCTCCGACGGCCAGTATATCCGTGACTACTTCTATGTGGAGGACGGCGTGGGAGCCTACGTTCTGCTCGCCGAGCGCCTGCACGTCGACCCCTCACTCCGGGGACACGCCTTCAACTTCTCCACGGAGACGCAAGTCACGGTCTCACAGCTCGTTGATCGCATCCTCTGTCTGATGAATAGTGAGCTGAAACCAGATATCCTGGGAAACGTCAGCAATGAGATCCATCATCAATATCTCGATGCCTCCAAGGCGAGGCGCATGTTGAGCTGGGCTCCGAGCTTCACTCTCGATGCGGGATTGGAACGTACAATTGCCTGGTACAAAGGGTTCCTCAATCGTGCAGACCAGGTCTGAAGAGCTGCGCTCACAAATACTCGATCTGGTCGCGGAGTATTACGCTGCCTCTTTCGCCCCGCGCGAGTTCGTCTCCGGGGAGACCTCCGTGCCGGTTTCCGGCCGGGTGTTTGATGCCTCCGAGCTCCGCCACCTGGTTGATGCGTCGCTCGACTTCTGGCTGACGTCGGGCCGCTTCGCGGCCCAATTCGAGCGCGAGTTTTCACGCGTGTTTGGATTGCGTCACGCGAGCCTCGTGAATTCGGGATCGTCGGCGAATCTCGTGGCTCTTTCCAGCCTCACATCCCCCACCCTTGGTCACCGGCACCTGCGTCCCGGCGATGAGGTCATAACCGTAGCCGCCGGGTTCCCCACCACGGTCAACCCTATCATCCAGAATCGCCTGGTGCCCGTCTTCTTGGATGTCACGCTTCCGACGTACGGTGTGGACGTCACGCAGCTCGAAGAAGCGGTGAGCCCCAAGACGCGGGCCGTCATGATGGCCCACACCCTGGGCAACCCGTTCGATCTCGACGCAGTCACGGCCTTTGCCGAGGAGCACAACCTCTGGCTGATCGAGGACTGCTGTGACGCGGTAGGAGCAACGTACCGCGGCAAGCACGTCGGTACGTTTGGGAGCCTGGCCACAACCAGCTTCTATCCTGCCCATCACATCACCATGGGCGAGGGAGGATGCGTTCTCACCAACCGGGGCCGACTGAAGAAGCTGGTCGAGTCCTTCCGCGACTGGGGACGTGACTGTTGGTGTGACCCGGGAAATGACAACACCTGTAAACAGCGTTTCGGTTGGCAGCTGGGAGATTTACCCTACGGGTACGACCACAAATACACCTACTCCCATATTGGCTACAACCTCAAGCTGACGGATATGCAGGCAGCGGTGGGAGTGGCCCAGCTGCGCAAGCTGCCGGGCTTCATTGAGGCCCGGCGTAGCAACTTCAACCGGCTGTACAAAGGCCTTCAGGACATGCAAGACTTTTTCATCCTGCCCGAAGCAACGCCGAACTCCAACCCCAGCTGGTTTGGTTTTCCGCTGGCGGTGAGGACCAACGCCCCTTTTACCCGCGATGACGTCATCCAGCACCTTGAAGCCAACAAGGTGGCCACCCGCCTGCTATTTGGCGGGAACCTCGTCCGTCAGCCCGCCTATCGAGACGTTCCACATCGCGCGTTGAGCGATCTCGCGGATTCCGACTTCATCATGAACCACGTGTTTTGGATTGGCGTGTATCCCGGACTTTCCCACCAAATGCTCGACTATGCGCTCGACATTCTGCATAGTGTGCCTGAGAGAGTCCATGAAAGTGTTTCTGGACTGTGACATGCGGTGCATGGTCACGGGTGCGTCAGGCCATCTTGGCTCCTTTCTCGTGCGGCGGCTCGTCGACAGCGGGGAGGATGTGTGTGTGCTTGCGCGGCCCGGCAGTGATCTCTGGCGTCTTGCCGGCTTCGCCCATCTGCTCAACGTGTGTCGGATCGAGCTCACCGACAGGAAGGGGCTGATTGAGGTCTTCGAACGTGCCGCACCCGACGTTGTCTTCCATCTGTCATGGTCAGGAGTGACCGGAGCGAACCGGCACGAAGGGGCGCATGTGCGGGACAACGTGGTTTGTAGTCTCGAAGTCCTAGAGGCTGCTCGGCTCTCCGGCTGCTCGTGCTGGATCGGGGTCGGCTCGCAGGCCGAATACGGCCCTCGCTCCGGACCCTTATCGGAGGATCTCCCCACTCGCCCCGTCACAAGTTACGGCGTGTCGAAGCTTGCCGTAGGTCTCCTCGCTCACAAATTATGCGAGCTGGGCAACATGCGTTTTGTCTGGCTTCGGCTCCTGGCTGCCTACGGGCCAATGGACAGTGAGGCGCACCTCTTGCCTGTTGTCATTCGCGCGCTCCTCGCCGGCCGGAGTCCACGTCTCACGGCAGGTGGCCAGCTTTGGGACTATTTGTATGTCGAGGACGCGGCCGATGCTTTGCTCAGCGTGGCCAGGAACGAGGGTGCCCGCGGCATTTTTGTGCTGGGGTCCGGCGCAGCCCGCTCGATTCGCAGTATCGTAGAGCGCGTCCGCGACAAAATCGATCCGTCCTTGCCGCTCGGGCTAGGAGTTGTCCCATACCCGTACGACCAGGTCATGCACCTCGAGGCCGACATATCGCGACTACGTGCGACCACGGGCTGGACGCCCCACGTATCGTTGGACCAGGGGCTCGACAAAACGATTGACTGGTATCGAACCGCCAATCAGCGCCGAGACACGGTACTCTCCGGAGCTTATGAATGAAAACGGCTGATTACATCCCACGGTTCTTACATGCTCAGGGCATAACGCATGTTTTCGAGCTTGTCGGCGGCATGACCACGCATCTCGTCGATTCCTTGTATCGCTTCAACCAGGTTCAGGTCGTTAGCATGCATCACGAACAGGGGGCTGCATTTGCTGCCGACGCCATGGGGCGTATCACAGGATTGCCGGCGGTCGCGATGGCCACCAGTGGTCCCGGGGCCACCAACCTGCTGACCGGGATCGGCAGCTGTTACTTCGATTCCTCGCCCGCTGTCTTCATCACGGGGCAGGTGAATCGCGATGAGCAAAAGGGTGATCGCCCCATTCGTCAGCTTGGGTTCCAGGAAACCGATATTGTCTCGATGGCCGCACCCATCACCAAAGCAGCCTGGCGCGTGAGGGAACCGGAGGACGTGCCGGCATTGCTCAAGGACGCGTTTGTTCTCGCCATGTCCGGACGACCGGGACCCGTGCTACTTGACATTCCCATGGACGTACAGCGGATGGATATCGACGTCGCAGAGCCAACCAAACTCGCGGAGCTGCCGTCCGCCGGCATCGATATGAGCGAGGTTCGGGCAATTCTGGCCGCTATGGGCGCGGCGCGACGTCCCTTGATACTCGTCGGCGGCGGGCTTCGCGCATCGCGGGCCGGCTCTCTTTTTCGCCGGTTCGTCGACCACCTGCATATCCCGGTGGTCAACACTCTGCTGGCCGTTGACGCCTTGCCCTACGACCATCCGCTGCGCATCGGTATGATCGGCAGCTACGGGAACCGCTGGGCGAACACCGCGATCGGTCTTTCAGACTACGTACTCGTGCTGGGAAGCCGTCTCGACGTTCGCCAGACAGGTGCGGACGTCGCGTCCTTCAAAGCCAACCGCACGATCTACCACGTGGACTGCGACCCGGGAGAGATTAACAATCGAATCAGCGGCTGTGGCTATATGGTTGCCGATCTTGGGACCTTCCTCCATGCCGCCGAAAGTCTGGCGCGGAGCACCAGCTGTCCCGAACACCACTGGTGGGTCGACGAGCTATCGGAGCTGAGGGCACGATGGCCCGATACGGCGGAGCTCGACGACATAAAGGGGATCAACCCGAATGTTTTCATGCACCAGCTCTCCGCTGCTTCTCACAATGCCGCCTCGTTCGTCGTGGATGTGGGGCAGCATCAGATGTGGGCCGCGCAATCCGTCGAGCTCACGCCCGCGCAAACGTTTATTACCTCGGCCGGTATGGGGGCGATGGGATTTGGTCTGCCCGCCGCAATCGGAACCGCGTTTTCTTACCCCGGCAGACCGATCGTCCTCATTGCCGGCGACGGATCCTTCCAGCTCAACATTCAGGAGCTGCAAACGGTCGCCCGCAATAGACTTGCTATCAAGATGGTCGTCATCAACAATCAGTGCCATGGCATGGTTCGCCAGTTTCAGGAAAGCTACTTTGACGCGCGCTACCAGTCGACGTACTGGGGATACTCCGCCCCCGATTTCGCCCGGGTTGCTAACGCCTACGGACTCGAGGGGTGTACGGTGAGCGATCCAGATGCGGTGCGGGGCGCCCTTCAGTGGCTCTGGCGCGATCCCGAAGCGCCCTGCCTGCTCCAGGTCATGGTTGACACGTTCGCCAATGCCTACCCGAAGCTGGCCTTCGGCCGCCCCATCACCGAGATGGAGCCCTTTGCGACGCCGCTCGGCATGGAGAGCACGTAAGCCGCCATGACCACCTCAGCATCGCTCGATCGCTCGAACGGTGAGAGCCTCGATCCTCTGATCACGATCGTGATCCCCGCTTTGAACGAGGAAGCGACGATTCCGCGTCTGGAGCAGGAGCTTCTGGGCGTCGTCGATCAGCTGCCCTACCGCTTCGAGTTTCTGGTGATCGATAACGGCAGTCTCGATCGCACGGGCGAGCTGGTCAAGCAGCTCTGTGCGCAGGATCCTCGCTGGAAGTATCTCCGTTTCAGCCGTAATTTCACGGTTGAGATGTCTATTACGGCGGGATACCGCTTGGCACAAGGCGATGCCATCATCGTCCTCTATTCGGACTTACAAGATCCCCCCGCACTTATTCCGCAGTTCATAGCAAAGTGGCGGGAGGGCTTCGACGTTGTGTACGGAGTGAGAACGGTACGTCCCGGCGATCGCGCCTGGCGCAACTTTATGGTGGGTCTTGCGTACCGCCTGATCGCCTGGTCATCCGAGACGCCCATCCCCACCAACGCCGGCGATTTTCGCCTGATCAGCCGAAAGGTCCGGGATGCGCTGGACGAATGTGGCGAGTACAATCGCTACCTCCGCGGCCTGATCGCGTGGCTTGGATTCCGGCAGACCGGTATTTGGTACGAACGCCAACCCAGACTGGAGGGCGAAAGTAGTGCCCCTTTCTGGCATACCGTATTCTTCGCCTTCAACGCCATCACTAGTTTTTCCCTCAAGCCGCTACGGTTTTTCACCTTTATGGGCATCTTCTTGACGGTTGTCTCGCTGCTGGCCAGCGTCGCTTACGCCGTCCTCTTCGCCTTTGGCTCGCCGCCGGCCGGTATCACAACGGTCATTATTCTGGTCCTGCTTGGCATCGGCTGGAATAGCTTGGGCATTGGTATCTTGGGCGAATATCTGGGACGGACGTACGGCGAGGTAAAGAGACGCCCGCTATACGTCGTTCAGGAGTCGGCGAACCTGCACGTTCCCGCGCAACCACCTTCCCTCGAAATTGTTCAGCGATCCGCCTCTTCGCATGATCTCGAGCGCTAGCGCCGGCAGCGGCGTGGCGAAGATCCATATCGACAGCAGAAATTTCTCGTAGTACGCTATTTGCTGGCAGGCAGACGGGAGATTGTCGTATGCGATTGTGGTTAATGCCACCCCGGATCATGAGGACGGTAGCGCTCGCGGGCACGCTCTTGCTGTCGGGAGTGCAACACGCCCATGCCTACGACTGGCCGCAGTTTAACGGCGATAGCCAGCATTCTGGGAACAATACCCAAGAGACGCTGATCGACCGATCAACCGTGGGCGGTTTGCACAAGGTCTTCGCCACATCATTACCGGATATCGCGGATGGAGCACCGGCCGCGCTCGACTCCGTCGCCACACCGTCAGTGACACGAGACCTACTCTTTATCACGACGAAGCTGGGCTACATTGTGGCCGTCGATGCGCACAGTGGCGCGGTCGTGTGGCAGCGCCAATTCGTGGCTCCCGGTTGTCTCATAGCTTCGTCGTCCACCCCTTGCTACACCACGTCCTCTCCTGTTACCGATCCAAATCGGCAGTATGTGTACACGTACGGCCTGGATGGTTACGTCCACAAGCTCCAGGTGGGCGACGGGACGGAGATCACCGGAAACGGATGGCCGGAGCTGGCCACGACTAAGGGCAATGTCGAGAAGGGCTCGTCAGCTCTCAGCATCGCTACGGCACAAAATGGCACCAGCTATCTGTACGTCGCCAACGGCGGCTATCCCGGTGACGCCGGCGACTATCAGGGACACCTTACCACCATCAGCCTGGCAACGGGCACGCAGCACGTCTTCAACAGCCTGTGCAGCGATCAGCCGGACGTGCACTTTACCCTGACCTCCCCGGATTGTGCGGCTCCGCAATCCGCGGTCTGGGGACGGCCTGGAGTCGCCTACGACCGGGCGGCCGACATGATCTACATCGCCACCGGAAACGGTCTTTTTAACGGGACAAACGAGTGGGGCGATTCCGTTTTGAAGCTGTTCCCCAACGGCACGGAGTTCGCCAACGCGCCACTTGATAGCTATACGCCAACGAACTACGCATCTCTTCAACAACAAGATCTCGATCTGGGAAGTACGACGCCCGTCATCCTACCGGTACCCAACAGCAGCGCCGTGCAGCATCTGGGCTTGCAGGTCGGTAAGGACTCCATGTTGCGGCTCCTGAACCTCGACAATCTCAGCGGGCAAGGGGGTCCCGGTCACACCGGCGGCGAGGTTGGAACGATCGTCCGGACACCTCAGGGCGGTGAAGTCCTGGCGCAACCTGCCGTCTGGGTCAATCCGCACGACAACAGCACCTGGGTAATCGTGTCCAGCTCCGGCGGTATCTCGGGTTTGAAGCTTGTCTTTGATGGGAGCGGTAATCCCAGCCTGGTGTCCCAGTGGCTGACCTACCAGCCCGGCGCGTCGCCGCTGATCGCTAACGGGATTGTGTTCTACGCGGCCGGCAACCTCATACAAGCGCTGGACCCCACGACCGGCGCCGTGCTCTGGCGGGACACGGATATTGGCGGCATCCACTGGCAGAGCCCCATCGTGGTCAATGGAATGCTCTATATCCTCGACAACAACCAAACACTCACCGCCTACGGCGTCGCCGCTGCCTCTTACGCACCCAGCGGGCAGCCGGGGACATTCCTTCCCGGTCAGACCGTGACCTACCAGGCAACGCTCACCAACACCGGAACCACGACCTGGTCGGCGGGTGGCCCCACTCCTTTCCACCTGCGCATCGCCTTCGCGGCGCCAGGCGGCACGGCGATTCCCGAAAGTAACCTGTACACCGACCAGGGCTTTGCTCTTCCCGCCGACGTCGTGCCCGGACAGAGCGTGACGGTCACCGTTGCGGTCACGGCGCCGCCTGCGCCGGGTAGCTACATCCTCATCTACCAGATGGTTCAGGAGGGCGTCGCCTTCTTCCCCCAGTACTTCGACAGTAACGTCACGGTCGCGAGCAATCAGCCGGCCAACAGCGCCTCGTATGTCATCAGCGGACAGCCCGGTACCTTCACCGCGAGCCAGAACAGTACCTACCAGGTCACGCTCACCAACACCGGAACCGCGACCTGGTCGGCGGGCGGATCGACCCCGTACCACCTCCGTGTCGCCTTCGCGGCAGCGGGCGGCACGAGCGTTCCCCGCAGTACTCTATACACCGACCAGGGCTACGCTCTTCCCGCCGATGTCGCAGCTGGACAGAGTGCGACGCTCTCCATCACGGTGACTCCTCCGGCATCTCCCGGAAACGACACCCTCATCTACCAGATGGTGCAAGAGGGCATAGCGTTTTTCCCGCAGTACATGGATAGCAGTACCACGGTAGTTAGCCCGCAAGCCCCCTACAGCGTCTCCTACGCTCCCTCGGGACAACCCGGTGCCTTCATCGCCAATCAGCCGGCGACCTATCAGGTCACTCTGACCAACACCGGAAGCTCCACCTGGTCCGCCGGTGGTCCCAATCCCGTGCATCTGCGCATCGCCTTCGCGGCAGCGGGGAGCACCGCCATCCCCGGCAGCACTCTCTACACCGATCAGGGCTTTGCCTTGCCGGCCGATATCGCCCCGGGACAAAGCACCACTCTTGCCGTCCGCGTCTCTCCCCCCGCCGGCGCGGGTTCCTACACCCTCATCTACCAGATGGTTCAGGAGGGCGTCGCCTTCTTCCCGCAGTACCTCAACAGTCCCGTCTCCGTGGGAATCCTGAGCGCACGCTACGCGCCGATCTCGCAGCCTCCTAGCTGGACTCACGGAACCTCGCGAACCTTCCAGGTCACTCTTACCAACATCGGCAGCGCCACCTGGACAGCGGGAGGACCGTACCCGGTCCACCTGCGGATCGCCTTTGCCGCGGCCGGCAGCACCGCTTTACCCGGCAGCACCCTGTACACCGACCAGGGGTT
>QHBP01000334.1 GCA_003244175.1 Chloroflexota bacterium | reverse complement strand
GCGCCCCCGACGAGGGCGCCGTCCACGTCCGGTTGGGACATCAAGGCGGCGGCATTGGAGCTCGTGACGCTTCCTCCGTATTGAATTCGTGTCGTTGCCGCGACTTCCTCGTCGATGAGGTGCGCGAGAAGGCGCCGCGCAAATACGTGTGCGTCCTGCGCCTGCTCGGGGGAGGCGGTTTCCCCGGTCCCTATGGCCCAGACGGGTTCGTACGCGATGACGATGTGGGGCATCTGATCGCGGCTGACACCAGCGAGCGAGTCCCGGAGCTGTTCCTCGAGCACCTGCTCGGTTTGACCTGCGTGACGCTCGTCGTACGTCTCACCGATCGCGAGAATCGCGTTCAAGTCGTTGCGCAACGTGGCGTGTAGTTTTCGGTTGACAATCTCACTGCTCTCACCGAGCAACCGCCGCCGCTCCGAGTGCCCGACGATGACCCACGAGCACCCGATGGCCACCAACATGGGCGCGGATACCTCGCCCGTATACGCGCCGGCGTCCTCCCAGAAAACGTCCTGGCCGCCCATCCGCAGGGTGCTGCCCTCGAGCGTGCGATACACAGCTTCGAGATTGGGAAAGGGCGGACACAGAACCACGTCGACCTGCAACGTCTGGCCCAGCGAACGAACCAGACTCTCGGCAAGCGCGACCGCCGTCTCCAGTGTCGTGTTCATCTTCCAGTTGCCACCCACGGTAGGCTTGCGGGCGTGCCCTCGCGCCTCAACCATCGACATCGCTCCTTATAGACAGGATCGTCATAGATAGGATCGTCATTGGACGGGTTGTGCGCAGACCGTTCGATGGCAGAACACGGGTGGAAACTACAGCGCGTCGAGCCCCGCGAAGCTCACAAGCAGCTTCTTGATCACGCTACCCTTTGGCGAGGGGAACTCGACTTCGACCTCTTCGTCGTCCGAGCTCATGGCGCTCGACAAGATTCTGCCGGTCCCGAAGTGCTTGTGGTGCACTCGGTCCCCGCTATGAAATCTTTGCGAGACGGCGACGCCCGTCTTTGTTTGCGGCGATGACCAGGAATCGCCGGTGGTAGACCGGGAGGGCGTGAAATACTCGCGCCGCACGTAATCCCGCGGCTTCACCCCCGACTCGCTCCAGAGAGACTGAGGAATGTCCGCCAGGAAACGCGAGGGAGGATTGACCGAGGTATTCCCGAAGTACATCCGGCGCGCGGCATGAACCAGGTAGAGTCTCTCCTTGGCGCGAGTGATGCCCACGTAGCAGAGCCTCCGCTCCTCCTCCATTTGCTGCGGATCTTCCAGCGATCGCATATGGGGAAAGAGGTTTTCCTCCATGCCAATCAGGAATACCATGCGATACTCCAACCCCTTGGCGGAGTGCAACGTCAATAGGGTGACACGCGGGCGGTCATCCTTGATCTCGTCGGTCTCGCCCAGGAGGGCCACGTTCTCCATAAAGGAACGCAAACCCTCCATGGGCGGCTCGTCCGCGTAGTCCTGGGCCACGGTCCGCAGCTCGAGGAGGTTGCTCCAGCGTTCCTCCCCTTCGTCGGTGTCGTCCCTGATGAACGCCTGGTAACAGGTGCGAGCGATCACGTCGTCGAGCAGATCTCGCGTCGTCATGGTCAGAGCCGCCTGCCGAAGATCGCTCATGATCGCCGCGAATCCAGCCAGTGACTTTTGAGCAGCGGTGGCCAGACCCTCGATCTCAGCGGCTCGTTCGACGGCCTCCATCATCGTCAGTTGGTGGCCTTTGGCCCAGCGGCGGACCGTCTGAATGGTCGTGGCTCCGATCTTTCGGGGAGGAATATTGACCACGCGGCGCAGCGTTATGCTGTCGTTCGGGTTCAAGATCAGACGCAGGAACGCTATGACGTCCTTGATCTCGCGCCGCTCATAAAATCGCGTGCCGCCAACCAGAGTGTATGGAAGGTTCATGCGGATGAATGCCTCTTCCAGGGCTCGGGACTGCGCGTTTGTGCGGTACATCACCGCGCATTCATCGGCGAGCACGTCTCCGCGACCGATCATGCGACTGATCTCGTTGGTGACGAACGATGCCTCCTCCTCTTCGTTGTAGGCGTGGAAGAGCTGGATGTGTGCTCCCGCGTCGTGCTCCGTCCAGAGGCGCTTGGCCTTGCGACTGACGTTTTGAGAGATAACACCGTGAGCGGCGTCCAGAATATTTTGCGTCGACCGATAGTTCTGCTCGAGCTTGATCTCGTTCACCTCGGGGTAGTCGCTCTCGAACTCAAGCATGTTGCGAATATCGGCGCCGCGCCAGGAGTAGACGGACTGATCGTCGTCGCCCACCACAAATAGATTGCGGTGTATCGAGGCCATCATGTTGACCAGGACGTACTGCGCGTGGTTCGTGTCCTGGTACTCGTCCACAAGGATGTACTGGAAGCGGGAGGCGTAATGTTCGAGCCGGTCCGGATTGGAGCGCAGCAGAAGCACCGTCTCCATGATCAAATCGTCATAATCCAGGGCCGAGTTCTGGCGTAGTAAGTCTTGATAAATCGGATATACACGCGCGGAGAGCTCTTCGAAGTACGTTCGCGCCTGGTAGGCAGCCGGCCCGACGAGCTCGTTCTTGGCGTCCGAGATGGCGCCGAGGATCGCGGCCGGCTTGGTTCGTGTATCGGATATGCCGGCGGTCTCCATTGCCTGCTTTATGAGCGCTCGCTGGTCATCCGTGTCGTAAATCGTGAAGCTCGGTTGATGGAAGGTGCTGGATTCACGCCGCAGGATCTGCACGCAAAAAGCGTGAAACGTCCCGATTGTCACTCTGTCGCCAGGCTTGCCGGCCAGCGCGACCACTCTCTCCTTCATCTCCCGGGCTGCCTTGTTGGTGAACGTCACGGCTACCACGTTGTACGGATGCACGCCTTTGACATCGAGGAGGTACGCGATTCGGTGCGTCAGCACTCGGGTCTTGCCGCTGCCGGCGCCGGCGAGCACCAGGACGGGTCCGTCCCCCTCCGCAACCGCTTGCCGCTGAGGCTCGTTGAGCGGATCGAGAATACGCGCCATCTGGCTTGTTGAGGGGCTGTCGAGCGATACCTGTTCGAAAACCGTCAAGATACCTCCCTTTCGGCTCATTATATTTGTGAATACGGCGGATGGACTCCGCGAATAGCTTTGCGCGATGTTGGGGAGGGTACGAGGTATCTCATGTCACTCTTACAAAGCTTCTACGAGTCTGTAAGCCGAGATCTAGATCGATTCTCTCTGATATCCACTCGCGTAGGCTCGCAGGAGCGCTTTGAATAGCGGCCCATGGTTTGGCACCTTCAGGTGCAGCAGCTCGTGGACGACAACCTCGTCCCGAAAGGCCGCGGGCTGGGACAGCAGCTCGGCGTCGAAGGTCAGCCGGCCGCGTGATGAGCAGCTGGCCCACTTGCGCCGCATCGGCCGCACATGGATCTCCGCCGGCTGAACCCCGACCTTCTCCGCCCAACCGCGCACCTCCTCCTTGAACGCGTCGGTATTAATCGGTTCGGCCAGAGACTCGTTGTCGGGTACATGCACGTGGCTCACGCCGCGGCTCTACGTAGGTTCGTCAGGATCTCGTCGACCATGTCCTTGGTTTCGGTCTTGACGCCGCCGCCGATCAGCGCCTTGTACAGCGCCACCCGCACGAGCTGCTCCTGCTTGGGATCGGTGCGCCAGTGGGGAAAACGGACGAATGCATCGCCCATCCGTCCCCCAATCTCCTCCGCGGCACCGACTCCGTGGCCGCGCAGGAACCAGGAGGCGGCGAAGCCCTCCATGGACAGACCGGTTTGCTGGGAGCGCTCGGTGGCCTCCTCGACTTCCCCCACGAGCCCGCTGAATTCGTCGAGCGCCGCCTGCGAGTGAAGCTGCCTCTCGCCAAACGCCTCGGCGATCTTGGCGGCTCGCTCGCCTATCGGAATGAGGAAGGGTTGTTCCAGCGCCTTCTCCTCGACCAGGTCGTGCAGGGTCTTGATCAGGTTGAACACGCGCACGATCTCCGGTTGTTCGCCCGCCGTGAGCGCGTCCAGGCTCTCGCCGCTCAGGGTCCAGACTGGACCCGGTTCGCGGAGCTCGCCACTTCGGGTGCGTGCGCCTACCAGCTCGGCGGTCTTGCGCAGGAATGACCGATCCACGTCCAGACCGGGGTCGAAGTTGCCCCGGACCAGGCGGTACATGTCGGCCAGCGCGTCATAGTCGCCGAGGTACGGCCGCAGGAAGGGATCGGGCGAGAGGATCTTGTAGGTCTCCTCGAGCTCGCCGAACCAGACGTAGAACCGGTCGCGCCGCTCGCGGTCGCGGAAGTGCTCGAGCACCGCCTCGACCGCCTTATCCGCCCTGCGTCCCGCGCCAATGCTGAGGTACTCTTGACGTCCCGCCGCCATCTGCCGGGCGAACTCCTTCTGCAAGACCTCGATCCCGTCGATCACCCCGGCCACATCCTGGCTGTCGAACGCCAGAGCCTTCTCCAGATTGGCGAATATCCCCACATAGTCCAGAACGAGACCAGCCGGCTTGGCATGCCCCTCTCGATCCTCGTATGGCCGGTTGGCGCGGGCGATGGCCTGCAGCAGGACGTGATCGCGCATCGGCTTGTCCAGATAGAGGGCATACAGAACGGGCGCATCGAAGCCGGTGAGGAGCTTCTCGGTGACGATCAGGATCTTGGGCGTCCCATCCGGCTTGCGGAACGCCTTCCGCACCCGCTCCTCATCCTCCTCCGACAGGTGGTGAGCGGCCAGATGCGGGAGGTCGTTGTGGCCGCTCGAGATCACTACCCGCGAGTACTCGGGCGGCAGGCATCGATCCAGCGCTTCCTTATAGAAGGTGCACGCCTCCCGGTCCACCGCGACCAGCATGGCCTTGTAGCCAATCGGCTCGACGTTGGTCGTGAAGTGCTCGGCCACATGCGCCGCCACGCGATCCACCCGATCGCGATTCTTGAGCATGTTGCGCAGCGTGACCGCGCGGTCGAGCACGCGGTTGAGCACGTCCACGTCGGCCACGCCCTCCAGCTCGGCCACGTCGAGGAACTCCCGCTCCAGGGTGTCCCGATCCACCTGGAGCTCATTGGGCGCCAGGGCGTAATGGAGCGGGACGGTGGTCCCATCCCCGATCGACTCCTTGATGGAGTACTTGTCGAGATAGCCGCGCTCGTCGTCCACGCCAAAGACCTTGAAGGTGCCACGGCCGTAAGCGGTGCGGTCGATGGGCGTGCCGGTGAAGCCGACATAGGTGGCGTGCGGCAGGGCGCCGACCAGGTAGTTGCCCAGATTGCCGCCGGTGGTGCGGTGCGCCTCGTCCACCAGCACGTAAACGTTCTCGCGGGTCAACATGTTGGCCGGCATGTCGTCGAACTTGTGGATGGTGGTGACGATCAGGCCACGGTGATCTTCGCGGAGCAGCGCACGCAAGTGCGATTTGGAGTCCGCCACCACCGCGCGGCCCACGCCCAGCGACTGCAGATTGGCGAAGAGCTGCTCCTCGAGCTCGTTACGGTCGACCAGCATCAGGACCGTCGGATTCTGGAAGTGCGGATCCTCCATCAGGACACGGGCGACGGTGATCATGGTATAGGTTTTGCCCGAGCCCTGGGTATGCCAGACGAGCGCCCGGCGCTTCCGAGGATCCGCCGCCCGTTCCTTCACGCGCTCCACGGCTCGCATCTGGTGGGGCCGCAGCACCGCCTTGCCCAGCTCGCCATCGGTGCGCGTGAAGAGGATGAAGTCGGTGAGCACGCGCAGCAGGCGAGCGGGATCGAGGAAAGAACCGGCCAGCGCCTCGAAGTCACCTGACTGCTCGTCACGCCAATTGAAGAGGAGCTTGCGGGAGGTTGACCAGGTGGCGCCGTAGCGCAGCTCGGGGGTCTTGGTCAGAGCGAAAAGCTGGGTGAGGGCGAAAAGCTCCGGCCCCTCACGGTCATAGCGGCGGATCTGCTCCATCGCCTCGTCGAGACCCGCGCGCCGGGTGGCGGCCTTGGCTTCGATGATGAGCACGGGGACGCCATTGATCAGGAACACGACGTCCGGCCGGATGCGGTGCGTGCCGTTGGAGAAGCTGTACTCCCCGGTGACGTGAAAAATGTTGGCGGCCGGGTTGTCCGGGTCGATGACCCGGACGTTGCGCTCCCGTCTCTCTCCCTCCACGAAGACAGTCTTCAAGCCACGGAGATGTTCCCATGCCTGAAGATTGCCCTCGATCGTCGGCGGCAGCCGGGAGATAGCGGCGGCCACCGCCTCGGCACGAGCGCCATTGATGACGTCCGGGTTAAGGCATTCGAGCTGCTCGACCAGCACCTCGCCCAGGAGCAAGCCGGTATCACCGTGACGCAGACGCAGCGCCTCATCCCGCGGGAGGTAAGTCCAGCCGGCATCCCGAGCATAGGAGACGAACGGGTTTTGGACCGAGAAGCGCTCGGAGCGAAGATTTGTCACATCGGTAGTGTCTCACAGCCGTGATATCCACAACATCCATGGCTTCATGTCGCCAGCGATGCGGATTGTGAGGTCGGCTGCCGGCAAAGAAGATTAGGAGTCGATACGAATACTTCGAATGTTGCGAATATTGTGATTGTTGCGGACAATTCGAATGTGCAGTACACTACAGATATCGGGACGGGAGGGGCCGCGAATTTGCAGCCTTGTATCCTGCCCGTGACAGTATTCTCGCTGAGGGGTAATATCCGTGGTCGTAGCCGAGCGCGAGCTGGTCGTAACGCCGGAAGAGCGTGCCCAGAGACCGACAACCGAACAGATCCTCGAGCTGTTCCGCGAGCTTGGCGAAGAGCTCGCGAAGCTCGAACAGCCCGAGGACGGACTCGAGGGCGCACCCCTCCTTATGGTGCCCGGCCGGCCGGAAGCCCTAACGATCCCGGCGTCGGTCTTGAGCACCCTCACATTCATCGTGCGTCACCTGTCCCTCGGCGATGCCATCTCGTTGATGCCCGTCCACATGCAGCTCACGACTCAAGAAGCGGCAGATCTGCTCGCCGTCTCTCGTCCATTCCTCATCAAGCTACTTGATGAAAGGAAGATACCGTTTACGCGCACCGGAACCCACCGACGGATCAAGCTTCAGGACGCGCTGCGCTATAAGGAGCAGCGCGACCGGCACGCGCTCGACACGCTCTCACATTTAGCGCGGGAGGCGCAGGAAGCCGGCGACTACTTCGGGTAAGGTGCGCCATGTCCTTCACCGCACTCCTCGACGCAAACGTCCTCTGGCCAGCGGCTCTGCGGTGCACCCTGGTACGTGCCGCGCTGCGCGGGCTCTATCGACCGGTGTGGACGCAGCGCATTTTGGACGAGGTGGCGAGTTCGCTGATGCGTGAGGGAAGGGTCCAGGAAGAGCGAATCCGCCGAACCGTTGGGCTCATGTTGGAGGCTTTACCTCACGCCGTCATCTCCGGTTACGAGAACTTGATTCCCGTCATGAAGAATGACCCGAAGGACCGGCATGTGCTTGCGGCAGCGGTTCATGCGGGAGCGGGGACGATAGTCACGAGGAACATCCATCATTTCCCGGGGGCCGCCCGTGAGCGATACGGCATTGACCTGCACACACCCGACGAGTTCTTGCTCGATCTCTGGGACCTCAACGCGCCGATCATGGCGGAAGTGGTTATTGCGCAGGCAGCCCAACTCCGGCATCCACCGTCTTCCCCGGTTGAGGTGGTGGAGGGGATGCGTTCGCTCGTGCCAGGCTTCGCAAATGCCATTGAAACGTCTGGCCTACTGGGCTATGTCCGGGAGCTTGGGGAGGGAGAGGTTCTCCGAGAGGAGTCTCCGATTCCATATTCGACGATTCCGCGGTAATTGCGAGCTCGTCAGAAGTCTGTTGGATAGACGCCAAGCTCACTGTGGTGCCGTGCCCCTAGTCGCTGAGCCGATCGAGCTTCCCAACCGGCAGAGAACTCGGATCGTGTTGCAGCCACGCATTGACCCCTTTCGCAACTCTCATCGATAATACATCAGAAAGTATGACTTTCGGAGTTCCAATTGACTTTATCGCAGGGAAAGCTCGTTCGCATCCAGGAGAAGGGTCAGGTCACCCTGCCGGCCGATGTACGGCGTCGACTTGGTCTGAAGAAGGGCGACCTTGTCGCCGTGACCGAGACTGATGAGGGCGTGCTGATCTCTCCGCAGTATGTTGTCGCCATGAAGGCGCTCGACCGCGTGGGTAGGATCCTCCGTGAGCAGGGTGTCGACCTCGATGAGATGATCGAGTCGGGGCGTGACATTCGCGGCGAGCTGCTTAGCGAGGAGTATGGCATCGACCCCACCGGCGCTACCGACTAAGGTCTTCATCGACAGTAGTGTCCTGGTGGCGACCGCGATCTCGGTGCGAGGGTCGGCCAGAGAGCTGTTGAACGCCGGCATCCGTGGGCACTATGAGCTCTTCGCCTCCCAGATCGTCCTGGCGGAGACGGAACGCAATATCGCCCTGAAGGCACCCGCAGCGCTTCCCATGTTTCGCATGTTTGAAGTGGTCTTCGCAGCTGGGATCGTGCATCCCTCCAAGGAGCGGGTACTGGAGGTGGCGCGGATTGTCGAACTGAAGGATGCACCGATCGTAGCGGGGGCAATAGAAGCAGGGGCACAGTATCTTGCCACCTATGATCGACGGCACCTGCTGAACGCCGCTGATCGCATTCACAAGGCCTTCGGGGTGAATGTGGAGACACCATTCGCCATTCTTCGTGCGAGCGGTGAGGGTCTGAAGCCCGGATAAAAGTGCTCGGAAGTTGACGCGCCGCCAACGTGGCCCGAACACACTGATAACGGAGGGAAGGAGGTTTCGGGTAATCGGGCCCAGCGCTTCGCCCATCGTCAAGTAACAACCCGGTATCACCGTGGCGCAGACGCAGCGCCTCATCCCGNNTAGGTCCAGCCGGCGTCCTGGGCGTAGAGGACGAACGGACCGAGAAGCGTTTGGAGCTCACGCTAGGGGAGTTTCCTCGGCCCCGCTCGATTCAGACTCGTCATCGAGAAAAAGTGCCATGTACGAGTCGTAGACGTAGCGTCGGTTGCGTCGCTGCCCGGTCATCTCACGGAGAAGCTGGATGTCGACGAGCTTGTTTACCAACGAGTTGGTGTTGGCGAACGACAGGTCCACCAGCTGCTGTGCCATACTCACGGTAATGATGGGGCGCTGGTAGAGCTGCTCGAGGAGGGCCAGCCCACGCGAGGTGCGCGGACCCAGTGTTTGTCGGACCAGCTCTCTGTCCCGCTCCCTCAAGTTGACTATCCGTCGAGCCGTCTCCGTAGCCTCGTTGGCAACATGCGCTACTCCATCGAGAAAGAACCGCAGCCATCCTTCCCAGTCGCCGGCATCCCTGACGGACTGGAGCCGATCGTAGTACTCGGTCTGATGCAGCCGGAAGTAATGCGACAGATAGAGGAGAGGACGCCGCAGGACGCCGCGCTCGTAGAGAAGAAATGTAATGAGTAGACGTCCGACCCGGCCATTCCCGTCGAGAAAGGGGTGAATGGTCTCGAACT
>QHBP01000138.1 GCA_003244175.1 Chloroflexota bacterium | reverse complement strand
GCTCGCGGACAAAGCCCTGCAGGTCGATGGCCAACAATCCTGACATCTCTGGTACCTCTCCGGAATCGACCTCCTGCATGATCGGCGACAGGATCACGGCCTCGGTATCGAACCGTCGAGGGAGTGGTATCAGGGGCAACCGGGGAATGAGGTAATCTTCTCCCATCTCGTCCAGCACGACCTGAACGCTTGTCACTTCTCCCGTGACAAGCGTGAAGGGACATCCCAATTGATCCAAGGCCGTGCCGATGTAATGAGCGGGTCCTCCCGGCACTTCCTTCGGCGTGCGGCCGTCTTCTGGCAGGCAGTCAACGGTGCGCGTGGATACCAGGGTTACGCGAGCGGAGGGGCCCGCTCCTGTGGTTACAAATGTGTGCATGAGTGTATCGAAAAAGTTCCATTGACTGCGGTGCAGGCGAGTGCTAATCTGCCTCTGTCCAGGTTACAGTCCTCACTCTCGTTTGGTGTTTTTGGAGAAGGTAGTTGAACACGTATGCAGTTCCCGTTCGCAACGAGTCGACGGGTGAAGTCCGGGTGGTGGAAGTCCTCGCCGGTTACGGACCAGATGCGCAGGTACAGGCCCTGCACACGGTCTTCGAGAGCGAGGGCTGGCGTCGCGCCACGGCATTATTGCCGGATATTCTTATCGAGGCCGCGTAGCGCACACGGGTGGGCTCGGAGCCATGACGGAGCGGCGCGAATGGATGCCTCGCGCGGAGTGGGACGCTCTCGTCCGGGGAGAGGGGTGCCCACTCTGCGTTGAAGTGGCCGCGCTTGAGAGCGTCAACACATATGGCCATACAATTGCCGATTTGCGCTTAAGCCGGTTGCGCCTGGCGTCCAACCAGTCGGTTCGCGGCTACTGCGTCCTTATTTGCAGCAAGCATGTCCGCGAACCGTACGAGCTGAGCGGGAAGGATCGGCGCGCCTTCTTTGAGGAAATGATGCAGGCTGGCCAGGCCTTGGAGAGCGTTTTTCAGTCGATAAAGATGAATTTCGAGATTCTGGGCAACGCGGTTCCGCACCTCCACTGCCATATCATTCCCAGATACTATGGCGACCGCGCTCCAGGTCTGCCCATACATCCGGACGAAGAGGTCGTCCATCTCACAGTTGAGGAGTATGAGCAGCAGGTGGCTTCAATTCGTTCCACGCTCTGAGGCTCGAAGACTTCGCTGACCGGCTCTTGAGGCCCTGAGACCCCTCGATCACGGGGTATAATTACGCCACTCGCGGGTCCAGTTCGCGGGTACTTGATGGTGTTTCGAGGCGCCCGTGTCATCGCTGTATCGTACGTATCGCTCGCAGTCGTTCGAGGACCTGGTTGGGCAGGACCATGTAGTTCGCACCCTGCGGAATGCGGTCCGAGGAAAGCGCATCGCGCACGCCTACCTCTTCACGGGACCACGGGGCACGGGTAAGACGAGCGCCGCCCGCATCCTCGCCAAGGCCGTGAACTGTATGAACCCTCACGAGGGTAATCCATGTAACGCGTGCGAGAACTGTGTCTCGGCGAACGAGGGCCGAGCGATGGATGTTGTCGAGATTGATGCCGCCTCGAACACGAGCGTGGACAATGTGCGTGACCTTCGCGAGCGGGTGGGATACGCCTCAGGTCGGGGCCCGTACAAGGTCTACATCGTCGACGAGGTACATCGTCTATCGGGGGCCGCCTTCGACGCGTTCCTCAAAACACTCGAGGAGCCGCCGCCCCACGTCATCTTCGTCTTCGCGAGCACGGAACCGCATAAAGTGCCGGAAACAATCACATCGCGCTGTCAACGCTTCGACTTCCGGCGGATCTCGAGTCCGGTTGCGTTGTTGCGGCTGCGGTACGTCGCCGCGCAAGAGGAGATCGACGTATCCGACGAGGCGCTGCGGCTCATTGTCCAGTTCGGCCGCGGCAGTCTGCGGGATGCACTTGGACTGCTGGACCAGGTTCACGCGTACACGAGCGGCGCGATCGGTGACCTTGACGTACGCTTCGCGCTGGGCCTCGCCGACCCGATGATCATCTCCCGCCTGTCGGACAATCTCATACGGGGAGAGACCGGTCAGGGTCTCTCCGAGTTTCACCAATTTTGCGGTGAGGGTGGCGACCCCAACCAACTTGTCACTCAGATGGTGGACTACTGGCGGTCGGTACTCATGGCCGTCGCAGGCGCTAGCGTCGATGAGAGCAGCCTCGATCCCGCGCTCGCACAGTCGCTTGCGTCCCACGCGTCCGCGGTGAATAGCGCTGAGGCTGTCGCCGTCCTGCGAGCGCTGACGGAGCAAGAGTTCAGCGCCAAGGTCGACATTCCGGCGGAGCTGTCGTTCGAGCTCCGGTACGTGCAGTCGACCCTGGCTCTCCAGACCGACCCGGCGTTGGGCGAGAACGGGCCCGAGGAGCTGGGCCCACCTCCGCCTCAGTCATCTCTTGACGTGCAAGCCGAGCCCGCCATGGCGCCGGCATCTATGGAGCCACCTGATGGCGACTCCCATCAATCCAAATCGCCAGATGTCGGAGGGGTTTCCGCCGGCAATAGTGCCATTGAGCCTTCCATACTCCTTGGAACAACGGAAGATCTCCCCGCTGAGCCTCCGCCCCAGGTCGACGGAGTCCTCGGCTCCGCTCCATCCTCGGAGTCGGGAAGTGTCGAAGGGTCCTGGCCGGCAATTGTGCTTCGCATGCGTCCTCATAGTCCAAGTCTGCAAGCAGTCCTTCGGTCCGGCTACGTCCTCAAGGTCGATGCGGGTGAAGTCACGATCGGCTTCCTGGGTGACTGGCACTGCAAAGTGCTGTCGGAGGTCAGGAAGCGCAAGCTGGTGGAGCGCGTCATAGAGGAGGTCGTGGGCGTCTCGTACCGCGTCCACTCGGTTCTCACGACGCGTGAGGAGGTCGAGCGGATTCGAGGATCGGACGCTCTCCCGGAGGATGATGGTTTCCTGGCGGAAGCGCAGGAGCGGCTACGAGCCTTTCACGCTCGTCAACTTGGCAATGGGTATTCCTGATAAACTTTGGAAGGTAGAGAAGTAAAGCTGTCGCCATCGCCGCAGATGGGTGCGGGATGGGCGGAGGTTCGAGGCGTGTTGAATCCTAAGATGCTCAAACAGATTGAGCAGATGCAAGCAGACATGATGAAGGCCCAGGAAGAACTGGGAGCGGTGACCGTGGAAGGCTCGGCCGGCGGTGGTGCCGTCGTCGTCGTGATGAACGGTCACCAGCAGGTACAGAGTGTCACCATCGAGCCGGAGTTTGTGGACCCGGAGGATGTCGAGACACTTCAAGATGCCATAGTGGCTGCCCTGACGAACGCGCAAGACAAGGCGCAGGAGCTGGCACAGCAAAGAATGGGCGCGGCCACAGGAGGTTTGTCGGGTCTGAACTTGCCCGGCCTCCCTTGATCCGGCATCTGCCGGGAGAAGGGACCAACCGTGGCGTCGGATGGACCGGCGCGGGCATGAGAAACCGATGAATCGATGCCAATAACCGCAAGGCCCGTTGCTCGGGTTGTCGATGAGCTGTCCCGACTCCCAGGCATTGGCCCCAAGACCGCACAGCGGCTCACGTACTACTTGCTGCGTGCACCGTCGGAGCATGCCCAGGCGCTGGCCGAAGCGATAATGGATCTGAAGCAGAAAGTCGTGCTCTGCTCGCAGTGCTACAACATCACGGAGATGAGTCCCTGCGAGATCTGTTCCAACGAGGGCCGGGATACCTCACGTATTTGTGTGGTGGAGGAGCCGCTGGACATCGTGGCGCTCGAGCGCACAGGGCAATACAATGGCCAGTATCATGTGCTGCATGGAGCAATTTCACCCATAGAGGGGATAGGCCCCGAGGAGCTGAAGATTCGGGAACTCCTCCATCGGTTAGGCTCGGATCGAGTGCAAGAGGTCATCCTTGCCACCAATCCGAATCTCGAGGGTGACGCCACCGCCATGTACCTGACCCGCCTTATCCACCCCTTTAAGATCGAGGTAACTCGCCTGGCGCGCGGTCTACCCGTCGGGGGGGATCTCGAATACGCGGATGAAATAACGTTGAGCAATGCGCTGGCGGGACGAAGCCAGCTTTGAACCCGAGGAGGATGATGTGGCTGTAAAGATGCGACTGCGCCGGATGGGCGCGAAACACCAACCGAGCTATCGAATCGTGATAGCGGATTCACGATCGCCGCGGGATGGTCGCTACATCGACCAGGTAGGCTTTTATAACCCTCTGACCAACCCGGCGACAGTGAATATGAACGAGGAAAAGGCGATTGACTGGTTGCGCAAAGGAGCCCAGCCCACGGAGACCGTGGAGATCCTGCTGAAAAAGTTCAACATCGTGCCCGAAGTGGTTCGCAAGGGTGACCCGCTGGCTCCGGCTTCGGCCCCGCCCGGTGAGGATACTGCGACGTGACACGTGAGCTGATCGAGTATGTGGCGCGGTCGCTCGTCGATCAACCTGACGCGTTGGTGCTGACCGAAACCGAGGAAGAGGGCCTGAGCATCTACCATCTGCAGGTGTCCCCCCGGGACATTGGAAAGGTCATCGGCCGTAGGGGTCGCGTAGCGCGCGCAATGCGAACTCTTCTCAAGGTGTCGTCCATCCACAATCAAAAGCGAGAGGTTCTCGAGATCGAGTGAACCGGGAGGTGAGCCGTCCATGACTCAATCGGACTGGATGGTCGTGGGCCGGGTCGCCGGACCATTTGGTATCCACGGCGAGCTCAAAGTGGAGCCCTATACCGACGAACCCGACCGTTTTCTGTCGTTCGCGGCGCTGTACCTTGAGCCATGGTACCGACGCTTGCAGGTGGACTTGGTCCGGCGGCACAAGAAGGTGGTGGTCGTGAAGTTGGTGGGGATCGACACGCCCGAGGCCGTGCGCGAACTCGGCACGTTCGATGTCAGCATCCCGCGAACGGATGCATTGACCCTTGCGGAGGGACAGTACTTTCTCGAAGACATGCTTGGTATGACCGCGGTAACGGAGAAAGGCCAGGTCCTGGGACGGGTTGCCGACGTTCTGCGGACCGGCGCGAATGACGTGTTCGTGGTGAGGGGCGACGGTATTGATGTGCTGATCCCCGGCACCAGGGAAGCGGTTCCTCGGATCGATATGAAGGGGCGCACGCTCGCGATCGCAGAGTGGGCTCTGCAGCCCTACCAGTAGCGTCGACATTGACCGAGCCGGAGGATGCAGGCCAGGAGATCGTCCACGAGAAAGCGGTTCCGGTTCTCAGCGTGGACATAGTCACCCTATTTCCTCGGCTGTTCGACTGCTGGCTGGAGCAGGGGGTGGTGTCGCGTGCGATACGTAGGGGCATCGTAGATGTCCGGACGGTGGAACTGCGCCCCTTCGGGATTGGGCGGCACCAGGTAACCGATGACTACCCGTTTGGCGGCGGCAAGGGCATGGTCATGAAGCCGGAGCCGCTCTTTGCGGCTGTCGAGTCCCTATCACTCGATTCCACGACACCGGTGATTCTGCTCTCGCCGGCGGGCAGACGCTTCGATCAGAGCCAAGCCCAGCGCCTGGCCATGTTCCATCGGGTAGTGATGGTGGCAGGACATTACGAGGGAGTGGACGACAGGGTCCGCCATCACCTTGTCACTGAAGAGCTGTCTATCGGCGACTATGTGGTGTCCGCGGGGGAGCTGGCTGCCATGGTGGTGATCGACACCATCGTGCGGCTGGTGCCAGGCGCCCTCTCGGAGGGCTCGGCGCGAGAAGAATCCTTTGCCGGCGGACTTCTCGAGTACCCGCAATACACGCGACCCGCGGTCTTTCGGGGCTGGGCCGTGCCGGAGACCCTTCTTTCCGGTCATCATGGCCAGATACGTGAGTGGAGACGAGATCGATCCGTAGAAAGGACACGCGAGGTTCGACCGGACTTATTGGCTGATGTGGACCTGACGGTGACGGAGCGGCAGCAGATAGAAAATGACGAGACACGGTAGGCGCCGGCCACACCCACCCATCGAAGCAGGCGCCGGCATTGTGTACGATAACAAGTGCAGGAGCGACGTTTTCGTCTGTTGTGGCGGATGCGGAGAACCTGCGGGTCATGCCAAGAATACCGTGGGATTAACGATCGAAAGGGAGTCTAATTGGAAGATCGAGGACGGGATTTTGAAGGGTTGCTCAAGCGCTGGAAGAGGAACTCACAGACTGTTGTCGCGGAGTTCAAGCGCCGGCGCTTTTACCAGCCGCCGTCGGAACAGCGGCGGGTAGCAAAGGCCAAGGCGGAGAAGCGCGCACGTCGCGCCGCGATGAAACGCGAACGCATGGAGCGGCGCAACAGCTAGAGCTCGCATCCTTCCGGTGCACTCACCCGCTCTCGCGGACCTTCCATTCGACACCCTCGGGACTTGATACGGTCGTCGCGCCGGCCGATTTTGCTCGCGATCTGTGGACCAGTGCGTTGACGTGAACGAGCCATTGCCGGAGGTGCGCGCGCTTCTCGCAGACGCGACGCAGGGCTACGCCTACGAAAAGTTTCGTCACCCGGGGAAAGACTGCCTCGCCGCCTACCGGCTCGACGCGGCCGAGAGTTGCGCGCAGTCACGTCGATTTGACGCGATAGAACGCGCGTACTAAGATATGGGTATTGACAGAACGAATGTTCTTAACAACGAAAGAAGGTCAGGATGAGCACGCTCGCCCGCCAGTCCGCGATTGCCGAACTTGAGGAGCGTCTTACGCGCGGAGCAGACGTCCTGTTTGACATGGAACAGCGTGGAGACCGCGGCAGCCGGTACGAGGAGTGGCTTCGACGGTGGACGATTCTTCTTGACGAGTACGAGGAGCGTGTCGGTTGGGTCGAAGGCGAGCGTTCAGAAGTGGCGTGAAAGCAGGAACCCGATCAAGACTCCCGCCACCGCTCCGACCAGGCCTATGACGAGCATTTGGCCGCCGCTGCGTGTCCATGACTGATCGGTGTAGCGTGACCGCAATGCCCCGGTGACAAAGAGAGTCGATATGGAGAGACAGGCCGCCGCGATTTGACTGTATGAGATGCCGATCAGGAACGGCAGAAGAGGAACAAAAGCACCGACCATGAACGCCAGGCCGATCGTGCCGGAAACACGCCAGGGACTGCGGAACTCTCCCGGCCGCAAGAGCAGCTCATCTCGGATCATGCTCTGCAACCACCGCTCCTTGTCGCTGGTGAGGTAGTCGACGATGGACGTCAGATTCGTGCCGGAGAAACCCTTCTCCCGATAGATCTCTCGCAGCTCGGCCCGCTCCTCTTCGGGCTCTACCTCGATCTCGTGACGTTCCACCGCGATCTGGTGTTCGGCGGCCTCATTCTCGGCTTGCGCCGACGCAAACCCGCCGAGAGACATAGACACGCCGCCTGCCAACATTTCCGCCAGACCGGCCACGATGACGGTATGACGCGACGTCGAGGCGCCGGCCACGCTCAATGCGAACACCAGGGTCGTCGCGACGCCGTCATTCAAGCCGAGCAAGAGGTCGCCGAGCAGCTCGTACGGGTGGCTGTGCTGCTCTCCGGCTATGTGCCACGACATGTCGCATTATCGCTAAAATAGACAGGGAACCGGGGTTGGGGTATGACTATGGGCAATGGATACATCAATGAACACACTTGACGCGCGCTTGCAGATGAGACAGCTGGCTCGCGACGGCGAGCGGCTGGTAAAACACACGCGGGACACGGGGGATACCGGAGCGGCCGGCGGCGAGCTGCGCCGGCTGGCTGCCGAAGCACGCGATCTCCTTACCGATGCCGGTTTTCCGGGCGAGGCAACGTGGAGAGTTCTTCAAAGAGCCTCGATTGGAGTAGACACGGCCGGCGTCGACTTCGACGCCAGCTTCTGGCAGTGGATTTCGGAGGATCTCGAGTCGGCAGCCGGGTCGCTGGATACCCTGCTCGGTCCAAGCCTCCATCGGGACGCCGATCTCCATATCGTCAGCTGATCGATCTCGACTACGCGGTCCTCGAGGGGATTGGTGGGCGGCGACTACACTCGAACAATGATCAGTCCCCGCGGTGCCACCTCCCTCACATGGGTTCCGGCGACCTGCTGCTTCGTGGGCATGAGTCGAGTGCGAACCAGGTTGTGCCTCTGGTACGTCGCTCACCGCCGGCTCGGCGGCGAGAGCGAGAGAAGAACGCCAAGCCGCTTTCTCGCTGAGATCGGGAACGCAAGCGCGCACCGGGAGAGGCGCCGCCGGGACGGCGGGCATTTAGCTCGGGACTCGCGTCCTCGTGTGCGCCGGCGTCGTCTGGCAACCGTCTCGGATGCCGGCCGGCTGCAGCGCCGGGCAGGCGGGCTTGATGCTGTCTAGAGTGCGCAGCGGGAGGTTCGCGCTGAAGCGGCGCCGACCGAAGCCTTCCGACATTCTGACGCTGCTCATGGTCGTGGCGATCGCCGCGGCCGTCCTGTCGCTCCTTCCAGCGAGCTACTACATGCTGCTCCCCGGCGACGCACGGCCGGTCGCCCGCATGATCCACATTCAAGGCTACTCCCCCGTGCCCTCCCAGGGTGGGCTCTTCATGACGGACGTTACCGTCTACAAGGTCAATCACAAGCTGGAGGAGCTGTATGGACGGATCAATCCGAATGCCGACCTCGAGCCGGTGCAGGCGGTTGCCGGCAATCTGAGCGAGAACCAGTATCTGCACGTGAACGCGCTGGCGATGACCGATAGCATCCAGGAGGCTGAGATCGCGGCTCTATCCGTCCTGGGACGCTACAAACTGAGCTGTTCCGCTCTCCGGCCGCAGATAGGCGGAGTATTGCCGCACACGCCCGCCGGCCGATTGCTTCAGCCGGGAGACATCATCGAGCGCGTGGGAACGCGTACCCCGTGTGGCAGCCCGGGTCTCTTTCCTCTGATTCGGCGAATGCGGCCCGGGGCAGTGCTCGACCTAACCGTTCTTCGCGGTAACCGCACGCGGGTGTTTCATGTGCGCACCATCCCCGGAAAGCTGACACGCAGCGGCCTGCTGCCGAGTGCGCGTGGGAAAATCGCAATGATGGGCGTGGCGTTGCAGGACACGCTCGTGCCGGGGGCCGTCCACCTACCCGTCAAGATTCACATCAACCCCGGCGACACGGTCGGCCCCTCGGCGGGACTGATGTTTACGCTGGGTATTGTGGAGCAGCTGAAGCGCCAAGACATTACTCACGGCTGCAAGATCGCCGGCACCGGCACTGTCGATTATCTCGGACAGGTGGGAGAGATCGGAGGCGCGAAACAAAAGATCATCGCCGCCCGTGGGGCGGGCGCCGAGTACTTCCTGGTTCCAAACACTCCCGGCAACGTCGCTCCTGCTCGCGCCCACCGCGGTCACGTCACGGTCATTCCCGTCAACACGGCTCGGGTGGCGCTAGCTGCCTTGATGCGCATCAAGCCCTGTCATTGACATTCGACGCGTGCTGGGAAAGCTAGCGCACGCCGGTCTTTTGTTTCGCTTCCTTCTTCTTGGCGGCCTTCAAGTGCTTGTGCCAGGCAACCTTCTTTCGTTTGTTCATGGTGCTCCCTTCGATATTGACGGCTGTGACCCCGACGTGCACGGCGGTGCGCCAGGGGTGTATAGTTCCCAGAGGCATTCTAACGTCTCATCAGGGTGTGCAAGGGCGGATGGTCGTATGCCGCCCGCATGTGGGGGTAGACAGAGGTGTGGTTCGCGGGAGGTTTGGGAGGCGCGACAGCCTCCGCCTATGTGAGCTACGTCTTCAGCACGGCCGGAACAGCGAATCTTCCGGAAGCGGTGCGCGTGGTGACCATAGCAATTCTGGTAGCCGTCGCCGCCGGGGCCGGTTTTTTGGCCGGCGCTGCCATTTTTCGGCGCGCTCGGCGAGAACGTCTCCGGCTCGTCTCTTTCGCCAGCCTCGCGGCCGCCACCGCCGGCGGCATCATCGGCTTGTCCCAGGCGCTGGCGTTGACGATCGCGTATCTGGCTAACTACTCGACGTGGCCAAGCGACCGCCTGGACCAGGTCCTCCTGCTCCTGTCATACCCCGTCTTCGGAGCGCTCGGACTGTCGATCGGTGCTCTCGTCGGCATGGCTTTGGGCGCAGCTCTCGGGATTGTCCTGCGTGTCGTTTCCCCCGCGCGCTGAGGGCACCTCCCGGCGAACCCAGCGCTGACCCGATGCCGTGTCTTTG
>QHBP01000222.1 GCA_003244175.1 Chloroflexota bacterium | reverse complement strand
CCTCGTTCTTACCAAGAACGCGCTCTACCACTGAGCTACTGGAGCAAGCCATGCGGAATTACGGTCCCGCGGCCCGCCAAAGTGTAGCAACGGCTCCGCGAAACTGTCAAACGGGATCGGTGCGTGGTGGAGGGGGAGGGATTCGAACCCCCGAAGCATTGCGCAGCTGATTTACAGTCAGCCCCCTTTGGCCGCTTGGGTACCCCTCCATGCGGTGCCCCCGCTTGTTCTGCTCGTACGTCATGGTGTTATGGCGGCGGCGAAGATCGCACTAGTATAGCCGACACCCGGACCGCCTTTCCCTTATACTGCGGGTCGAATCTTAGGCCATACTGGAAGGCTTTTGTCTCACCATCTGTCCATCGTGCCGCTTTGGGGAGTCCTCGGAATCACCGCCGGTGCGATCATTCTTTACGCCAGCCCGCGTCTCGTTTCCTACCGGCTGTCGGACCGAATCGCCTTTCCATCGGCGTGGGTGCTCATCCCAATCTGGGGTATCCGCGCAGAGGGCTGGCGCCCTCGTTCCTCGCTTGGTATCGAACTGTCGACGGGGATCGTCTTCGCGGCCCTGGCGGCGCACTACGGCCCCAACATTCAGCTGCTGCTGTCTTCGGCGTACAGCGCAGTGTTCATCAGTGTGGCGTACATCGACATTGATCACCGTCTGGTGCTGAACCGGCTCTCCTATCCCGCCGCCCTTCTGGCCATCCCCAGCGCCATGCTCTGGCCCGGCTTCGGCGTCAGGAGCGCCCTCCTCGGCGCCGCCGTGGGTGGGGTCGTCTTTCTTGTCCTGCAAGCCGCGGGTCGGGGAGCACTGGGAACGGGAGATACTAAGCTCGCCATCGTGATCGGGGCAATTCGCGGTTTCCCCGCGGTGTTCGACGCTCTGCTCCTCGGGATGCTCTTCGGGGGTGTCGCCGCTCTGATCCTGCTCGTCGTCTTTCGTCGGGGGAGGAAGCAGTACATTGCGTACGCTCCGTATCTGTCGGCGGGTGCGATCTTGTCTTTTTTTCTGACGACGTAGGGGATACGGATTGCAAAGCAAGATGTCCTGTCTAGACCCGGGGCAGCGCCGGGCCCTTGACTAAGACTTCGCATAATGCGAAGATAGGAGCGTGAGATACACGTCATCAGTAAGAGCGCCTGGAGAACCTTCGTCCGGCTGCATCCCGATTCGGAAAAGAGCCTCGACACCTGGCATCGAATGGCGCGGGCTCACTCGTGGCAGAACTTACTGCAAGTACGCGAGACATTTCGCCACGCGGACGTGGTCGGCAGGTACACGATTTTCAACGTTGGCGGAAACAAGTACCGTCTCATCGTCGAGATCAATTACAAGCGGCAAGTCATCTACATTCGAGACATATTGACGCATCAGGAGTACGACACGTGGACACCGTAACCGTGGAAGCGACACATCGAGCATATCTGAACCTCTTTATGGAGATCGTGCCTCGGCCCATTCGGTCGGAAGAAGAAGCGGACGTCATTCAAGAGCACATGAACACTCTTCTGGGCAAGACGCGGACAGAAGATGAAGAAGACTTCCTAGAACTGCTGGGCTCTCTCATGTTCCTGTGGGAAGACGGCAGATACGATCTGAGCTCCGCCGAGCCGCACGAGATGGTCCGTGTTCTCATCGAGGACAATGGCCTCCGACAGAAGGATCTCGTCGGTCCGGTGTTTCCGACGGAGAGCATCGCATCCGAAGTACTGGCCGGCAAGCGCAACCTTACGTACGATTTCGTTCATCGCCTTTCCCAGTACTTTCACGTGCCGGCCGGTGCCTTCTTTAAGAAGAGTGGATGACGACGTGGATTCGCGCCGCCACATCTTGACCTGTTCCTATAGGAGCGTGGTCTTGTGCCGCCCTCCATGTCCCCTCACCCCCAACCCCCCCAACCCCTCTCCCATTCTGGGCTCCCATTCTGGGCGGGGGGAGCTTATGCGGTCGGCGCCCGCGCACGCATCCATTGCCGTCACCCGTCCACACGCAACCTCTCCTTGACATTTCCCTGTAGGGGCGTGGCCTTGCAAGGGTACGCCTCTACAAATGCACGTCAAGTGAGGGGGGGGCAAGTCACAGGCGACTGGCGATGCATTGAGCCGTCGGCGCTATTGCGCTCGTCGCAGTCGATTCAGAATGCCGGCGCGGCCCAGCTTCTGTTCACCGGCCGCTACCAGCTCTTCGGGCTCGCACAGTGTTCTGGCGATATCCAGGATCGCTTTCGCGGCGGCGGGGGCTGGCTCGACCGTCACCAGGGGCATGCCGGTGTTCGACGCCTCGATGAAGCCGGCTCCGGCGTGAGGCACGCTCATGCAATTCTTACCGATGCTGGTCTCGACCTGTTGTCGCGTGAGACCGGCGCGAGGGACCAGCTCGTTCAAGATCATCGTGGTCTTGTCGTCCGAGATGTTGACGGCTTTGAGGATGCGCAGCGTGTTTACGGCGGTCTTCAAGGCGGCCATATCCGGCGTGACCGGAAGTAAGATGTGACCAGCCATCTCCAGGGCAATGAGAGTGCTCTCGGAGAAGGTCGACGCGGTGTCCAGGATGATGTAGTCGAACGCGTCTGGAGCCAGCTCCAGCGTGCGGCGTACCACATCGGGCCGGACGATCTCCGCCTGTTCCGGCGAGGACGGCGCCGACATCAGGCTGATGCCGGTGCGGTGGGGCACGAAGTACTGATTCAGCAGGTACGGAGTCGCGTCCGTTAGATCCTCGCGCGCCCAGTCCGCGATCGTCGACGTCGGCACGATATCGAGGAGCAACGCATCGATGCCTTGCTCCAGCGAAAGATCGACCAGACCGACGCGGGCCGATGGCTCGAGCATCTTGATGGCTACCGCCAGATTGACAGCCAGCGTCGTCGTCCCGACGCCGCCTTTCAGGCTGAACACGCCGATGATCTTTCCGCGCTCGCCACGGACCGACACTGGGCCCGGCAAGCCCCGTGACGGCCGGCCACTGGAGATGTCGCCCGTGACTCGCATCTTTTCGTAGCGGAGGATCAGACCGCGGGTAGCGGCGATGATCTTTGGCGGCTCCAGTGGCTTGATGAAGTATTCGTCGGCGCCGGCGTCGTAGCTCGCCGCGTAATCCTCGGGCGCGGAACGCACCGTCAGCATGATGATCGGAATGATCGCCCAACGCTCATTCGCCTTGAGATGACGAACCAGATCGAAGCCGTCCATGCCGGGCAGCAAGGCCTCGGTGATGATCAGATCGACCTTGGCCGAGCGCAGGGTATCCAGGGCCTCCTCGGCACGCAGAGCCGTCAGGACTTCGTAGCCCTCGCTCTCCAAGAGCGATCGGAGCTCCGGAACAGCGGTGGGGCTGTCGTCGATGATCAGAACTATGTGGCTCATGTGGCGGACCCTCCGCGAAGGCAGAAACCGATTGAGCGGGTGGGGTTCGGGGCCGCGGACGGAGGGGTCCCCGAAAGGACCAGAGATTGTATCACCCTAGACCTGCTGGTGTGTGAGGAAGATGAGCTTGGGAATCGCAGGTCCCAGTATGACGATAAAGAGCGCCGGGAACATCAGGAAGATAAGGGGAAATAGCATCTTGATCGGCGCCTGACGCGCCTTTTCCTCCGCGCGCTGGCGCCGCTTGACGCGCAGCTCGTCCGCCTGCGTTCGCAGCACCTGCGAGATACCGATGCCCAGCTGATCGGCCTGGATCATGGCCGCCACAAACGTATTGAGATCCTGGACGCCAACGCGCAGCGACATGTCCCGGAAGCCTTCGCGCCGGCCCTTGCCCGCGGACACCTCGAACCGAAAGCGATCGAACTCCATGGTGAGCGCGTTTTGCTTGCGCTTCGAGAGCGACTCCAGCGCACCGTCGAACCCCTGGCCGGCCTCCACGCTGATGGCGAGGATGTCGATCGCATCCGCCATGTACTTCTGGATCTCCTTTTGCCGTTTCTTGATTTCCTGGCGGATCCACAAATCCGGAAACCTGAATCCGAGGAACGTGAAGGCGGCGATGGCCAGGACGAACTTGAGGAAGCCGGGGTGAAAGAAGAACGTCATGCCCATGAAGGCCAGGAAGCCGAAGCCCAGAGCCACCATGCCCTTGAAGCCTAGAAAGTCCTGAACCGTGAAGTTTCTCGGGTTGCCGGCCATGGCCAGCTTTTGCTGTGTCTGCTCGATGGTCCCGACGGGCGTAATCTGCCGCACGCGCCTCGCGATCTCACGGCGGATGGGCCCGAGGAGCCGCTCTGCCCGCGGAATCTGCAGCTCCAGCTGGGTCAGGGTGCCGGCCGGTTTCACGTTGAAGCGCTGCAAACGGGCCACCATGTTTTCGTCCACCTGCTTGACCGTCAGCGCCCCATAGATCGCGATGCCGGCGCCGACCATCACGCCTAGGATGATGAAAATTATCATTGCTCTCTCAGACCTCGATGTTCGCGATTTTGTTCAGAAAGAAGAAGCCGACCGCCACCATCGTCAGTGCGATGCCGATCATGATGTGTCCCAGCGTCGCCGTATAGAGGTACGACTCATACTCGCGGTCCATGAGGTTGATCACCACCCCGACACCGATCGGCAGCGCCGTGATGATGTACGACGAGTACCGAGCCTGTGCCGTGAGCGCGCGGAGGTCGCGTTCGAACCTGACGCGTTCCCTGATGGTGTTGGAGATGACGGCGAGGATTTCGGAGAGATTGCCACCGATCTGCCTTTGCACGTTGATCGCCACCACCATCAGCTCCAGATCCTCGCTGGCAATGCGCTGCAGCAGGTGGTCGAGCGCCTGGTCGACGGGCAGGCCCAGCTTTATCTCGGTGACGACGCGCTCGAACTCATCGCACGCCGGTTTCGACGCCTCATGCCCAACCAGCTCCATCGACTGAATGATGCTGAAGCCGGCGCGCATGCTGTTACCCATCATCTGACACATGTCGGCGAGCTGTTCGATGAACGCGCGTCTACGCTTCTTGGCTCGCCGCCATAGATAGACCCAGGGAGCGGCCAATCCAATAACACCCAGCCCCAAAAGCCCGAGGATGCCTCTCAGAACCAGGCCCACGAGGCACGCAATCAGGAATGCGGCCAGACACATGGTGAGGTATTCGCCGGCGGTCGTCTTGAGGTCCGCGCGCTCCAGCTTTCCCTGGATCTTCACGCTGAGCCCGGCCCGGTCGGCCAATCTGTCGGCGGCTCGCACCGCCGCCTTTCCGCCGCCCGATCGCAGGTGCCCGACCGCCTGGGATGCGCCGTCGCCTTGACTCGCGAGGCCGTAGCGGCCGAGACGGGCGGAAACGATGCTCAGCGTGTCGCCGGAGCCTCGCATGGCGTAAAAAAATGCGCCCCCGCCGCCGAGCAGGAGAATCACGATCAGGAAGATGAGCATCCGTTTCTCCTCCTACGTGCTCAGCAGCACGCGTCCAAAGACGCTGAGCGGAAGATTGACACCGTGCGCCTGGAACTGGTCGTAGCACTTGGGACGGATGCCGGTCGACTTGTAGTCGCCGACCACCTTGCCACCCTCGTAGCCGGTCTGCTCGAACTCGAAGAGGTTCTGGAGAATGAGAACGTCTCCCTCCATGCCCTGTACCTCAGCGACGGCGGTCACTTTGCGGGTGCCGTCCTGCATTCGCTCTTGCTGCACGATCAAGTTGATCGCCTTGGCCATTTGATCGCGGATGGCCCGGATCGGGAGATCCATTCCGGCCATCAGAACCATCGTTTCCAGCCGGGCCAGAACGTCGCGTGGACTGTTGGCGTGGGCCGTCGTCAGGGAGCCGTCGTGGCCGGTGTTCATGGCCTGGAGCATGTCGAGCGCTTCGCCGGCCCGGCACTCGCCGACGATGATCCGGTCCGGCCTCATGCGCAGCGTGTTGCGTACCAGGTCGCGGATGCCCACCTGACCCTTGCCGTCGATGTTCGGCGGGCGCGATTCCAGGGTGATGACGTGGCGCTGCACCAGCTGCAGCTCCGCCGCGTCCTCGACGGTGACGATGCGCTCGTTGTCCGGGATGAACGACGACAAGACGTTGAGAAGAGTCGTCTTACCGGAGCCCGTGCCGCCGGACACGACTATATTCAGACGCGCCCGAACCGCGGCGGTGAGAAAGTCCGACATATCGCGGGTCAGCGAACCGAGCCGGATGAGATCTTCCGCCTGCAGCGGCTGGCGCGGGAAACGACGCACCGTGAGCACCGGGCCGATGAGGGACAGCGGGGGAATGATGGCGTTCACCCGCGAGCCGTCCGGCAAGCGTGCGTCAACCATGGGAGATGATTCGTCGACGCGCCTGCCCAGAGGGGACACGATCTTGTCGATGACGCGCATCACGTGCGACTCATCGTCGAAGGTGACGTCCGTGACGTGGAGCTTACCGAAGCGCTCGACAACCACCTGGTCGTACCCATTGACCATGACCTCGGTCACGGTCTCGTCATCCAGAAGTATCTGAATGGGCCCGTAGCCGAGGACCTCGTACTGAATGCTGTCGAGGATGCGCATGTAGTCGACCCGCGCCGGCTGGACGCCCTCCTGGGCCAGCGCGTCGTCCAGCATGGTCACGATCTGCGCCATGACGGCCTCGCGGTCGTCCAGCTTCAAGTAGCGGTTGGACTCACGCAGGAGCTGTGTTTGCACGCGCTCGCGAATGTACCGAAAGGGGTCATTCCTTTTGCCGGCGCCGAGGTTCATGCGGCGTACGTTGAGGTCGAGCGGCGCGGCCTCCTCTGCCGGGGCCTGGCGCAAAAGAGGCAGGTCGCTCGGGGCTTCGCGCGGCTCCGCCTGTTCCTCCATCTCGGGGATTGGCGGCCGAAGCGACGCTACGCCGGCGGTAGATCCGTTGTTTATTCGATCAAGAAGTCCCATGATCATTGTGCTCCATACTGTCTCAATGCGGCCGTCCGCAAGGACAGTCTGTTTATGCGATCAAGAAGGCCCATGATTGTGCTCCATACCGTCTCAGTGCGTCCGTCCGCAGGACTGTGGACTGTCTGTTCATGCGATCAAGAAGTCCCATGCTCATTGCGCTCCATGCTGTCTCAGTGCAGCCGTCCGCAGGACTGTGGAATGTCTGTTTATGCGATCAAGAAGACCCATGTTCGTTGTGCTCCATACCGTCTGAGTGAGGCCGTCCGCAGGACTGTCAGGACTGTTAATACGGTGGCTTGAAGTCGAAGTGGTTGTCCTGCTTGACGAACATCCAGTTGGCGGTGACCGGTGTCGTGCGGAAGTGCGGGATGTCCGTCTCCTTCGAGGACCGCAGCACGACGCTGGTCGTCCAGGAGGCACCGAAGTCTTTGAGGTGCTGAATGATGAGCGCCTGCTGGTAGCGGACGAGCAGGAGGAGGCTGCCCCCGTTGGTGTTATTCGCCGCTGAGGGCGCCGCCGAGGCGCTGGGGGCCCTGGTACCCGATATCGGGGCCGACGGGGCGGGGGGAGGACCGCCGACGCCAATGACGCGGAGATCGTTGAGGACGAACTGGGTCTGCTTGAGTTTCGAGTCGGAACCGTTTTCGCCACCCGTGTAGCTGGCCATCAAATCGACGTCGTCGCCGGCCTGGATGCTGCCCAGAACGCTGTTGACGTCCGAAAAGCTCATACTGATGCCCACATACCCGTAGGGGATCTGGAAGGCCGGTCCGGCGGTGGTTCGAAACTGGCCGAGGGATGTGAACATGCCTGCAACCACGGGCAGGTTTTGATAGATCGTTTGAGTGGTGGTGACGCTGCCCCGGCACCCGGCGCTCTGCGCCGGCGCGCACCCGGTCGATCTCAGGAACGCCGAGATCTGTCCGAGGCTAGTATACGCCCCGAACGGCACGGCGGAGTCGGGCACGTGTTTGACTGCGAAGAAGGTGTTGAGCGGCTGCCCGGCGGTAAACGTCGTCCCTTGCGGAATGGACTGCACGGCCACCACGACGTTGGACTGCGCGATGGCGACGGTCTTTTTGCTGCTGCCGCCGCCTCCTCTACCCATGAGGAGAAGCCCGAGCACCAAGACCAGCACGATAACCCCGCCCCCGGCCATCATCATTCGCTTGCCGTTCATTCGCTGATTCATGGGCTTCCCTGTCCCCCTCTTGTATTTGTGTGGTGCGGTGTGCCGGTCGTGGAAGCAGCGTGGCCCAGTCGGAGCCACACCTCTCGGAAACTCAAGGCACAGTGTATCGACGGGGCTCGGTTAGCGGAATGGGGGCAAGGGATGATTGTGCGGGCGATAAGGAGTACGCCTCACGCACAGATTGAGTACTTGAGCAAGCTGGAGCGCTACGTCCCACGTCATTCCACCTTCCCCATGTTGGTCCCGGCCGCGCGCCTCGGCGGCTAGAAAACCATGACCGGGGTGCACAAGGCCGCTACAGCACCCCGGTAGGTCGCTCTCATGGGTGAGCATTCGAGTCCTTCGAAAGGCACCTCTCGCACGAGCACTCCTCCGGTGTGCCCGGTCGGGATCTCATTTGGCGAGCTGTGTGCGACGGGACCCCCTCTACTCGATCAATGAGGTACCCGGAGCGGAGCCGCAGGGCGCCGATCCAATGCAGGGTCGGTAGTAAACATCGACGTTGTTGCCACCGTTGATTGTGGCGGAGTCGCCTATGACCTGCCCGGAAACTAACGGTGGACCGGTGCTGCCGTTGCTGCCGTTCAGGACCACGGTGCCCCCGGTCCCTGAAACACCGGGGTTGTAAATGTCTCCCCACCAGTTCTGGTTGTTCTGGCCGTTCAGTGTCACTTGCGTGCTCGTGTTGCGAGCGAAGACCGCGAACTGAACGTGTTGTCCTTGCGTGCCGCTGCCGAACTCTCCGGTCCATGTCGTCAGTCCGTTCTTGCATTCTCCCGCAACCGTCAGGTCGTCACTACCGTAGAGAGGACTGGTAGGACTGATGGGTGAGGTGTTTACGCCGCCGGTGTTCGGAAGCGATCCAGACGGATACGTGTATGAGCCCGTGGCCGCCCCGGCGGGCCAGGGGATGCTTCCCGTGCCCGGGCTTCCGGTCCCAGGGCAGGCGTTGGGAGCTGCCAGAACGGCGGAGATGCCGCCGTTCATCGTCAGGTTACCGGTCTCCATATAGAAAGTCACTCCGTTGAGGGGAGTGGTGCCATCACTGAACGTGGGCACAGTCGTGGACGGCCCGCCACTCGGCGCACCCGTGCGCGAGAGGTATTTGTCGTAAATTCCCCATGGGGAGCAGTAATAGTACCATTGTGCGGAGCTGACATACGTCGTGTCGCCGGAATTAAAGCTGACGTTGGAGCAGTTTGCATTGCTGTTTCCCGCGCCACTGCCAACTTTGTTGTCACATGCTGGCGCGCCATAAATGCAGAGCTGATTTCCGCTGCCGTTGTTCGTTAGATCGGCCCCAAGGGTGTACACGCCGGGGTTAAAGTAGATCTTCAAGTTACTGCCGTTTATGATGATGCCTCCCGGGTAGATGCCCGGGAAGAGCTCGAATACACCGTCCCCGTTGATCACAAGTGGTGATGCGCTCGCCTGCTGCCACTTCCAGAAGAAGCAATTGTTCGAGCTGCTCCGGCAGTACGCAAAGCCGTTTTGGTTACACGCCTGACAATTAGCCATGTTTCCCGTCGGAATCGTACTATTAGCATATGGATCTTGCACCGTTGGGAGGCTGGGAGAATAGCTCGCGGGATTGTCGGCCGCCCCGCCGGTGCAGGCAGGACCGGCGTAACCGGGCGTGCCGCCGGTGTTTGTTTTCAAGCTGGTGAGCACCGGGCTTGAGGCAGCCTGCCCCGACGCGTTGTACCACCCGCCGTCACATGTCAAGACGCTGTTGGGGCCGTTGAAGATCATTGACCAGCTCGCCGTGGAATCGATCGCCACGGACCCGACCACCGACACGTTGTTGGATCCGTTGATCGTCAACGCTCCGGTTTTTGACGGGTCGAGGAGGAGTATCGCATAGTCGCCCGCTCCTCGCGCACCCGTGCGTGCGACGGCATGCGCACCCACGGTAACAGGAACGTTGAAAATCGGTATCGTTCCGAGTGACTTCCGCAGCTGGACCTCAATGTATGTGTACTGAGATGGGGACGTGCCGGCCTTGCAGCTAGAATCCCCGTACGTCGCGTCACCGCTGCCGTTGCCGTAGTCGATGAAATCGTAGGGGCTGCAGGAAACGGGAGGAACGTTGGCAGCGGACGGCGCGGTCCGGCTGCCTGGGGTGCACGTCAGGGATGGATCATTTGTTGTCACGTTGGTGCACGCGGTCTGTTGGGCCGTGGTGATGCAGGCGGACGTGCTGCACGGCAGCTTTTGGGCCCCGACGATTGCCGCCATGTCCGCGTTGCTCTGCAGCTGTCGGTATTGAGAGAGGAGGTTCCCCCCCTCTACCGCCAGTCCCAGGGTCATAAAAAGCGCGCTGCTCATCACGGCGAACATGATCATCGCCTGGCCCGCCTCGGCCTCGTCCACCCAGTACCGACATACGGACTTCAATATCGATTTCATCATCACTCCACGGGAAATTGGGACGACGCAGTCAGGGGTAATGTGCCGCCGGGAAGCAACGGACCTACGGCTTTGAACGGATAGTACAGCGCAACTTTGACGGTATCGCCGGGCTTGGGCGGGTTGCTTCCGGAACCGAGGAGCGCGACGCACGCCTTGAGCTGGCTCCAGTCAAAGCCCGGAGCGCGCGAGCCTGTGATGACGCTCGAGCTACCGGAGTCGGAGTCAAAGCGGTGCGCGATCGCCCCCACGACGGTGCTGCTGCTAGAGCTCGCGTACGTTCCTACGGCGTAGTAATCACCCGGCGTGGTGCTGTATGTGGGACAGTCGGTTCCCGCGCCCTGAATCGGCACATTCCCTTGTTGGGACCAGAACACCGTTCCGGACTGTCCTCCTAGCTGGTTGCAGAAGTCGCTAGTTGAGGCGCTTGCCGGCTGAAGACACGTACCGCCGATGACGGATCCCCATCGGGCCGCGTCGCGCGCAACCGAGCTCAGGGCGTTGTACTGATAGAACCCTCTCCCCGCATCGATTAACCCGATAGACAATATGAAGAACACCGTGCCGATAATGCCGAACTCCACGGCCGCCTGTCCCCGTTCGTCACACATCCGGCGCACCTACGAAACCTTCCCCACCGTCCGGGAGCACAGTGTGTGCTTGTTCGACGCCGCGTCCGAGGCGGTTGCTCCGGAATCAACCACCGCGTCCGGGTAACAGGACCGCGTCGAGAAGAACGGGTTCATCAGGAAGGATATCGGGCGGAAGTTGTACCCAACGTAGACGGAAACCTGCGATCCCTCCGGTCCCGGTGTCGTGCTACTTGCGCCGCCCGTTCTCCACAGCACGCAGATGTCTTGCGCACAGTTACTGCTGCCGCCACCGGGATCCCAGGTGGAGCTGCTGCCGGCGCTGCAGCTGCCGTATGTGGGTTGCAGAGATATCTGGTTCTGACCCTCGCAGTAGGCACTCCACATGACGTAATCGGTGCCCGTCGCGGACGATCCGGAACACAGGGCGGCGCTGGGACAGTGATTGCTGGCGACCTCGGCCCCCACACGAGCCGAGTTGCGAAGTGCCGCGGCGTAATACAGGAACCGGGCGTAGTCAACCGTGCCGAGAAAGAGAAACATTAGCACAGTGGCTATTAGTGCAAACTCGATGACACCCTGTGCCTGTTCGTCGTGTACCTTGCCCAGTTTCATCTTCATCTCGCGCCCGCGTTTTCTTCGCGGCGCGGGCGGCTTGTCCAGCGCCTGCATTCCGGCACAATCCGCGCACCCCCGCCGCCCGGTCAATGGTCAGTGTACCCAGGGCTCGCTTGATGAGTGAATGGGGCAAACGAATGATTGTCGAGCGGAAAGAGTACGCGACCCTGGATCGAAAGCAGTACTTCGACGGCGTGCCACGCCGCCTCGAGATGGCGCCTCACGTCCGGGTCGCGCGCTGGATCACAGGGTTCTCGGGCAGGCTCCCCTGTCGTGCTGCCGGCGTCTACCTCGAGCGCACTTTGATTGCATCCCGAACGGTGTTCAATCCCATCGCCTGAGCTAGACACGACCGAGCTCATTGACCACATACCGAAATGTATCCACGAGGAATGGTCCGACCAAGATGATGATTGCGATCGCTGCAATCCCGATCAGAGCCGAGAGTAGGGCATACTCGACCATGTCCTGCCCGTCTTCTTGGCGTGCCGGCCCGTCCCACAAGGTCTGGAGCTGGGCTCGCGAGCTTGTCCACACTGTCATCGGCTCCCCTCTGTTCTGTGTCCCGCTCAACGTTGCGGTCTTGGAATGAAACGGGAGCGCCGGGGGAACCCGGCGCTCCTAAAGCGTCTCCGGACTCGGCTCTAGGCGCTGCCAAGTCCGGAGACGATGTCCTGGAACAGGTCCTTGAGGTAGGGCCCGACCAGGACGATGATGGCGATGGCGACGATCGAGATGAGGGCGGCGAGCAATGCATACTCGACCATGTCCTGGCCCTCTTCCCTACTGGTAAAGCGCCCGATCAGCTCCCGGAGTCTGTCCTGTTGCGCAACGATGAGGTCGGCCACTTCCGTCTCTCCTTGTGTCGATAGCTTTCTCGCTGGTGCCGCGAGAGGTGGTTCATCCCGTCCCGGTCCGGGTGCTCCCCGACCTTCAGGGGCAGTGTAGGCACGCCGCTCGCACCTGAGAATGGGTCAAACTGAGCAAATTGGGCGGGTCAATTACTACCTTTCACCCATAAAAAATGAGCGCCGGGGAATCGCCCCGGCGCCCATGAGCTCGTCTCCCGCGACTAGGCGGTGCCGAGCGCGTTTACGACGTCCTGGAACAGGTCCTTGAGGTAGGGGCCGATCAGGACGATGATGGCGATGGCGACGATCGAGATGAGGGCNNGCATACTCGACCATGTCCTGGCCTTCTTCTCTCTCCGTCAGCCGGTCAATCAGGTCGCGCAATTTGAGCTGGAGCTCCGTGGCGTACTGGATCACTTTGCTTCCTCCTGGAGTAGGTAATTGAGGTGGGGGACCGTCTACATTGACAGCGCTAGCGTATGTTGGAAACCGGCACCAGCCTATAGCCCTTCCGTGTAGAAAAGAGGGCTGGTGGGAGTACGCCTTTAGCGAAGATTCCACAACCACCTACGGAGGAGCGACGCCGCCGTGTAGGCGGGTCGCTCCGTCGC
>QHBP01000376.1 GCA_003244175.1 Chloroflexota bacterium | reverse complement strand
CTTATATCGGCCTTGATGTATCCCGAGCTGCGATCGGACTGTGCAGACGTCGCTTCGAGAAGGATCCGAGTAAGAGCTTTTTCCTCTACGACGGCGACTGCTTCGTCGACAGGGCGGCCTTGTTCAATGCTGACCTGTCAATCTCTCTGGATGTTATCTATCATCTGGTCGAGGACTCGATATTCGAAACGTACATGACGCATCTGTTCGGAGCAGGCCAGCGCTATGTAATCATCTATGCCACGAATTCGCTGACTCATGACGACGCGCCGCACGTGAAGCATCGCGTTTTCTCGTCGTGGGTGGAGGGCAATTGTCCGGAGTGGGGCCTGACGCAATCATCCTGTCCGAATGAGGAAGATCTGCGCCGGGCAGACTTCTTTGTTTACGAGCGAGCCTGATTGAACGGCGTCATTAATCTCATTGGACGGTCATGACACTCACCAGGAGAAGTGCTGCATCTGTGCTTCCGCTGGCTCTGCCGGGTGCGGTGGCCACCGCCTGGAGCGTGGCAAAGCACGTGTGGGAGCACCCAGCGAATGAAGGCAGGCGAGTGCGTGCTCTGACGCGCGCAGCAAGATTTCAGCTTCGCGGGAGGGTGCTGGGCAGGCCCACACTGGCGCAGCTCGGGGACAGGTCCCGTGTCTGGGCTTACCTGCACAGGACAGGGGCCTCGCGGATAATCTATGGCAATCCTCCCGACTACGCGGAGATGCTTGCCTGGCGTCGGATCCTAAGGTCCGGGGATCTTTTCCTGGATGTCGGTGCCAACGTGGGAAGCTATGCGATATGGGCGGCCGAGGCGGGGGCATCCGTCATTGCCATAGAGCCTGCCAAAGAGACTTTCGCGCTGCTCGTCGAAAACATCAATCTGAATGGATATCTGATTGAACCGGTCCAGGCGGCTGCAGGATCCTACTGTGGCACAGCGCAATTCACGAGTGGGAGGGATTGTGTGAACCAGTTCGATCCGCTTGGCGATGCTGAGACCAGAGTAATAACGATCGATTCCCTGATTGGCGACCGAACGGTGGCGGGCATGAAGGTCGATGTCGAGGGGTTCGAGATCGAGGTCCTCCGGGGTTGTACACGGGCGCTGAGCGAGCGACGAATTAGGGCAATTCAGCTAGAATGGAATGCGACTTCCGAGAGCGCTGTAGGGACAGATCGCAGACCTGTGGCTGAGCTTCTCGCAGGGTATGGGTACAACCTCTACCGTCCAGGCGCAGGAGGCGCGCTCATCCCGACGGGCGATGCGAGCTTTGGGTCAGATCTCTTCGCGCGTCCGGCGCCCGAAGTTTGAATGCTANNCTATGCGGTATATGTTGGGATTCTTGTCTAGGCAGGTCAGGTATTTCGTAGAATGTCCCCAGCCAAATCTGCGGATAAGCAGAGAGGATGCCTCAGGTGACGAGCGTTCGGCCAGGGCTAAGACTTACTGTTCTGGGCACAGGGTACCTCGGGCTGGCCCACGCCGTAACGCTCCTTGCAGAGATCCTGGGCGCTGATCCGCGTATCGGTGGGTCGTATATGGTTCCGGGGCGGGGTTTTGGCGGTGCGTGCTTGCCTAAGGATATCCGGGCGTTCGTTACCCGAGCGGCCGAACTGGGGGCCGCGGAAGCCCTGAACTTTCTCACCGAGATCGACGCGATCAATCTTCGCTGCCGGAATCGGATGATCGATCTAGTTAAGAAGGTACTTGGAGGATCGGTGACGGGTCAGGCCATCAGCATCCTAGGTCTCTCGTTCAAGGCGGATTCCGATGATATCCGGGATTCCCCAGCACTGGCGTCAGCGAAAGCCGTACACAAGTTGGGCGCAAATGTCACGGTATACGATCCAGTGGCAATACTGAAAGTCCGTAAAGAATGTCCTGGGCTGGTTTACGCGGGATCAGTTATAGGAGCAGCTCACAAATCGGACGTGATCCTCTTGCTCACCGAATGGCTCGAGTTCGGGGAAGCGGACCCGGAGATACTTGGAAAGGCAGTGGCACACCGCAATATGGTGGATGGACGCAATGCGCTAGATTCGCGTCCATGGCGTTCTGCCGACTGGGATTTCTATGCTCTTGGCCGCCCTAGCCTTACTTCTGTGTCATGACGTTTCAAACAGGGGTCACCTCGGCGCTTGGTTCTAAGCCGGCTGGCTCGGTGCTTCTGCTTGCGCCATCCAATGGCCTCGGCGGTGGCATTGAGCGCTACGTGCAAACGCTTGAGTGGAGTTTCGCCCATATTGGCGTGGGCTGTCATCGCCTGGACCTGGCGCGAGCAGGCGTTCGTTCTCATCTGCGGATGCTGGCAGATGGTCGGAATGTACTGCGAGCTGACCCGACACGCGTACGACTGGTAGTTGGCCACAGGGCGTTGCTTCCCGTGGCAACGACGCTTGCACGCGAGACCAACGTCCACGGCATATCCGTCCTGTGTCATGGCAGCGACGCATGGGGCGCTCGCATGCAGGTGCGGCGTATCATCGAACGGAGGCTGATGAGGCGTCCTGACGTGCGTGTTGTTGCCGCAAGTAGTTTCACTGCGGGTTGTCTCGCCGGTGACTGCAGGGCGACGATTCTGCCTCCTGGCCTCTCCTATGAGTGGTTTGGAACGCTGTCCAGCGCCAGCACGACCGCTGTAGCTGACGTCCAGGGCATCGTCGTAGTGACGGCGTTCAGGCTCGCGAGTTGGCGCGAGAAGGGACTCCCACAGCTCTTTGAGGCTCTGACGGCCCTGGGGTGTCCCGACATCCGGCTGGTCGTCTGCGGAAGTGGGGAGGCCCCGCCGGACTTGGTCGAAGTCGTGGGAATGCACGAGTGGTGCACCCTACGGGTCGGCCTATCAGATCGTGATCTCGCCGACCAACTTGCTTCCGCCGATCTCTTCGTCCTGGCGACGCGGACCAGGCCTGGACGGCAGGCGTCCGGCGAAGGATTCGGACTCGTCCTCCTGGAAGCCCAGGTCGCCGGTACGCCGGTTGTCGTGCCTGCACATGGCGGGTCAGCGGATGCGTACGTCGACGGGATTACGGGCCTCTCTCCGGCTGATGAGAACGTAGAGACATTGACCCAGCTGCTCGGGAGTGCTCTGGCCGACCCCGGGCGCCTGGCTTGGATGGGGCATCGCGCTGCTGAGTGGGGACGTGAAGTCTTCGCTCCCGAGCGATACGCGGAACTTGTAGCCAACAGGGTGCTATAAGCAATGGGTTTGGGCAAGGTGAATTTTATGCGCGTTAGGAATATCCCCAGACGGCAGCTCGGTGGCTGGCGTCACCGGCAGAGGGTGCGCACTGCTGGACCTATTATCAGCGGTCCCATTTCGCGTGTTCATGTTAGTCCAACCGTTGGTCTGGCTGACGTACTGATAAACACGATCGGCGGTAGCGTGGAGATCCGGGACTACGTCTTCTTCGGCCATGACGTACTACTGCTAACTGGGACCCACGATTTTCGTCTGAAGAATGCCCAACGTCAGGCGAACCGCCCGACGACGGATAGGAACATTATAATTGAGAGTGGTGCCTGGATCGCAAGTAGGG
>QHBP01000191.1 GCA_003244175.1 Chloroflexota bacterium | reverse complement strand
TTGCTATGCCGCGTGTAGAGCAATTGAAGGCCGACAAGCGTTAGGTTTGCTACGACTTGTTCCAGACTTTTCGTGTACGGCGCAATGGTCGCAGCAAGCCCACCCGTCCCGACGACATGTGATTCCGGGCCCAATTCCTCACGGAAGCGCTCCACCAGACCGTCGACCAGGGACGCATAGCCGTAGAGCGCTCCCGATCGCAAACTCTCGATCGTGCTCGCGCCAATTGGATTGGGAGCAGGGTCATTGTGGTCAAGAGAAACGATAGGCAGTTGCGCCGTTCGCCGTGCCAAAGCCTCTTGGCCGATTTGTAGGCCGGGCGCGATCGCACCGCCGACGTATGCGGTGTCCCGCGAAACTGCATCTATCGTGGTTGCCGTCCCCAGGTCTACGACAATCGCTGGGGAACCGAAGCATGCAAGGGCGGCCACGGCATTGGCAACACGATCGGCCCCCACTGCCGACGGAGGGGAATACAGCACNNAATGCCAGTACGTACGTATCGCCTCGCGAAACCGCGTCAGTGTACCTGGCACGACGCTGCAGATAACTGCCCCGTCGATGTCCTTCGGCAGCTTGCCGGCAGTTTGCACAAGGGCGAGCAATAGGACACCGTATTCATCCGAAGTGCGTCTGTGATCGGTGGCCACACGCCAATCTGCCACCAGTGTTTCCGCAGAAAATACGCCGACTGCGATTTCCGTATTCCCAATGTCGACGGCTAGAAGCACTGCGTAGAAATCCCCCTAAATACTATGCCCCGTCCAGCGACGGTGGCATAGAATAGCCTGCGCTGACACTTCCTTACCTAATGTTGGAGCGTATGAGTTTCATCTTGGCCCTCTTGCTCACACCGGTTGCCGGTGTCTTCGCTGGAATCGGCCTAGCGAAGCTCAACGTCGCAGGTTGGCGGGCACTGTTTCCAGGAATCCTCGTCGCCATTCTGATTGCTCTTCAGCAAGAGTTGCCCGCGGAGGCGAGGATTGGTATGGCTCTTGGTTTCCTTCTCGGGCTGCTGCTGTCGCAGACAGACACGGCGTCGTCTCCAATCGCTCAAACCTGACCCGGATGCACATTATCACCGAGCCGGCCGTTTACCTCGTCGGCAGAACCCAGGTCGATAGCTACGCAATTCGCGAATTTCTCGAAAGCGAATCGACGACCTGGTTGACTGATGGGGAGAACGGTGGCGAGTTGGTGTCTGAACTGGCCGGGCGCGTCTGTTACCTCTCATTTGGTGAGAAGCAGGGTCGCAGATCGAGCCGCGACTACCTCGCCAACATCATCAGCATGGAACATGGCAGCGTACTCGAGCATGCTGTGTGGAACTTCATTGTCACGGGAGTCTCGAGATCTTTTACCCACGAATTGGTTCGGCATCGAGCAGGGTGGGCATATAGTCAGCTCAGTCAGCGGTATGTTGATGAATCCGACACAGACTTTGTGGAACCAACCATCATCGCGAGCGATCCTGAGCTCCACGGAACGTGTCTTCGCGCCGTGGAGACCTCGCATCAGGCATACCGTAGCCTCGCCGAGGGGTTACGAGAGAAGATCGAGCGAGAACAGCCAGACCTCAAGCCTAGGGACAAGCGAAAGAGGGCCCGAGAAGCCGCCCGAAGCGTGCTCCCCAATGCGACCGAAACAAAAATCTTTATATCCGCTAACGCTCGCGCCCTGCGCCACTTCGTGGAGTACCGAGGGGCGCCCGACGCTGAGCCGGAAATCCGTAGGGTTGCGTTAGCCGTTCTTGAGATCATGCGCCAGGAAGCCCCCAGCCTCTTTGGCGATTACACCGTCGAGGTGCTGCCGGATGGCTCCGAAGCGGCGACCACGGTTCACAAGAAGGTATGAACTGCGCCAGCCGCTCGGTGCTGCTAAAAGTGCGTCCAGCCCTCCGCAGCCAGCGGAGTACTCTTGCCGTCTGTCTCAAGTGTGAAGCCAACCTCTCTCGGAACCACTTCGCCCACGACGTGAAGTGGTTCCTCAGCTAGAAGTGCTTCCGCCTCGTGCAAAGAACCCCGAGATAGAGCTACGAGCAACTCATAGTCCTCCCCGCCGTACAGAGCCAGGTCAAGCGGGTCGAGGTTTAGCTCCTCGCTCACTTGTTGAACTTCTTCCGAGATCGGAAGAGAGTCAGAGTGAAGTAGGGCTCCCACCCCACTCGCTTCCCCAATCCGTCGGACTTCACTCGCTAGACCGTCGCTGATATCGAGCATGGCGTGCGGTATCCCGACGGTGGCTAGTGCGCTCGCGGCTTTCAGTCTCGGAGTGGGGACCTGCGAAGCGGAAACAAAGGTCCCCCAGCGTTCTTCCCATCCTCGGGAGCGCTCCGTAATCAACCTCGCCGCTGCAGCATTTCCTAGAGTGCCCGTCGTGGCCAGGACGTCTCCGATCTGCGCCCCCGTTCGAAGAGAGAGCGATGATTTGGAGACGCTCCCAAGTACGGTAACGGTGATAGCGATTGGCCCTGGGGTGGACGTGATGTTGCCACCCACGATGGTCGCGCCGTGAGTGTCGGCCTCGTGGCGCATGCCCCGATAAAGCTCATGTACGAACTCCACGGGAGTGGAGGCAGGCAGTGCGAGGGAAACCAGTACAGAGGTGGGGATGCCCCCCATTGCCGCTATGTCACTGAGGTTGACAGCTATGGCTTTCCTACCTAGGCTGCGAGCGGGAATCTGGCTGGTCAGGAAATGCACCCCGTCCGCAAGGGCGTCGGTAGTAGCAAGGAGGTAGGTTTCGGTGCCGACATCGATAACCGCGGCATCATCGCCGATTCCGACTCCGGCGCTTGGTTCGCCCGCGATCTCTCTAATGTGCTTGATCAGATGGAGCTCACCGATATCTGACACGGTCTCTGGCACGAATTGACATCCTCTGTACTTGATCGACCCTCTTTACTATGGGCGACCCTTAGTACCATGAGTGAATTTCAGCCACTGAGAGCGGCTGGATCAGCTGCGTCGTAAAGGGGAACGTATGCTGCGGGGCAAGCGACTGGT
>QHBP01000010.1:3492-3763 GCA_003244175.1 Chloroflexota bacterium | reverse complement strand
GGTATACCTTGACATTTGCCGCGCTGCTGCTGTCCGGCGGCGCGCTTGGAGACCGGCTGGGTAGCCGGCGGATTCTTGTGTCCGGATTGGCGCTGTTTGTCGTCGCATCGGCGATCTGCGGGCTGGCGCCCACGGTTCTCGCGCTGGTGATTGCGCGACTCGTCCAGGGAGTGGGCGCCGCTCTCGCGGTGCCCGCTTCGCTCGCACTGCTGCAAGCAACGTACGCGGATGCGGCGGCTCGCGCCCGAGCGGTCGGCGTCTGGGGTGGGGT
>QHBP01000010.1:0-3468 GCA_003244175.1 Chloroflexota bacterium | reverse complement strand
CGGCGGGACCCGTGATCGGAGGAGTGCTCGTCGCGGCGGCGAGCTGGCGGCTCGTGTTCTTCATCAATGTTCCGATCGGACTCGCCGGGCTGGTTCTGACGATCCGTTGCGTCGCCGATACGCCGGCTCGCCCACGCAGTATGGACTTCCTCGGTGAAATCCTCGCCGTGGTGACTTTGTCGGCGTTGACCGTGGCACTTATCGAGGCCGGCCGTTTCGGCTGGACCCCCCCCCGGTAGTGGCGGCTAGCGCGGTCCTGTTCGTCGCCACTGCAGTCGCCTTCCTCGCGGTCGAGCGAAATGCCGGGAGTCCGATGCTTCCGCTCGGTCTCTTCGCGGATTCCACCTTCACGGGCGCCACCGCGGTGGGCCTTCTGATCAATCTCGGCTTCTACGGCGAGCTGTTCGTCATCAACCTGTACTTTCAGCAGGTTCGCGGCTACATCGGGTCGATCACAGTGACGGCCAAAGTCGGGAACACGCAGCGTTCTCGTAGGAGGTCCTATACTTAGTGTACGTTTCTTCTCCCTGAAAGCGGAGCACATGGTCAGCAGAGACCGTCTGATGCAGCGTATGGTGGCTGTTCTGGGTCCCCCCGGCCTCATTTCGGAGCGGAGTCAGCTGCGCACCTACGAGTGCGACGGGCTGACAAGCTACCGGGTGATTCCCAGCCTCGTACTGCTGCCGGAGACGGCGGAGCAGGTTCAGGGTGTCGTTCGAATCTGCTACGAGGAGGGCGTGCCCTTTGTTGCAAGAGGCTCGGGCACCGGTCTTTCGGGAGGCGCGCTCCCGGTTCAGGAGGGTGTGCTTATCGTGCTGTCGCGCATGCGGCGCATCCTGGACGTCGACATTCCGAGTCAGCGCGTGGTTGTCGAACCGGGGGTCCTCAACATGTGGGTGACCGAGGCCGTGGCGGCGCACGGTTACTTTTACGCGCCGGATCCATCCAGCCAGATTGTCTGCTCCATTGGTGGAAACGTTGCCGAGAACTCCGGAGGCGCGCACTGTCTCAAGTGGGGCTTTACCACCAACCATGTGACCGGTCTGGAGATCGTGCTGCCGACGGGCGAGATGGTGCATCTGGGGGGAAAAGCCGTGGATCCACCCGGCTATGATCTGATTGGCGCTTTTGTCGGCTCCGAGGGAACCCTCGGCATCGCCACCAAAATCACGCTGAAAATCGTGCGCATGCCCGAAACCGTGCGCACCCTCCTGGCCGCCTTCCCCAGCATGGATCACGCGGGCGGAGCCGTGTCCGGAATCATTTCCGCGGGCATTTTGCCGGCCGCGGTAGAGATGATGGACCCTCTGTCGATCGAGGCGGCCGAAATCGCCGTTCATCCCAACTACCCGGCACACGCCGGCTCGATTCTCATCATTGAGCTCGACGGCGCGGAGGTCGAGGTCGAAAACCAGCTGCAGCAGGTGAATGACATTTGTGGCGCGAACGGTAGCACCGAGATCCGGCTGGCGGCCGACGATGACGAACGGGCCTTGATGTGGAAGGGGCGCAAGTCGGCATTCGCGGCCATGGGCCGAATCAGCCCTGACTACTACGTCCAGGACGGTGTCATACCCCGCACGGCGCTTCCCGAGGTCTTGCGTACCATCGCCAAACTGAGTACAAAGCACGGCCTTCGCGTCGCGAACGTCTTCCATGCGGGTGACGGGAACCTCCACCCATTGGTACTGTATGACGGATCCGTCGCGGGAGAGGCGGAGAGAGCCGAGAGCCTGGCCGGTGAAATCCTTCGAACCTGCCTCGAGCACGGTGGGTCGATAACCGGGGAGCACGGCGTGGGTCAGGACAAGAAACGATACATGGCCGATATGTTCAGTACCAGCGATCTGCAGACGATGCAGCTGCTGCGCTGCGCCTTTGACCCGGGACGGCTATGCAACCCCGGCAAAATATTCCCCACACCTCGTCTGTGCGGCGAGGTGCCGGGCCCGTTCCGCATGCACCCCCTTGAAAGAGCGGGTGTCGCCAGTCGGATGTGATGTGAACCCTTCGTTTCCGGCCGTGGACTCCCGTGACGAGCGCTTGAAGCCGCTGGAAAGCTTCATCCAGATCGTCGGCCGTGATCGCGCTCGGGAGGCGTCGGACGCGGACGTGGTTGATGGCGTGCGCCCGGCTTTGGTCATCGAGCCGGCGTCGATCGAGGAGGCCGGCGCCGTGGTAAGGGAGGCACACCGGTCGGACTTAGCGATTGTTCCCCGTGGTCTGGGCACAAAGCTTTCCTGGGGCGCGCTACCCAGCCGCGTCGATCTCATCGTCAGCACCCACCGAATGAACCGTGTCCTGGAGCACGCCGCTGACGACCTGGTCGCGCGCGTGGAAGGCGGCGCCAGCCTGGCCGGCGTTCAGCAGGTGCTGGCTCAGCGCGGACAATGGCTCGCGATCGATCCGGCGCACGCCGCCGGCACCGTCGGAGGCATTATTGCCGCCAACGCCTCTGGTCCACGCCGGCTCCGTTACGGCACCATGCGTGATTTACTCATCGGCATCACGTACATCCTTCCGGACGGCACCGTCGCAGTCGCGGGCGGAAGAGTCGTTAAGAATGTCGCCGGCTACGACATATGCAAGCTCTTCACCGGCTCACTGGGGACCCTGGGGCTCATCGTCGAGGCCATCGTGCGTCTCCATCCCCTCCCAGGCACTCGCGCCCTAGTGTCCGTCGAGATCCCCGGTGGGGACGCCAACACCCTGGGAAAAGTAATTCAGGACATCCTGAACTCCGTGCTTGTCCCCAGCGCCATGACGTTTGTAGTCTCCCCGGAGGGGCAGACGCTTTCCGCGCTCTTTGAGGGCATCGAGGCAGGGGTCGAGGCGCAGGTACGCGGGGCGCGAGTCCTCCTGGAAAAGTATGGCCACGTGCACCTGGGCGATGTGCCCGGTGACGACCTCGTGGAACCCGCGCCTGGTTCAGCTTCACCCGAGGCACGGGCGTGTCTTGCGATCACCACCAGCCTCGCCGACCTACCACACGCCATCGAGGCGGTTCGTTCCGTCGCCTGGGAAGTTTCCGGCCAACGTGCTGCCGGCTCCGCCGCTCCCGCAGTCATTCATCTGGATGTGCGCGGTCAGACGCCGACCGTCGTGCTTGCTATCAAGGCCATCAGGCGAGAGCTCGCATCGCTCGAGGCCCACGTCGTGGTGCGAGAGGCTTCACCCGACATCAAGCGAGCGGTTGATGTTTGGGGACCGGTCGGTGATTCCCTTGCACTCATGCAAAGCGTAAAACGGAGATACGATCCCACAGGCATTATGAGCCCGGGACGGTTTGTGGGAGGCCTCTAGTGACGAACGTGACGGAGGGCGTTCCGGCGCACGAACGGGCCGCGGCCGAGGCCGCCGGAGCGGCGCAGCCGGCTGACCTGGCGCAGAGCGTTGGCGTGGCGAGCCAGCCAAACGCACGTGGTCACCGGCACGAGGCGGGCGCGCGGGTCACGCCCGCCTTCGATG
>QHBP01000036.1 GCA_003244175.1 Chloroflexota bacterium | reverse complement strand
CCTCTCGGTTGAGAGCTTTGGCCGATTGATCCAGTGCCAGGAACTCAGCGCCGAGGGTTTAGCGAACCTCCTGCCCACGATTCAGTGTTTGGCGCGCACCGAGGGTCTGGAAGCACATGCGCGGGCCGCCGAAGCGCGCTTTGCCGCGCCGCCCGGAGCTGAGTGATGGCGCTGGAAGTTGACGCCGTCCTCTTCGACCTGGATGGCACGCTGGTCGACGAGTCGTTGTCCTACCGAGAGGCCATCCGGTTAACCGCCGAATGGTTGCTCGGTGCACCGGTGAGCCCAGCTGAGGTAGAGACCATCAAGCTAATACCCGGTTTGAATAACGACTGGGACGCCACCTGGTCGCTCATCGGCAAACGCACGCACGGGCACGTAGTATTGCCCGGAGAGGCGGAACGGGGCGCGCCGGCCTACCGGCGCATGGTCGATGTGTTCCAGACCTACTACCTGGGCGACCAGTTCTGGACTGAGCTTTCCGGCAGGCCGGCGCCGTTCGGCTGGGCCGAGCCGTTAATCGCGCGTGAGACGTCACTGGTCAGCGAGTATACTCTGGGTTGGCTCTCCACGTTTCCCTTGGGCATCGCTACATCGCGGCCACGGATCGAGGCGCTCATGGCGCTCCGCCAACATGGGCTGGATCGGTGGTTCGCTGAGGATTTGGTAGTTGCCGCCGAAGACGCACCCCACGAAAAACCGCATCCGGCTCCGCTCCAACTGCTGGCCGCCCGCCTGGGCTGCCGGCAGGCAGTCTATGTGGGCGACACGATCAACGACGTACTGGCCGCCGAGGCGGCGGGCATGGCCTTCATTCTGGTGGGCGATTTGGTGGATGATCGGTCGATCATCCACCGAGTGGCGACGGTGAACGAGATACGCTCGCTCCGCCTAACACTGCTTTCCACGCAGCGGAGCCAGGCATGAGCGAGCGGGTAGCGGAGATACAGCGCCACACCGGGGAGACGGATGTTTGCCTGCGTCTCAATCTGGATGGCGTGGGCCAGGCGGAGGTAGCCACCGGTGTCGGTTTCCTCGATCACATGCTCGATCTCTTTGCCCGCCATGGGCGCTTTGATCTGTTGATTGGGGCCAATGGCGACACCCAGGTGGACGATCACCATACCGCGGAAGACGTGGGCATAGTTCTCGGAGAGGCTGTGCGCAAAGCGCTAGGCGATAAACAGGGCGTCGCCCGCTACGGGCACGCCTATGTGCCCATGGATGAAGCGCTGGTCCGTAGCTCCCTGGATCTTTCCGGGCGGCCGTACTGTATCTATGCCGTCGCCGTCCCTCGTGCCAAGGTCGGCGCCTTTGACACCGAGCTGGTCGAACATTTTTGTCAGTCGCTTGCCTTTCACGCTCTGCTCACCCTGCACGTTGATCTCATCCGGGGCAGTAACACGCACCACATTCTGGAAGCGGTCTTCAAAAGCATGGCGCTGGCCCTGCATCAGGCGTCGCGGGTAGTCCGCCCCGATCTGCCCACCACCAAGGGATTACTGTGATTGCAATCGTCGATTATGGAGTCAACAATCTGGCCAGCGTGCGCAACGCTATCCGCGCGGTTGGTGGCGAGGCGCAGGTCACCGCCGATGCAGAGGTCATAGATCGAGCCGGCGGTATTGTACTGCCCGGCGTCGGCGCGGCGCCGGTGGGTATGGAACGTCTCCGCGCCCGTGGACTTGAAGCGGTTCTGCGCGACGTGATCGCCCGAGGCACGCCGGCACTGGGCATCTGTCTCGGGATGCAACTCCTCTCTGAGTGGAGCGAGGAAGGCGATGTGCCCTGCCTAGGCATCCTTCCCGGGAGCACCCGCTTGTTGCGCGGCGCCATCAAGGTTCCGCAGATCGGCTGGAACCAGGTGCGGACGCGCCGTGATCTCCGCCTCTGGACGGGAATCCCGGACAACCCGTACTTCTACTTCGTGCATTCCTACATCTGCGTGCCGCGAGAGCAGGAGGCGATCGCCGGCGAGACGGAGTACGGCGAGTCGTTCGCCAGCGCCGTGGTGAGTAACGCCGTGTGGGGAACGCAGTTTCACCCGGAGCGGAGCGGAAAGATGGGTTTGTGCCTCATCCGCAACTTCGTGCTGACCTGTGAGGCGGCGGAAAAGTCCGCCAATCAGCCGAAAGAAACCAGGTCGAGCGGCATTCTCGGCGCTTTATAAATTCGTCGAGCAAAAACCGCAAGGTTTCAAGTAGTCGGCCGTCTACTCTATGAACCTTAACTTTGCTTACCGTGGAAGGCGGTGGACTACGACCGCCGTCTTCCACTCTCCCCCCTTTACCTGACCCAAATTATTCAGGAGCACGAGCCGGCTACGGCGGACCGGCCCGCGTAACTACAGAGAGCAGCACGTGCCTACTCGCGATGGAGGTGGCACGTTTTTTTGTGTTGGCCGGGTTTTGGATGCCATCCGGACCCCGCCAAAGGGAGGCGAGAGAATCATTTCGCTCTTGACGGGTAGAGGATAGGCACCTATGCTGTGCGTGTCCCCCGCGAGAAACCCGCCCGGGGGGCTTCGTGCCCGGAAAATGCACTTGCCTCGGGCACCTGCGAAACCGCCTCATTGCCCGA
>QHBP01000229.1 GCA_003244175.1 Chloroflexota bacterium | reverse complement strand
CTATCTTGGCAAGGAGACGGTGCAGAACATCCTTGCTTTTCGATTTGCCAATGGACTGTTCGAGCCGATCTGGAACCGACGCTATGTCGACAACGTTCAAATCACTGCTGCAGAGGAACTCGGGGTGGAGCGACGCGGCGGGTACTACGAAACTGCCGGTGCCCTTCGCGACATGGTGCAGAGTCACATCCTCCAACTTCTGAGCCTGACGGCCATGGAACCCCCCGTGGCCCTTGACGCCAACTCCATCCGTGACGAGAAGGTGAAGGTTTTGCGCGCGGTTGGAGAGTTTTCGCCCGAGAAAGTTTGCGAAAGTGTTGTGCGCGGACAGTATGGACCTGGCTGGATTGATGGAGCGAATGTGCCCGGCTACAGGCGTGAGCCTAACGTGGCGCCGGATTCCACTACCGAAACCTTCGCTGCCGTCAAGCTCACTGTTGATAACTGGAGGTGGGCTGGTACGCCGTTCTACCTGCGCACGGGTAAACGGCTGAGCGAGCGAGTTACACAGATTGCCATCACATTTAAGAAAGCGCCGCTTACGCTGTTCAAGGATGTTGACCCGGACAGCATGCAGCCAAATGTCCTCATCATGAACATCCAGCCCAACGAGGGCTTGGATCTGAAGGTGCTGGTCAAAGCTCCTGGGCAGGCGGTAGACATTAGGCCCGTCAACATGCGGTACATGTACTCGCAGTTTCACCGCGATCTGCCTGAGGCGTACGAGCGTCTCCTGCTGGACGTGATGCTTGGTGATTCGACACTGTTTACGCGCAAGGACGAGGTCGAAGCTGAATGGGAGGTCATCACCCCCATACTCGATGCCTGGCGCGGCGAAGCACCGCCCACGTTTCCGAACTATGACGCCGGAACTTGGGGACCCGACGTCGCCAACGAATTGATCCTGAAAGACGGTAGATCGTGGTTGGGGCAGAATTGAGGTCGTCCGCTGCCCCTCTTATCAAGTCGTGGCATGGTTCTGACGTTGACGTTACCACGGTGCGACGCCAAATTGAGCAGTTGTGGCAACAGGTCACGAGCGATACAACGGATACTTGCGCGGTCAAGACCCAGGCATTCAATCTTGTGGCTTACGCCTCGAATGAGACACTGCTGCGACGTCTCGTGACAAGTCTGACGGAGGTCTCCAAGCGGCAGCCTTCGCGGACGGTGATCGTTCTTGCGGATCGACTGCGCCCGGAAAGCGCGATAGATGCGGAAGTCAGCATCGACTGCTCCGACCTTGCTGCCGCCGGTCTTTGTCAGGAAAACGTCAAGATCATCGCGCATGGTCGTGCGGCGGATCATGTGGAAAGCGTCGTGGCTCCGCTCCTTTTGAAGCAGCTGCCCACGTATTTATGGTGGCCTGGGCAGCTGCCCTTAGGGCATCGTGCGTTCCACGCATTGCTTTCAGTGGCGAACCAATTGATCATAGACTCCGCTGACTTTGCTTCCCCGGGAGACGGCTACGCCAGCGTCGGACGCCTGGCTGCCGCAACGCAGGGAGTCAATGATCTAAATTGGGCGCGCTTGGCCCCGTGGCGCGAGACTATCGCTCTTTTCTTTGACGGTCCAGGGGTCCGAGATTACGTGAATGGCATCCAGTCCATGGAAATTGTCTTTGGTCGCGGAGAAGCCGACTTCGTTAGTGCGACGGCCTCAACCTTGCTGCTGCTCGGGTGGATGGCATGTCGCCTAGGATGGGAGACCGAGACATCCTTGGAGGGACTCGCCACGAAAGACGTCACTTTGTCCGTGCTTGCGGGGGAGAGGTTGATTCCAATTCAGCTGAAGTTGGCCGATCGGGGTGCTGCGGCTGCTGGACGACTTGTGCACGTTTCGATTGAGGCGGAGCTTGGGTCGAGACCGCCAGCATCCTTTTCGATCGACCGCAGCGATGATCTTGAGTATGTCACGATTACTACCGCTGTCGAAGGCGAGCAAGATGTGTGCAGTGCGCTCCCGCTACATCGGAAGACTGACGAAGAGCACTTGGCAGATGAGCTGAGTTTGGCCGGGCACGACACCCTATATGAACAGGTGGTTCAATTCGCGGCAAGGATGGGGGGCCGTGAGACATGGCAACCGATATGAGCGCAGACCGGCGAGAGGTTATCGTACTTCCAGAACAAGGGGCGCTGGTCGGAGCGGCTGCGCGTCAGTTCATTGATCGCGCACGCGATGCGGTCTCGACTCGAGGCATCTTTACGGTCGCATTATCCGGTGGATCCACACCTCGACCGCTCTACGAGCTTCTCTCGGCCGCGCCCTACAAGGATGAGATTGACTGGGAGAAGGTGCACGTCTTTTTCTCAGACGAGCGGTTTGTCCCCCCGGACTCGAGTGCGAGCAATTACCACATGGTTTGCGATTGCCTGCTGTCCAAGGTGCCGATGTTTGAACGCTTTGTCCATCCGGTAGCTACCGAGAACGGCACACCGGGAGAGGCGGCGGCGCTCTACGAAGAGGGCTTGCGACGAGTTTTCGCGGTTGGCCTCACGGAAGTTCCTCGCTTCGACCTGGTTCTGCTCGGAATGGGTGAGGATGGCCATATCGCCTCGCTCTTTCCCGGAACGCAGGCTGTCAGTGAGGAGGATCGACTGGTGGTCGAGAGTACAGTGCCAGGCACGAATGCACGTCGCGTAACCTTCACGCTTAAATTGATCAACGCCGCGCGATGCGTGATGTTCTTGATTGAAGGCCGGGCTAAGGCAGAAGCCGTTCGGCGCGCTCTGGATGGTGACGCTCTGCCCGCGGCGCTAGTGAGGCCAACCAATGGAGAGCTTGTTTGGCTTCTCGATGAATCCAGCGCCGGCGGCGTGGCTGTCCCGGTCACCAGACGTCAAACTCTTTAGAGG
>QHBP01000078.1 GCA_003244175.1 Chloroflexota bacterium | reverse complement strand
AGCCAACACCAGCACAGGCTCTGCCCTTGTGGCTACGACCACTAATAGCGCTCCTGCATTGTCAGCCAGGAACAGCAGCGGGATCGGTGTCCGTGGTCAGAGCACCGGAAACAACGGCGTGGAGGGGCTCAGCGTCGACAGTATCGCCTCCGGTGTGTACGGGGAGAATAACAACAACGGCTTTGGGGTCGCCGGGCGCAGCAAGTCACCTTACGGAGGCTTGGGGTCCGGTGACGGCGTGATGGGGAATAGCGGAAGCGGACCGGGAGTCCATGGCATCAGCACAAGTGGGTCGGGAGTCTTCGGTGAGAGCGGTCTGGGTGCCGGCGTCTACGGCTACAGCCACAGCATCGAAGGCGTCAGCGGGGTCAGTTTTTCCGGCGACGGCGTCCACGGGTACAGCGCGACGGGCACCGGTGTCTACGGGGGCAGCGGCCACTACGCCGGGTACTTCGATGGAAATGTCACTGTTACCCAAAACCTCTCGAAGGGCGGCGGCTCTTTCAAGATCGACCACCCTCTGGATCCGGGCAACAAGTACCTATTGCACTCCTTTGTCGAGTCGCCGGACATGATGAACGTCTACAACGGGGTGATCACCCTCGACGCTCGGGGAGAAGCAGTCATCCAGCTTCCATCCTGGTTTGATGCGCTCAACAAGGAGTTCCGATACCAGCTCACACCGCTAGGCATTCCCGCACCCAACCTGCACATTGCTCAGGAGCTCAATAGTAGCCGGTTCGGTATCGCTGGAGGCCTAGCGGGGATGCAGGTCTCCTGGCAGCTGACCGGGATCCGGCAGGATAGATGGGCCAACGCCCATCGCATTCCGGTCGAAGTAGAGAAGGAGGAACTCGACCGGGGACTCTACCTCCATCCGGAGCTGTACGGCGAGCCGGAAGAGAAGGGGATACATGTCCTTCGTAGTAAGCACAGAACCACGGCGCGCGTGCCCGACGGAACATAGTGGGCGATAGGCGAGATGACCGCGTGGATGGCCCAGCATCGTGAATGCTCACGGCCGTATGGCATTGAGGCGCGACCCCAGTTTGTCGTTTGACAGACTGATTACTGCTGGTGAACCTGATCCGTGAAGGAACGTTTTGTCGGTTGAGAGGAGGAAGGCATGGCAGGTCAGAAGCAGGCGAGCACGAGGGAGATGTGGACCCTCATCCAGGAGCAGCGGGCAGAGCTCGAGGCGCTCAAGGCCCACCTTAGCGAGCCGTGGGACGAGAAAACGCCCCGAAGCGGGGTCGGGCAGGGGGAGCGCCTCAGCCGGGCGGGCTTGCTGAAGACGGTGACAATGGGAGCCGCCGGCGTCGTGGGGGCAGCAGTTCTCCTGGAGGAGACCACCAGCGTCGCTGGTGCTACCGGAAGTGAAGGGGCCACCACCTTCACCAGCACCTCCACCACTCCCGCCGTCACCACCAGGAACACGGGAACGGGGACGCGGGCGGGACCCGCTCTGGTCGCCACGGCTGCCCTACCCGTTGCCGCCGCAACCATCTCCAATACCGGCACCGGCAATGCCCTCCAGGCCAACGGCAATGTTACTGTCTCCAAGGGGCTCTCGGCCGCAACCGTCTCGGCCAAGTCCGGCAGTACGGCGGGCACCGCCGCAGCTGTTCGGGGGGAGCTGACGAGCGCGACACCGGGAATGGGCTCCGCGGCAGTCCTGGGCCAGAACGACGGGACCAACGGCCACGGCACTGGTGTCTCAGGCATCCATAACGGAACCGGGGATGGCGTGTACGGCCAGAGCGGAGCCACGGGAGTCCATGGCAAGGGTCTCACCGGTGTTGCCGGCGAGAGCGGCTCCGACATCGGGGTGTACGGTCGGTCCGGTGGGTCCGGCGGTACCGGCGTCTACGGTCAGTGCAACGGCGGCGAGGGCGTCTATGGACAAACCGGTTCGAGCAATGGCGTCCACGGGGAAGCCGTCACCGGTATCGGCGTCCACGGTCATTCTGCCGGCAGCAATGGAGTCGATGGGCACAGCGACGGCTCAACGGCCGCGGGTGTTTATGGTGAGAGCAACAACGATGGCTACGGCGTGGCGGGCAGGAGCAAGAACTCGAGTGGCGGCCCGGGCTCAGGGCAAGCCGTCTACGGAGAGACCGGGACCGGAATCGGCGTGTACGGAAGGAGCTCGGATGCCAGCGGCAACCTCGGTCTCGGGACCGGGGTCTACGGAGACAGCGCCTACGTGGGCGTCTACGGTCACGGTCCTACCGGGGTCTACTGTGCAGGCAACTTCGTAGCTACGGGCACCAAAAATGCACTGGTCCCGTTTCCCGACGGCACGCATCGCGCTCTCTACAGTGTCGAGAGCCCCGAGTGCTGGTTCGAGGATTTCGGCTCGGCCACACTAGCGAATGGCTCGGCTCAGGTACGGATCGACCCTGAGTTTGCGGCCACTGTCCGCATGCAGGATTACCATGTGTTCCTCGTCCCCAAGGGGGACTGCAAGGGACTGTACGTGAATAGTCAGAGCAGCAGCGGGTTCGTGATCCATGAGCTGCAGGGCGGGACGAGCAGTATTGCCTTCGATTACCGGATCATCGCCAAGCGCAAGGACGTGGAAGCTCCACGCTTGAAAGCCATAGAACTGCCTAAGCGGCCGGAGAAGCCGGGCCGATAGCCACGAGGCTCGCTGCAGAGATTGACGAGGCGCGAGCAGTACGACGACCGCCCCATCGATTGGCACGACTGGCAGGCCCTACTCCCGACCGACCCTGATACGGTACGTTCCTTCTTCCGTGCCCTCCCGGGCGAAGCGCAGGCCTAGCCGCTCGCCGATTGGGATGAACTTGTCCCAGAAGGAGTTCAGCACCGCTCGTGCAATGCCGAACCGCTCGCCAACATCGGATCGCAGGATCTTCGGCACGGTGGCACTTGCGGCGCCGTCATGCGAAGCGGCCTCCAGTACCTTCCCGCCGCTGG
>QHBP01000029.1:614-3999 GCA_003244175.1 Chloroflexota bacterium | reverse complement strand
CGCCGCCGATGGGAAGAGAGCCGCAGCCAGCATTGGCCCCGCTCCGATGTAGCAATACAAAGGAGCAAACCATTGCCTGTTGCGTATGCCCCCCTCGAATCAACCCGCCTGACGCGGATCATCCAGGCTCTCTCCGATGTGCGGCAGAATCCGCAAAACCTGCTCATGTACAACCGCACGGCGAAGTCGAACGCCACTGACGGCGAGATCATCGCCCGCTACATCCAGTACAACCCCGTCGCCGACATCATCGCTGACGATGAGCGGGCCGTTGTGTATAACACCGGCAAACTCTCGTTCGAGTCGGTTGCCATTCCGAACGTCAAGCGCGGTTCGGCGATCCGCCAGGAACAACTGAACCAGTTGCAGTCCATCGCGGCGAACAGCGGTATCGGCAACACGGCGATGGCCGACGCCGGCACGCTCTTCACCGGCTGGCGCAATCGCGAACTGGCGAACCTCGACCTCGCCGTCAAGCAGCGCATGGAAGCGATGATTATCGGGATGCAGCTGGACTCGTTCAGCTACAACCGCTTCGGCATCCAGCTCTCCAATGTGACCTGGGGTATGCCCGCCGACCTGAAGGTGACGCCCGCCGTGACGTGGGACACGCCCGCTTCTGCCGACGCGTTGACGGACATCCTCACCGTCAAGCGGCTGGCGAGCATCCGCTATGGCGAGACATATGACCGCGTGACGATGAGCGGCGCGGCGCTGATCTACATGATCAACCAGGTGGCGACGCAGAATAAGATGCGCTTCGTCCTGCCGCCCGCCGTGACGCCGAACATTCTGCCGCTACAGAACAACGACTATATGAAGAATCTCATCTCCACCTACCTGAACATGGAGATCGAGGTCTACGATGGTCGGTACTGGCAGCAGAACACGGACGGCACGAGTACATCGGTGCCCTTCCTGCCGATCAACAAGGTCATCCTGAGCAGCAAGGCCGACGACAACGACGCCAGCGTGATGGACCTCGCCAATGCGGTCGTTACCGAGTCCATCGTCGCCGATGCCGTGGACGGTTCGCCGGTCGGTAGCTTCGGCGGTCCGCAGTTCGGGCCCGTCGCCTACACGACGCTCGCCGATGCGCAATTAAATCCGCCTGGTTTAACTATGTGGTGTGTGGCACGAGCATTTCCCAGAAAGCAACGCTTGCAAGCCACAAGTGTATTGACAGTCGGAACATTTAGCGATGTTGTACCCTTCACTGTGCCCTTTTGATCCCTAGTATATCTAGGGAAGGATAAGGACGCAGACAGCGGCTGAACTCGGACAGCGGCGGCGCGCTCGTGTCCGTGGCGCGAAGGTGAACGACTTCACCAATGCGGAATGGCGAGAGATCGTCGCCTATTTCGATGCGCGATGTGCGTACTGCGGCGAACGCGCAGAGACGATGCATCGTGAGCACATGATTCCGCTCATTCGCGGCGGCGATCACACGGCGGCAAATATCGTTCCGGCGTGTCCATCATGCAATCTGCGGAAAAGCACCAAGACCCTAATCGAATGGCTCGCAATCCAGTAAAGGAGTACCCCCGTGCCGAAGCTCTCGTACCAAGAGTTTTCCGACGTTCTCAAGAAGGGCGGCTCCGTCCTCTATGAAGGCCAAGTGATCTCGAATGTATCGCAACTCCCAAGTCGCGCCGATATGACAAAAGGCGACAAGGCGCGCGAGGAATCCACGCGCCAGTATTACGACGATCAGATCGCGCAACTCAGTCGCGAGCGCGCCAAACTGAACGACAGCCACCCGGAACGCCCCGCCACCGGCACCGAGACGGCGGACAAGGGCGCGCTGGTCAATGACCCGCCGCTCGTGCAGGAGACGCCGGAGATGATGAAGGAACGTCGCGAGGCGGCGGGATTGCATGGAGATGAACCGGCGAAGCAGGCGCATCGCAAAGACCATTAACGGAGGCTCACGATGTCGGACGCCGCCTTGATCGCCCTGGTGCCGCTTGAGGTCGGCGATCCGACACAGGCAACCATCACCCCCGCCGTGCTGATGACGCTGATGAACGCCTATGCGGACAAGGCGGGCGTGGCACGGCTCCAATACCTGTACAGCAAGCGTCACGCGCTCGACCTGATGCTCGGCCCGACGTGGGCGCAGGTGAACTATAACCAGCAGGGGTATCTCTCAGAGAACCTTTCCGATCAGAATAAGGCGCTGCTGGCGATGCGCGCGGCGGTCCAGTTAGAGATCGAGGCGCGAGAGAAGACGGCACGGGGCCAGCGACCGGGGGCCGTGGTTGCCATCGCACAGACCGCGCCCGTCACGCAGACGGATGGCTACGCGCAGGGGCAAGCGCCGAGTACGCAGCCGTACGATGCAAATGACCCATCACTTATTGGAAGTCCATATCGTCGCGCACCGTGGAGGCCGTAGGATGCCTGCGACGAGCGCCGCGAGCATCGCGCGAGTACAGGCGAACTGGAATGCCCGCTGTACGATGACGGCAACAGTGCGTATCCGCACGGGCGTCAACGCGAGCGGGCAACCGATCTATGCCGCGCCCATTGTCTATGCGTGTTTCATCACGCAGGACATCCAGCAGATTCGTGACACGACCGGCCAGCTCGTCACCTCCATCGGACGCGTCGCCTTCGCCTTCCCCGGCCCGTACGGCCTCGTGCCGCACGACAGCGTGACGCTGCCGGACGGCACCTCGCCGCTGATCGCGAAAGTGCAACGCGACAACAATACCGCCGGGTTGCAGATACAACCCGTGACGTGCTGGATGGTCTGATATGCCGATCACCTTGCTTCACGACCATCGCCCGGAAGCGCGCGTCGTCCTGCCCCGGCAGACGGGTATCGAAGAACGGGACGTGCGCGCCTTCCCGCTTCCCCCGAACACGTCCGTCGCCCTGCTCGCCTCAGTGGTGCGGGAACTCCGCACACAGGGGTACGTGATCGACTACGACGTGAAGCGGGAGCAGTTAGCGGACTGGGACGTTACTCGCCGCAAGAACCAGCGCGACGACGAATGGTTCGGCAGCGGCGATACGCTGATTCACTTCGTGCCGGGCGGCTTCTCGATTATCGCCACGGTCAATGGACGCGAGGTGCATCTCCAACCGCGCGACTTCCGGGGCGGACGGCAGGGGATGCGCTTTGCGCTCACGGGGAGGGTGTGATGCAGATCATTCGGGAAGGGATGCGCGTTTCCATCGGCGACCTTGCGCAAGGCATCGTTGAACAGGTTGATCACCCCATCGGGATTGCCCCGGAGATGCTCTATCCAAGTGGGTGCGTTGCACGCATGAACCTGCCAACAAAGGGCGATTATGCGGCGGGGTTTGCCGCGAAACTCTTGAGTGGTCAGTCCTGTCGCCTGCGTTTCAATAATCAATGGGAATGGAATGCATTCGC
>QHBP01000029.1:0-601 GCA_003244175.1 Chloroflexota bacterium | reverse complement strand
TGCGTCCATGTCATGGCCGGTGAGCGATCACAGCCATCCGCTTGTGCATTTCATTTTCAGTGGTGCGCCGCAAGAGGTGAGCGATGGCCGGTGAGCTGCAACTCGAAGTCGTCGTCGCCTCGATGATCGCGCGGGCTGCCCAGGCGATGCATGATGTCGTGCAGGAGGAAGTGCTGCCGATCACGCAGGACCTCTGCCCGAAAGATACCGGCGAGCTGGTCGCTACCGGCCGCGTCACCGACCCCGATGCAATGGGTACCGTGACGATCAGTTACGGCAACGTGGACGACAAGACGGGCATTTATGCCATTGTGCAGCATGAGCGCATGGACCTCAATCACCCGAATGGCGGGCAAGCGAAATACGTCGAGCAGCCACTCAATGAAGCGGCTCCGACGCTCGTTGCGCGCATTGGCGAGCGAATGCGAGGGATGTGATGGCGCTCTTCCTCGAGGACATCGCCGCCTTCTTCGCCGCTGCCGGATTCGGCGTCTACGATCCCAGCGGGGCAACGAGCACCATCTTCGTCGGCACGATCCCCGATACGCCGAACACGCTGATCGCGTTGGAGGAGTACGTCGGCATCGCCAGCTCCGTCGCC
>QHBP01000185.1 GCA_003244175.1 Chloroflexota bacterium | reverse complement strand
AGAGGACGACATGGTTGAACTGTGAATAGAACTTCCCCTGATTTGGACTGGTACCGCTGACGAACAGCAGGTCGGTGTCCTCGGTCGACAAGAGGTGTTGGATGCGATCCTCGCGCCAGACCCAGTCCCGGGTCTGCCATACCGAGGCCGGCTCAGGCCCTGAGATGGATGGCTCGGAGTCACCGCTAACCTGCACCCATTCGGACCAATCTTCGGTGTCCGCATCGATGGCTTTGTAGCCGCGCGCGGCGAGTTCGGCGATCACAGAGGATTTGCCGGTTCCCGACATCCCGGTAAGAAGAACCCGCTTCATGCCAACAGCCTACCAGAACCCTCAGGGGCTTCGCCCCCGAGACCCTCACCCTCAGGGCCTCCGCACCCGAAACCCCCACCCTCCGGTGCTCTCCGCGTTGGGCCGCGCATGGCCAGGTAGAATGCGACGAAGTCAACGGTTTTCGATATGCCGCAACGGTTGCAGGTCCCAGTCTCGGGCAGGCCGGGGCGTACCACGGATTGGTGCCCGGCGCTGCGGCCTTCGAGCGCGGTGGAAGGCAGCGCAACCGGGCCATTGGTTACCAGTAGCGCTGTCATGCACTTCAAGTTCTTGCGACGCGGCAAGCCCCTATTGCGTATGACCTTATCGTACCGCGGGTGCTGGTGGCTGTCCTTGGACTCGCACACGAACCTTGGAGCCGCTCCGATTGACGGCAGCGATTTTCCCAGTCTGATTGGCGGGTTGGTGCCGCGTTAGCAGTCCTCGACCTACGTAACCGCGCAGCATCTGAAGACTTGTGCTACTCCAGAATGTGTTCGAGGGCATAGATTAGGTCCGGTAGATTCGTCTGAGCGATGCTCGCCACAACGCCAGGATCGACGTCCCGGTACCCATGAATGAGCCGGTTGTGCGTCGCCACCATCTTCCCCCATGGGAGCTCTGGATGCGCCTGGCGACATTGCTCCCAGGTGGCGCCGGCCGCCTCGCCGATAATTTCGAGCAGCCTGACAATTGCCAACAGCCGCATGCGATCCGCCTCGAGCTCGGACCCAGTTCGCATGCCGGCATAGACGACGGCCTCGCGAGAGGACTCCAGTATGTCCTCGAGGAAGGCCCCGATCGTCAGGCTGCATACAGGACTCGTGCCTCAGCGAGCACCCGCGCGCGAAAGCTTCGGTTGAGAAATCCGGGCGTGTTGAGATCGACGCGCCGTCCGACGATGGCCGAGAGTTCGTCCACCAGATCGAAGATCTCCCAGCCGGGTGTGAAACCGTCCTCGAACTCGACGAGGACATCGACGTCGCTGTCGTTCTCGAAGTCATCGCGAAGCACGGAGCCGAAGTGCGCGAGGCTCCGGATGTGGTGCCGACGGCAGAAGCCGGCGATGCGCTCAGGATCGGCCGCGATATGGATATTCCCGTTGGCGTTCTCCGTATGCGATATGCGAGTGCGCACCTTGCACGTTTGCGTCCTCCTGGCTGCCCTTATCGTAGTCTCTGAGTACCACGGGTACCCTGCGATGCCGATACGGTCCATGTCATGCCGGGCCCGGTGCCGTATAATTCCCAAGGTGATGTATAGAAAAGAGAATCGAATTGTCGCGCATGTCTCGAACGCAGATTTACCTCCCGCCGGACTTGAGTGCGGATCTCGATCGGCTGGCCCGGAAACGAGGCGTTTCCAGAGCGGACCTGATTCGGCTGGCGGCGCGACGTCTCCTGGAGCACGAAGATCCTCCGGGTGAGGAGCCCCTTCTCGGGTTGATTGGACTCGGGAACGCGGGCCCTGGCCGCGCGTCCGAGGGCCACGATCACGTTTTGGCGGATCATAGTGCTCCGCCGAGCCCGGAGTGAGCCGGGCGGTCTTTGTCGATACGTCGGCCTGGTACGCGCTCGCCGATGGGGGTGACAGCCACCATGTCGAAGCGGAGCGCCTCGCGCGGCCGCTGCTTGGCGAGCGGATTCGGCTTGTCACCACCAATCATATCGTCGCAGAGACATACACCTTGCTGCGAGTGCGCCTCGGCTTTGCCGCCGCCCTGGACTTCTTGGGCCGTGTGCAAAGCAGTTTGACAGTGGAGCGGGTCCATGTCCCGGAGGGCTGGGAGCAGGCCGCGGAGGAGATGCTCACCGGTTATGCGGATCAGGATTTCAGCTACGTGGAGGCAATCTCCTTCATCTCTATGCGCCGGCTCGGGCTCACATGGGCGTTCGCCTTTGATCGCCATTTCGCCATCGCCGGCTTCAGACTCGTTCGCGACGAACGCTAAGGTGCCACCTCGCGAAACATCGGCGCTAATCCAGCTCGCGCCGCAAACGGTCCACTATCCACATGCATGCGAGCGTCGTTGGTCCAATGCCCTGACGACGTGCCCGTGAGCGGAGCTCCTCGAGGGTGTCTGACTCGAGGCGGATCGTCAACCCTTGCGACAGATTTTGAGCGAAGCGCACGTTCACGGGCCTGATTGGGAAACGCCGCACATCGATTGTTCGCCACCCTCCCCCTTTCTCCCTTCCAAACACCCCTGTGCGCAGGGGAGGGGAGATAGAACCTCGCTCCCCTCCGGAAGTTCGCTCGCCTCCGGAAGTTCGAGCCAGGTTTCGCCGCGTGCTCTGGGACAGGATGACTCTGAGCCGGCGCGGAGTGATTACTGACCTCCATGGTTCATCATCCGCCGTAATTGACATCGCCGCGAGACACTTAAGCCGAAGCTCCCTTCCCCCGCACACAGGGGGAAGGGTCGGGGATGGGGGAAAGCCACGAAGACGTTCAGAAGATCGTCCCGCGTAGCCGCGTCGTCCTGGCCCGCGGCAGGGGCTGAGGGCGGAGATATCACCGTGCGCGTGAGGACTATGTCGGTCGGGGAGCGCGGGCGGCTCACGAGGAGGCTCACGAGAGGATAAACCCACGCCCCTACAATACATGTCGCGTTGCGGGAGCGTACGGAAAGGTAACGGCGGCGTGTCGCCGGGTACCCCCACAGAAGCTCCGTTCCCCCGCGCACGGGGCGAAGGGGTTCGCGCGACATGTGATGCCTGGGTCTCTACATCCGTTCCCCCGCGCACGGGGGGAAGGGTCGTGGGAAGGGTCGGGGATGGGGG
>QHBP01000343.1 GCA_003244175.1 Chloroflexota bacterium | reverse complement strand
TTGGAGATCTTCTTGGACTCCAGACGCTCCCTCTCCAGCATGTTGAGAAAATCCGTGTTGCCACCGACATTAAGCTGGCTCGTGTGCTCCATGCGGACTCCACGATCGCGGAAAAGGTTCGTCAGGACGCGGTGCACTATCGTCGCACCCACCTGGGATTTGATATCGTCCCCGATGATGGGTAGGCCCGCTTGCTCGAAACGACGCCGCCAGTAGTCTTCACGGCCAATGAACACCGGAATGCAGTTGATGAAACCGCAGCCCGCCTGCAGCACCTGCTCGACGTACCATTTGGTTGCCTGCTCGCTGCCCACCGGGAGATAGCTGATGACCACGTCCGTTTGCGTGTCTTTCAAGATCTGCACGATGTCAGCCGTTGGTCCAGGAGCCTTGGTGATGACCTCGGAGAGGTATTTTCCGAGCCCATCATGGGTCATGCCACGATTGACCTTGACGTCGAGGTGCGGCACCTCCGAGAACGTGTAGGTGTTGTTCTGACCCGAAAAGATGGCAAGGGACAGATCCTTGCCGACCTTCTCGACGTCGATATCGAACGCGCAGCTGAACTCAATGTCGCGAACGTGGTATCCGCCGAGGTTGACGTGCATCAGCCCGGGAACAAATTCGTCCTCTGAGGAGTTCTGGTAATACTGAACGCCCTGAACCAGCGCGGAGGCGCAGTTCCCAACTCCAACTATTCCCACTCGAATCTTTGACACTCTTTGTCTCCTTCTTTACTTAGGACCGGCGCCGTTCGTGACGAGCCGACTCGTATCCGCTGCTTCGTGGCGAGGTGGCGATTCACCGTTGAGAAGCGCCTCCAGACGCCGTTGGTATCCCTGCATCGCGTTTCTGTCCAGCGAGCAAAACACGATCCTGCCGGCCTTGCGCGTCTGGACGATTCCCGCCTTCCGCAGGAGGCTCAGATGCCACGACACAAGTGGCTGGCTGAGCCGCAACCGTTTGCTGAGGTCCGTTACCGACATCTCCCCATTCTGAGCCAGGTATTGCACGATCGCCAGCCGCTTGCGGTCAGCCATGGACCGGTAATAGAGAAAGAGATCTTGCACATACCACCCGCTACCCATAAGGGGAATTTTATTAAATAGATATTTATATATTAGCCGTACGAGGTGGCAAAGTCAAGGCAGTAGTGGTCTCGCCCAGCTGGAGGGTGGCCAGGGGGTGGCCAGGGGCAGGGGGAATCGAGGCATCCCGATTACCCGCTGCAATCACCGTGCGACGGAGGACACGGAGGCCGGCCGCTCGCTCGGCGAGCGCGATCCCGGCTGGTATCGCTGGACGAAGAACGAATGCAGCTCCGTGGCGTCCTCCACGCCGGCAAAAGACTCGCTGATCTCTCGCGACGAGACCATAAAGGGAAACATCTGCACGCCCCCCAGCCCTCCATGCGCGCCGCCATGATCCTCGAAGTTGACGACTCGCGCCCCGTCGAACGCCCCAAAGACCAGCATATCTCCCGCGGACGGCATCCGGGCCAGGTTGACGAGCTGGTGCCGAACGAGCTCAGGTGTGTCGTACAGGGCGAGCCAGGCGAGCTCATCGGATTCCGCATTGTCCAGGACGACCTCGCCTCCTTTGTGGAGCGCCAGAGTTTTGCCATTCTCCTGGATCAAGACCAAACCAACGCCGGGATGCTCCACCAGCGATCGCAGCATTCCCGGTGCACGGTGGTCGATTTCCCCACGGTTCATGCGTTTTGGAACGTCCACAAAGTAGACATTGGCCAGAGCACTGGAATAGATCGCCAGCAGGGGGGCATTCTCGTTGTCGGCCAAGCCGGCCTGCAGTGGTCCGGTGCCAATGCGCATCGCCACCCGCATGGCTCGGTCAACGATGAAACTGGTGGCCGAGCTGGTGCGTGGTCCGATCTCGGCGGAAAGCTCCTCCACCTGGTGAAGGGTCGCGGCGTCCTTGAAGGTGCGGCTTTCCATCTCCTGGGCCATGGGCGGACTCACCCCGTGAGAGGCGAGGAAATGTCCTAAAGTCTCGCCGTAGAGCTCGTGAAACGGCAGTGACTCGGTCATACCGTGATCGCTCATCACAAAGAGATCGTAGGGCCTCAGGGCTATTGTCTCGATGGCGCGATGCACGTCTCGAATCTGGCGGTCGAGGGCTTTGAGCGTCCGATACGCTCCCCCGCTCCTGGGACCGAGGTGGTGGGCTACCTCGTCATAGCCGATGTAGTTGGCGTAGATGGCGGGCACACCGCGAAAGATGTCCAAGCGTATGGCCAGAGTGGTCAGCTCGCGAAAGAGCACGTGCGTGAAAGCACGCGTCAGGGGGAATATCCCCTCCGGCGCCACATACGTCCGCCGCAGCCGTCCCATCGCCTGCTGGTACAGCTCGATGAAGACTTCGGCGACAGTCAAAATGGCGGCTCGCGCCAGCCGCCAGGGGTTTAGCACGAGCAGCAAGAAGGCGTCGATGCCTGTCAATCGGGGAGGAAACCGCGTTCGTCCCAGGGCACTGGTTGTGAAAACGGCGCGCTGTGCGCCTCCACTCGCCATCCCTGTGTAGACACTGCCATGTCGGAACAGACCCGCCTGCCCGCCCGCGTTTTCGGCCTCAACCGTCGCCATGTCCAACGGCCAGCTGCAGATCAGGGGGCGCTGTTTTCTCTTGTCGAACCAATAGAAACCGGGGATATTTGGCTTGCGGCCATACATCATCGAACATTGGATAGCTGCCGTATCGCTCGGTTGCCCGCAGCGCCACAGGGCCACCTGATGCGATGATGAGAGCAGATGACTTAGGCATGGCATGTACCCACGCTCGAGAGCGACGGATAGGTCGTGGTGGGAGAGGGCGTCGATCTGAAGGACGACGAACCCTCGACGCCGGCGCTCGATCTCGCTGAACGGAAGACGGAGACGGCGAAGCGTTGCGGCCGCCTTCAGAGCTCCCAACGTTCCCCCTAATGACAGATGCACGTGATTACTCCAGCATTCCGCTTTGGTGCGAAACCTGCCGATTCTAGCGGCTTGCAGCACGACAACCGAAACACGTAGCCCGAGGCTTGAGCCATGAGAGACGACTCGTTCGGATCCCGACTGACCCACGTCGATGAGGACGGAGAGGCGCGTATGGTCGACGTCACAGACAAGGACGTCACCGTGCGCGAAGCGCGAGCGCGCGCCGCCGTGCATATGTCCAGCGAGACCCTCGAGCTCTTACGGACCGTGAGCGCGCGCAAGGGCGACGCGCTGGCGGTCGCTCGCATCGCCGGCATCCTGGCGGCGAAGCGCACGTCCACGCTTATCCCGCTGTGTCACGGCCTCCCCCTCTCGACGGTGCGTGTGGAGCTCGAGCTGGACGCCGCGACGCAGACGGTCCTCATCGAGGCGTATTGCCGAACGGAGGCCAAGACTGGGGTCGAGATGGAGGCCTTGATGGCAGTTTCGGTGGCGGCCCTAACCGTCTACGACATGTGCAAAGCGGTGGACAGGGCGATGACGATTGACGACATTCACGTGACGTACAAGTCGGGCGGCCGCAGTGGAATTTTTGAGAACGAGAGATAGGAACGACAGATCCGGCACCGCGTCAGACGATCTGGTACTCCCTGATTTTCGCGTACAGCAGCCCGCGGTGAATGCCCAGGAGCTTTGACGCCTGACTGCGATCTCCGCCGGCTTGCTGCAAGGCGGCCTCGATAGCCTGGCGCTCGGTCTCGCCGACGATATCCTTCAGGGCTATGCCATTGGCCACCTTTTCTGCGACATGAGCGTCGAGCAGCGCACCGCGCTTCCCGGGCGCTCCAATGAAAGCGATCTGGGACGGCATGATGACCGAGCCGCGCGCCTGAATGATCGCCCGGTGCACCGTGTTCTCGAGCTCGCGCACGTTTCCGGGCCACGAATAGTCCATGAGCGTGTCCAGGGCTTCCTCGGAAATTCGTGGATTGTTGTCCGGCGCGTCACTACGGTACTTTTGCAAAAAATGCTCGGCGAGTAACGGCACGTCGTCCATTCTGTCTCGTAGGGGTGGCAGCTCGAGGGCAATGACGTTCAGCCGGTAGTACAGGTCCTCGCGGAACCGACCCTCCGCCACCTCCTCCGCGAGGTCGCGATTGGTTGCGGCAACAATCCGGGTGTCGACCTTGATCGGCACGCTACTGCCGACACGCTCGAACTCGCGCTCCTGTAGGACTCGCAGGAATTTTTTCTGAGTGTTGAGCGACATCTCACGGATCTCGTCGAGGAAAATGGTTCCCTTGTCGGCCATCTCAAAGCGGCCCTTGCGGGTCTTTACGGCGCTGGTGAAGCTTCCCGCCTCGTGACCAAAGAGCTCGCTTTCCAGCAGAGACTCGGTCAGAGAGGCGCACGGCACCTTGACATACGGACCGTTTCGGCGGTGGGAGTTGAAATGGATGGCCCCCGCGACCAGCTCCTTGCCGGTGCCACTCTCGCCGGTCACGAGCACCGTTGCGTCCGTCCGCGCCACCCTCCCGATGGTCTTGTACACCTGCTGCATGACCGCCGTATTTCCGATGATGTTGTCGAGCGGATCACGGATCGTCTCGTCCACCGCCCGCGCCTTTATCGCCAAATCACGGTGATCCAGCGTCCGGCGCACGGTCATGAGCAGATCATCCAGCTCGAACGGCTTGGTGACATAGTCGTACGCGCCCCTCTGAATCGCCTCGATGGCGATGTTGGAGGTCCCATATGCCGTCATCATCAGGACCGGGATCGCATCCATGTTGAGGCGTTTCATCTGGTCGAGGACCTCGAGACCGGTCATTCCCGGCATGCGGACATCCATGATCACGAGGTCGGGCCGATGTTTGTTGATCGCCGGAACGACGTCCCGGCCCGCCTTGACCTCCGCCGTGCGAAATCCCTCGGCGTCGAGAAAGCTTTGTAGCAAGCCTCGAATCGACTGATCGTCATCCGCAACCAAGATCAGCCGTTCGGCCTTGGTCGTTGACGCCGTCTTAGCGGCTTCCGGGGACTCTACCTGGTCGACCATCTATCGCTCCATCGTCCCGCGAGTATCCGCCAAGTGTACCGAATTTCGAACTGTGTTTTCGTGCACTCAGTGGTGACGCTGGTAGGAGTTGTACGAAAAGCGCCCAGATACAATGCAGGACGGGACACGTGAGATATGAGGGGGTGACAGTGAAAGTCATCGGCACGGCCGGCCACATCGACCACGGCAAGTCGACGCTCGTGCGCCATCTCACCGGTATCGATCCCGACCGGTTGGAGGAGGAGAAACGCCGCGGCATGACCATCGATCTCGGGTTCGCCTGGTTCTCCATGCCGTCCGGGGAGACCGTCAGCGTCGTGGATGTGCCGGGGCATGAGCGCTTCGTCAAAACCATGCTGGCCGGTGCGGCGGGAATCGACATGGCGCTGGTGGTCATCGCGGTCGACGAGGGCGTCATGCCGCAGACTCGGGAGCACCTGGATATTCTCGAGCTCCTCGAGGTACGGCGAGGCGTCGTGGCGCTGACCAAAACGGATCTGGTGGATGAGGAGTGGGTGGGCCTGATCACGGATCAGGTGCGTGAGGCGCTCAGCCACCGCATCCTTGGGCGTATGGCGATAGTCCCGGTCAGCTCCGTCACCGGCGCCGGCATCGACACTCTTCTGGCACGCATGTCCTTTGAGCTGGCGAAGATCGGCGATCGACCGCAGGCCACCGTGCATTATCTTCCGGTGGATCGTGTCTTCGCCATGAAGGGATTCGGTACCGTGCTGACAGGAACTCTGCAGGGCGGAGAGATCCGACAGGGAGACCCGATCGAAATCGTACCCGGCGGCCGGCGAGGTCGCATCCGGGGACTACAAACGCACAACAACCTGGCAGAGCGCGCGGCGGTGGGTGACCGGGTCGCGTTGAACGTCGTCGGTCTGTCCCGCGACGATGTCCGTCGCGGCGATGTGGCCGCGGAACCGGGGACAATTGTCGAGACGGATCACGTCGACGCCTTCGTGCGCGTTTTGCCCGAGGCTCGGGCGCCGCTCGTCCATGGCGCGCAGGTTATGGCTCATCTTGGCGCCGCCGAGCGCTCCGCTGCGATCCGCGTACTGTCCGGATCTGTCATCGAGCCGGGCTCGTCGGGATGGGTACGCCTGCGCTTCGGCGACTCGGTTGGGGTCATTCGGCGACAACATGTGGTTCTGCGAGTGCCGGCGCCGGGGCGGACGATTGCCGGCGGTCTCGTGGCCGACCCCAGTCCGGCCCGGCGTCGAATCGATGCTGCCGGTCTTGAACGTCTCGAAAGTCTCCTCTCGGACAATCTCCACATAGCCGCTGAAGCCGCCCTCAGCGGCAGGCGTCCCCGAACGGCTCCCGAGATCGCGCGCCTGCTCGGCGTGGACGTCGAGACGTCGTCGCGGACCTTGAACCATGTGGTTGCGAACGGGTGCGCGCGCCGCCTAAGCAACAGCTACGTGACAGGTGCCGGTTGGCAGCAGATGACCGAGCGCATCCGAGCGAAGCTCGCGAAGTATCACGAGACATTTCCCTCTCGACGGGGTATGCCGCGTGAGGAGCTCCGCCGCAAAGTGGGATGGACGGTTGACACCTGGAGTGCCGCCCTCACCGCACTCGAGCGTGACGAAACGGTCCGCACACGAGATTCGGTAGTCAGTTTGCCTGACCACCGGGGCGGCATCGACGATCGGCGTGAGCAGGCGGACCGGGTCATCGCCTTACTCCGCCAAACTCCGTATGCTCCTCCCGCGGCGTCTGCCGCCATCGGGCAGGTAGGCGCGGATTCTTCCCTCCTCCTGGCGATGGTAGAGGAGGGTTCTCTCGTGCGCGTCGACGAGGATCTGTACTTCGACCGAGAGACATTGGAGGCGATGACGGTGCGGGTTCTGGATTCCATCAGAAGTGAGGGTCAGGTAACGGTGGCACAAGTGCGCGACGCCTTCGGCACATCTCGCAAGTACGCCCTTGCTACCCTCGAGTACCTCGACGGCGAGCATCTCACACGCAGAATCGGAGAGGCCCGGATCCTCGGCAGTAAAGCGTGATGCGCGTCGGCCTCTCTGCGTACCTGCTTCATCGGGGCAGCGACTACCGGGCAGCCGGCGTCAGCGTGTATATCTATCAGCTGCTGACACATCTGGTGCGGGAGGGCGGAAACGATTACCTGGCGTTCGTTGGGGACGATGCGCCGCCGATCGACGGACTGCCATATGTGGTTAGCCCGGTCACCACGCGGGCTGCCTCCTGGAGGATCCCCTGGGAGCAGCTCGTCGTGCCGATTCAGGCCCGGTCTCGGGGAATCGACGTTCTCCATGCCACGGTGAACGTCGCCCCCGTACTGTTTCCCGGACCCATCGTCGTGACGGTGCACGATCTGGCCTTCCTGAGGTACCCCGAGCTCTTCGCCCGCCAAAAGGCACTTTATCTCAAGGCGGCGGTCAAGATATCGGTGCGGAGGGCGGATCAGATCATCGCCGTCTCGGAGAATACCCGAAACGATCTGATCGACCTGATGGATGTCAGACCGGACCGCGTCTCGGTGATCCATCATGGCGTCGATCGGTCCTTTCGCCCGCTGGAAAGCCGCGACTTCGCCGCCACGCGCGCTCGCCTCGATCAGAAGCGGCCGTACGTCCTCTACGTTGGGACCCTCGAGCCCCGCAAGAATGTGGATGTTTTGATATCGGCGTTCGCGCGCGCGCGGGAGAATCTCGCATTGCCCCATCAGCTGGTGCTCGCTGGAGCGCCGGGGTGGAGGTATGAAAACCTCTTCCAGCAGGTCTCGGAGCTAGGGCTCCAGGACGAGGTTAAGTTCCTGGGGTACGTGGACCCGGGCCTCCTGGCCCTCTGGTATAATGCCGCTGATCTGTTCGTCTACCCGCCCGCGTACGAGGGGTTTGGCCTGCCGTTGCTTGAGGCGATGTCGTGCGGCGTTCCGTGCATCACGTCCGCATCGAGCGCCCTGAGGGAGATCGGCGGCGGTGCCTGTCTTCAGGTGGAACCAGGGTCGGAGGAAGGTCTGCAGATGGCGATCACTCGCATGGTGACGGATCCTGCGCTGCGCGCTCGCCTGCGACAGGAGGGGGTTCGCCGTGCTTCCAATTTCACCTGGAGCAGAGCGGCCCGCGAGACTCTGACCGTTTACGCGCGAGCGGCTTCACACTCGTGATCGACCTCAGCCCGCGTCTGGCGACTCAGGTGCAGCAACGTGACGGACGGTGGCAGAGATACCTGCCTCTTGGTATGGCGGCCGTCGACGGTGGGCTCATTTACGGAGCTTTCGCGCTCGCGTACTACGTGCGCTACGTCCTCAAGATTGGCCCAGCTATCTCCGATCAGATCTCCTTTAGTCGGTACCAGCCCGTCGCGCTGCTGCTGGTTCCCCTGATCCTGTTCGTGCTCACGGCGAGAGGGGCATATCGCTCGCGCATGAGCACGGAGATCGTCGACGAGATCGCTCACATCTTCAGCGCCGCCACCATCACGACGGCCATCATCATCGTCCTGGAGACGATGACGCGCAATTTTCAGTACTCCCGTGGCGTCATCGTCTACCTGTGGCTGCTGGTCATCGTCTCCCTCTCACTCGGCCGCGGCATTTTTCGCTCGCTGCAGAGCTACTGTCATCGCAGCGGGTGGGGAGTCCGGCGCCTGCTGGTGGTGGGAGCGTCCAACATTGGCAAGATGGTGATGCAGAGCGTCATGAGCCGGCCCGGCCTCGGCTACCAGCTCGTCGGATTCGTGGAGCATCGCCAGGCCGCCAATCTCAAGGACTTCGGGCGCTTCCGGGCTTTGGGGACGATGGCCGACCTTGCGCCTCTCCTGGAGGCGCACGCCGTGGACGAGATCATCCTGGCGGTTCCGGCATCGGCGCACGAGGAGGCGCTAACAGTGCTGCAGCTCTGCGAGAAACACGGAGTGGGCCTAAAGGTCGTTCCGGATCTCTTTGAGATGAGCCTGAGCCGTGTGCAGGTCGACGACATCGCCGGTATCCCCCTGCTGGACCTTCGCGAGGAGCCGCTACGGCCCATAGGGCTGGCCGTCAAGCGCGTCGTGGACGTCATCGGCGCCGGAGTCTTCTTGGTCGTGCTCTCGCCATTGCTGCTGGCACTCTCCGCCCTCATCAGATTGGAGACCACCGGGGCGATTCTTCTTCGGCAGGAGCGCGTCGGGCTAGGCGGTCGACGTTTTACCTGCCTCAAGTTTCGAACCATGCTGCCGGGCGCGGAGCAGCTTCAGACCACCCTGGAGGGCGAGAACGACGCCGACGGCCCGCTCTTCAAGATGCGCGATGATCCCCGGTGCACGCGCCTCGGACGGCGCATTCGACGTTGGAGCCTCGACGAGCTGCCACAGCTGTGGAACGTGTTACGCGGCGATATGAGTCTGGTGGGTCCCCGACCCGCCCTCCCGGAGGAGGTAGAGAGCTATGAGCCTGCACAGCGGCGAAGGCTCGAGGTTAAACCGGGGATGACCGGCATCTGGCAGGTCAGCGGGCGCAGCGACCTCGGGTTCGACGAAATGGTCTTGATGGACATCACCTACGTCGACAATTGGTCGGCGCGTCTCGACGTGAGAATCCTGGTGCGCACTATCCTCGCGGTCCTGGCTCGTCACGGCGCCTATTGATGCTGACCTGGTCCCAATACTGGAGAATCTTCGTCCGCCGTTGGCCGATCGTCGCGGCCATTCTCCTACTTACGATTCTCGCCGGCGGATATCAGTTCTTGAAGGCGCGGCGCCACGTCGGATACCAGGCCTGCCTTACCCTGTACGTGTCCGACGTTTCGTCTCCAAGTCTCACGGTTGGGGCGTCTGGCGCAACGGATGTGCTGCTGGCGGGGGAGACCGCCGCCAATTTTTTCGCCGACGACATCCTGGACGTCTCTCAGTCTCAACGCGTGGCGCGGTACCTGTCCGGGACACTTCGAAAGGCGGGACTCCCGTCGACATCCGAAGGCGACATCAACGGCGCGATCGGCGGCAGCCGCCGTGACAGGACCGTCAACTTGTGTGTGACGAATCCCAACCAAGCCTCGGCCCTTGCCGTGGCAAAGAATCTGGGGGTGGCCATGGAGCGTCGGCGTTCGCAATTCATTGGTCCCAAGCTGGCTCGGCGCACGTACGTGCATGTCGTCTCTGATGCGTCGGTGGGCCCCGCGCCATCCTCCAAGGCTCTTACCAACTTTCTGCTCCGCATCGTGTTGGGTGCTCTTGTAGCCCTGGGAGCCGCCCTCTTGTGGGATGCCCTCGACCCGAATGTGCGCGACGAGGAGGACGTGTCGCATGCTCTTGGCGCGCCCGTCATCGTAACCGTCGCTCGCTCGAGCCGGTCGTAGAGGGTTGCGTGTCGAGGTAGGAGATCCCCGTGCGTGAAGTCGAGGCGTCGCTGCTTCTCGCCCAGATCGAGCTCTCCGTTCCTGGTCTTACCGGGGTGTTGATCGCTTCTCCCACGTCGACGATTGACTGTTTGCCGGTGGCCACCGACCTGGCACACGCCGTCACCCTCGCCGGCGGCCAGGTGCGGTTGGTATTTCTTGGCGCGGAGGAGAAGCTCATGGCAGCGGACGCGGAATCGAGGGACGAGGGCGTGTTCCGTGGTTTCATGGACCTGAGTGATCTTCGAGACTACGACCGCGCCATGCGGAAGATTGTGAGCTTTGGTGGCGTGCAGGTGGTCGTGGGGAGAGGGCTGTTGGACGATGGTCCGACGCTCCTGGCGTCGCGTCTGGTCGAGGGGATGGTGGCCGTCGTGAAGAGGGGCTCGACCGCGCGCCGGGACCTGCGACGAATGGGCGAGTGGGCGAGAGACGCGAAACTCCCGGTGATGGGAGCGGTTTTGATCCGTTAGCCCGGTAGTTTGCCACGAGCCGCCAGAAGGCGCTCGATGTCGTCCCACACTGCCGCCGCCACGTTCACCTTCGACATTTCCGGCAGTTCGACAAGATCGCCTTCGTGGACCAGCAACACGTGGTTCACGTCCGACCCGAACGGGCCGTGACCGTCGGAGACCGCATTGGCGACCACAAGCGCCTGTCCCTTGCGTCGGAGCTTGAGGCGCGCGGCGTTCAGGAGGTCCTCCGTCTCCAGCGCGAAACCGATGTGTAATGCATCTGGCGCCGCCTCAGACGCGGCGCGCGCGATGTCCTTGGTGGGTTGCATGGTCAGCTGGAAGCCGGCATCGCGCTTGAGCTTCGAAGGCAGAACGCAGGCCGGTGAGAAGTCCGCCACGGCCGCCGCCATGATGACGATGTCGGAGGCGCCGGCTCGTTCCAGCACGGCCGCCTGCATGTCGCGCGTCGTCTCGATCGTCACGACTTCAGCTCCCGGCGGAGAGGCCAGAGCCGTCGGACCCGCGATCAGCACGACCTCCGCTCCTCGGTCGAGAGCCTCTTGAGCGAGGGCGTAGCCCATTTTCCCCGAGCTGCGATTGCCGATGTACCGGACAGGATCGATGGGCTCATGGGTGGGACCCGCGGTCACCAAAGCCCGCAATCCATGAAGCGAGCTCCGGCGTCGAGCTGTCTGACGGATAGCCTCCAGTATGGCTGCGGGTTCGGACATTCGCCCTTCGCCGTGCGTCCCGGACGCCAGGCGTCCTTCGGATGGGCCGACGATGCGGACACCCCGCGCGCGCAAAGTCTTGACGTGCTCCTGCGTCGCCGGATGACTCCACATGCCGGTCTCCATGGCGGGGGCTACGATCAGCGGAGCCGGAGTCGAGAGAATGAGGGCGCCAAGAAGGTCGTCCGCCAGGCCCAGCGACAGCCGGGCGATGGTCGTGGCGGTTGCGGGCACGACCGCGACGACATCCGCCCATGTACCAAGCTCGATGTGGATCATGCGCGACCCACGGCCTGGTTCGTCCCACTGACCGGTCGCGGCCTGGTTACCGGTGAGGGCCTCGAACGTCAGAGGGGTGACGAAACGGGTCGCGGTCTCCGTCAGGACCGCACGAACGTCAAACCCATGGGCTACAAGTTCGCCGGCCAGCGTCGCCGCCTTGAATGCCGCGATGCTTCCGGTCACACCAAGAACGACATGTGGGTGGTTCGTGATCGCGATCTCCTTGACTGGCGCCAAATAAACGGCTACACTTACGGCCAATGGGTAGGTAACACTCCGGGAGCTGCGGTTCCCGGTTTTCTTGTCTGGAGGCGAAAGCATGAAGGATGTCAAGATTCCAGGTGAGCCCATGCCCACCGGGTCCCCGCTGCTGCGAAACCTGACCATCGTTGCCAGCGGGCTGACAGCCGCCAGTGTCGCCGTCAATCTGATTCTACAAGTGGCTCATTTCGCCAAGAAACGCCCCGTCGGTCCGGATCAACGAGACCGCATCGAGGCGGCGGGATTGACCCTCGCAGTCCTGAGGCAGCTGCCCAGTCTCATCAAACAGGTCCGCTTGCTCATCAATCAGGTGAAAGCAAGCTAACGCAAGCTAACCCAAGGTAGAAACAATGAAACAAGGCATTCATCCGGCTTATGGGGAGTCAACCGTCACATGCTCCTGCGGCAACACGTTCATGACGCGATCAACGCGGGCGGAGATGCGCGTCGACGTATGCTCCAACTGCCATCCTTTTTACACAGGAACGCAGCGTATCGTGGACTCAGCAGGTCAAGTCGAGCGGTTCCGAAAGCGATTCAACATCGAGCAATAGCGTGGTGTCGGGTGGACAGGAGCGACCTGCACGCCGGCAAGGACACACGAGGGGACCGTCGTCGGCGGGCCCCTCGTGTTTTTTTGTTTTTGGGGAATTTTGGGGAATGAGGAATGACTGAGTTTTACTACGGCGGTCAAGCCGTCATTGAGGGCGTCATGATGCGGGGCCGGCGCCAGGCAACGGTGGCGGTTCGCCGTATCGACGGAACGCTTGCCACCTACAGCGAGGACCTGCCACGCGGTCTGTATCGGGCGCGGGTCGCGAAGCTTCCGTTCATCCGAGGCCTGGTAGCCCTGTGGGAGATGCTCATCCTGGGCACGCGCATGATGTTGTACTCGGCCAACGTACAGGCTGGACGAGAGATCGATCAGAAAATCCCGCGCCAGGTCGTGGCCTTGATGCTGGCCGTGTCGCTCACGTTCGTCATTGGACTCTTCTTCGTCGTCCCCCTTCTCCTGGCGCGCGGAGCTGCTCGCGGCCACGGCCCGCTTGCCGGGAACGCAGCGGAGGGCGTCATTCGTCTGCTGCTGTTCGTCGGCTATCTGGCTCTCGTGGGTCGGTTCGAGCGCATGCGTTGCGTTTTTCAGTACCACGGGGCCGAGCACAAGACGATCAACGCTTTCGAGCACGGGGCCGAGCTGAGCCCGGCGTCGGTCCAGAGATTCAGCACGGTCCACGTGCGCTGCGGAACCGCGTTCCTGCTGTGGGTCATCGTCATCTCCATCTTCGTGTTCGCTCTCATTGGCCACCCTCCCTTGCTGATCGGCATCCTCGCCAGGATCATCCTGGTTCCCACCATCGCGGCGATCAGCTACGAGATCTTGCGTCTCGCCGCCCGCTACTATCACCTTCCGCCCGTGCGGGTGATGGTGCAACCGGGCCTGTGGCTGCAGCGCTTGACGACCCGCGAGCCGTCGGCCGATCAGGTAGCGGTTGCTATCGCGGCCCTCATGCCCGTGCTCGCAGCCGACGGAGCGGTGGTACCGGAGCCCCAGCAGGCGGCCGTGACCGTCCGGGTCACGACCTCGGGCGCCGCCGGATGAAGTCGGCGCCATGATCGATCGACTGGATGCCATGGAGCGCCGGTACGAAGAGCTCGGCCGCCTCATGGGTGAACCGCAGGTGTTTGATGATCTCGCTCTGCTGCAGAGATATGCGCGAGAACACTCGGAGCTGCAGGCCACGGTCACCATATACTGGCAGCTGAAAGACACAAACGCAGGAATTGCTGACGCCGAATCTGTGCTGAACGACAATCCCGACGACGAGATGCGGGACCTGGCGCGGGAGACGCTGCGCGAGCTGCGGGATAGAAGGGAGGAACAATTGGCCGCGCTGCGGTCCGCTCTCGTTCCCAAAGACCCCAATGAGGACAAGAACGCGATCGTCGAGATTCGAGCCGCGGCTGGTGGCGACGAGGCTGCTCTCTTTGCGCGTGAGCTGTTCCGCATGTACGCGCTCTTCGCCGAGCAGCGAGGTTGGACAGTCGAAACCATCGATCTGAATGAAACGGGGATTGGCGGCATCAAAGAGGTGATCGCGGAGGTCGCCGGCGCCGGAGTCTATGGCAAGCTTAAGTGGGAAAGCGGTGTGCATCGCGTACAGCGTGTTCCGGCAACGGAATCGCAGGGTCGTATCCATACCTCCACGGCGACCGTGATCGTCATGCCCGAGGCCGAGGACGTGGACGTGGAGCTGCGGTCGGAGGACCTGCGTATCGACGTGTATCGCTCAAGCGGGCACGGCGGTCAGGGCGTCAACACCACCGACAGTGCGGTGCGCATAACGCATCTGCCGACCGGCATCGTCGTCACCTGTCAAAACGAGAGATCGCAGCTGAAAAACAAGGCAAGCGCGATGTCCGTCTTGCGCAGCCGGCTCTACGACCTGGAGGAACAGCGTCGAGCGCGGGAGCAGGGTGACGCCCGGCGGTCGCAGGTGCAAACGGGAGATCGCAGTGAGAAGATTCGCACGTACAACTTTCCGCAGGATCGGGTGACTGACCACCGTATCGGAGCAAGCGTGCACAACTTGCCGTCCATCATGAACGGCAATGTCGGACCACTCATCGAGCAGCTGGCGATGCGCGAGCGCGCTGAGGGTCTGGAGTCCGATGGGGCGGCATGAACCCGGCCCTCTCCGCTACCGGCACTGTGGACGACGCCCTGCGCTGGGGCCGCGTACGGCTGGCCTCGTCGGACAGCCCAGCGCTCGATTCTCAGCTGCTGTTGGGACACGTGCTGGGGACGTCGCGTGCGTGGCTGTTCGCTCACGGTGACGATGACCTGCACAGCCGCCAATGGAGGGCCTTTGAGGGCCTCGTGGGGAGAAGAGCAGGGGGCGAACCGATCGCGTATCTGCGCGGATGGGTTGAGTGGCATGGGCGCGAGTACGCGTCCTCGCCGCGCGCACTCGTTCCGCGGCCGGAGACCGAGCGCCTGCTCGAGACGGCAGTTGAGCTTTGCACATTCATAGGCGCCCGGACGGTCGCCGACATCGGCACCGGGTCGGGGGTGATCGCAGCCGAGCTGGCGCTTGCCCTTCCAGCGGCACGGATCATCGCGGTGGATCGGAGCCGGAAAGCCCTGTCAGTTGCCGCCGACAATCTAGCACGAGTGGGAGCGACAGCTCGCGTGACGCTTTTGCACGGCCACCTTCTCGAGCCGATCGATGAGCCCCCGCATGCGATGGTGGCCAACCTACCCTATTTGTCCTTGTCGATGATGCGGGATCTGCCGCGCGAGGTCAGGCACGAGCCCTGCTGCGCGCTTTTCGGGGGCGGCGAGACCGGGCTGGAGCTCTACGCCGAGCTGCTCGACCAGATGCTCCGGAGGGGGTGGGAGATCCCTATCGCGGCGGAGATCGATCCGCGTCAGACCGAAGCCGCGCGCCGGTTATTTTCGTCCTCCCTGCCGCACTTGACGGTGCGCGTCCTGGACGACTACGCACACAGTCCCCGCATCGTCATGGCGGCTCGGGGGTCGCCAGGCACGTGAATCAGCCGGAGCTTCTGTCAGGCGACAATCCACGTCACGTGCTGAGAGCAGCGCGAATTCTGCGCGACGGAGGCGTGGTCATAGTCCCCACGGACACGCTTTACGGCATCGCCGCAAGTGTCTTTCAGCCGGATGCTGTCGATCGCGTGTACCGCATCAAAGATCGAGCCCGCGAAAGACGCGTGCCGGTCTTGCTGAGCACGGCAACGGACATTCCGATGCTCGCGGAGCCACCACCACGTGTGGCATGGAAGCTGATCGGCTCCTTCTGGCCCGGCGCCCTGACTCTCGTCCTGCCGGCGGCAGCATCCGCTCCCCGGGGTGTGACGCAGAATCGAGGGACGATTGCCCTCCGCGTGCCGGCTGGCAAGACGTGTCTGCAGCTGCTCCAGGTCCTCGGTGAGCCTATTGTGGGAACAAGCGCAAATCGCAGCGGGGAGCCACCCGCCGCCGAAGCCGAGCGGGCCGCGGAGAGACTCCCGGATGTCGACGCGGTGCTTCGGGACGATCGAGGCGTGAGTGGCGGCGATCCGTCAACGGTGGTCGAGGTCGGCGAGGGGGGAATAACCGTGGTTCGCCAGGGAGCGATCAGCACCGAAGCCATACGGATGGTCGTGGGCCCGGCCACGGCGGTGCACGAGGAATTGGCCCCCAGACAGACTGCACAGTAAGATGCGGTCAGACCGCGATGAAACGCAGACTTGGTGGTCCCACGCGTTCCAGGCACGTGGGGCCGCCGTTTTTCGGGCAGGGACGGTGAGATGACCAGCGAGACGGACGCACGCCCTGACATGGCGCCCGCATACCGGCCGGCCGAGGTCGAGGAGCGGTGCTACGCGTGGTGGGAAGAAACGGGACTCTTCCGGCCGGATCCGAATTCGACCCGTCCGACGTTCTGCATAACGATCCCGCCCCCGAACGTCACTGGTGACCTGCACATGGGCCACGCTCTGACCTACGGTATCGAGGACGTCCTCGGCAGATACAAGCGCATGCGCGGCTTCAAAACCCTCATTCTTCCCGGAACCGACCACGCCGGTATCGCCACCCAGAACGTCGTGGAGAAACAACTGGCGGCGGAAGGCCTGTCGCGCGACGACCTGGGACGGGAACGGTTTTTGGAACGCGTATGGGAATGGAAGGACCAGTACGCCGACAACATCCGCCGTCAGTTCCGCGCCATGGGTTGCGGGTTCGACTGGAGCCGTGAGCGTTTCACTATGGACCCCGCGTATGTCGATGCGGTGCTCGAGTTCTTCATACGCCTGTACCGCGAAGGGAAAATCTACCGTGGGTGGCGGGTCATCAATTGGTGCGTGCGTTGTCACTCGGCCATTAGCGACATCGAGGTGGAGGACGAACAGCGGGACGACACCCTCTACTATCTTCGCTACCCGTTCGTCGCGGGCGATGGTGACATCGTGGTGGCCACGGTGCGTCCCGAGACGATTTTGGGCGACGTTGCGGTCGCGGTGCACCCCGATGACGCGCGGTACTCTGCTTTTGTAGACAAAGAGGTCAGTTTGCCCCTACTCGACCGCCCGTTGACCATCATCGCCGATTCGATGGTAGATATGGCGTTTGGTACCGGTGCCGTGAAGATCACACCGGCCCACGACTTCGCGGATTTCGAGGTTGGCGAGAGGCACGGCCTACCCATGCCGATCGCGATCGATCCTCAGGCACGCATCACCGAGGTGGGAGGGCCGTATCGGGGTCAGAGCGTCGCGGAGGCGCGGGAAAGTGTCTTGCGTGATCTTCAGGAGGGCGGATTCCTCGTCAAGACCGAACCGCTGCGGCACCTCGTACCGACGTGCGAGCGCTGCGGCGCGCTGCTGGAGCCGCTCCTGTCCGAGCAGTGGTTCATGAAGATGGACGAGCTGGCGCAGCCGGCGATCGACGTCGTTCACGACCGGCGGGTGACCTTCATCCCGCAGCGCTGGTCCCGCGTCTACCTTGACTGGATGGAGCGCATTCGGCCCTGGACGCTCTCGCGCCAGCTGTGGTGGGGACATCGCATCCCCATCTATTACTGCGCCAACGGGCACGCGGTCGCAAGCAAAAGCTGGCCCGACGCATGTACGGACTGCGGAGCCGCTATTGAGAGGCAGGACCCGGACGTGCTCGATACCTGGTTCAGCTCCGCTCTGTGGCCTTTTGCCGCTCTGGGATGGCCCCAATGGACCGAGGATCTCGAGACGTTCTATCCGACGTCGTTCATGAACACCTCGAGCCAGATCCTCTATCTCTGGATCGCCCGCATGATCATGACCGGCCTCAAATTCATGGACGACATTCCCTTCCCGGTGGTGCTCATCAACCCCACGATCCTCAATCATCTGGGACAGCGCATGAGCAAGTCGCTGGGGACGGGCATCGATCCGCTGAACCTCGTGCGGATCTACGGGGCCGACGCTTTGCGATTCGGTCTCATCACCTCCGGGAGCACTCACCAGCAAGATATTCGGTTCTCCGCCGATCGCGTGGAACAGGCGAGGAACTTCGCCAACAAGATCTGGAACGTGGCACGCTTCATCGTGAGCAATCAGGTGGATGACGAGGCCGGAAACCTCGATTTCCGGCCCGAGGATCGGTGGATCTTGAGTCGATTGAGCGCCGTCACCCAGGCCGCCACGCGGGACTTCGAGAGGTGTGAGCTCAGCGGAGCTGGGCAAAGGCTGTTTGACTTTGCCTGGGCCGAGCTGGCCGATTGGTACCTCGAGGTCGCCAAGCTGCGCCTGTTTGACGGCTCCGACATCGTGGGAGGCTTCACGGCGCGCGCCGTGCTCTGGTCTGTACTGGACAACACAGTGCGGCTGCTGCATCCCTATATGCCCTTTCTCACGGAGGAAATCTGGGGATTCCTGCGCGAGACGGGATCGCCGGCGGCTCGCGAGCTCAGTGGCTGGCACCAGGATCTTCCGAAAAGCATCATGGCCGCGCCCTGGCCGGATGCTGGGTCCCGGGATGAAGCGGTTGAACGCGATATGGGCGTGGTCCGAGACATCGTGCGCGAGGTGCGAGCCGCTCGAGCACAGTACGGCGTCGAGCCGGGGAAGTACATCCCGGCTTCCGTCGTTACCGCCGATGACGACGGCAGCGTCGAGGCATCGGCGGCCCTGATCTCTCGCATGGGACGGCTGCGACCCCTCGATCTGGCGCCAGCGATGCCCGAGCGCCGGCCGAACATCGTTTCCATCCTCGTCGGCTCCGTGACCGTTCTCCTGCCGCTCGCCGAGATGACGGACGTCCGCGCGGAGCGTGACCGACTTGGCAAAGACCTGGAGGACGTCGCCGGCGCGCTACAAAAGGTTCGGGCCAAGCTGTCGAATAGCGCATTCACGGAGCGAGCTCCGTCGCACGTGGTGGAGCGCGAGCGTGTCCGTGCGGACACGCTCGAGGAACGGGCAAGGCGCCTGCGCGAGCAGGTCGACGCCCTCGCGGTGTGATCGGTACGGGGGATTACCCCTACTTTCTCGAGAGTCTCGACCGTGTCTTCGGTGCGGAAGGGGCCGAGCAGATGGTCACGACCGGCCTGGGGCCGGCCCTTGCTGCCTGGACGTCCGGCTGGGACCGGCTGTTTTTTGTCAACTCGCCAGGGGCTCAGAGCGTGTACGCTCTCATCCTGGCGGATGGACTCTCGCCGCAGCGCCTGCAAGCGCGATGGGATGAGATTGCCCGAGGCATAGCCTCGGGCGGCGCGCTGTCGGCCGGCACGCTCACCCTGATTGTCGTCGCCGTCTATGCGAACGGTGCGGATGCGAGCGCGTTGCGAGTGACGACGCGCGTCACGCCATCCTCGTACCTGCCCAATCTCAAGCCGGCCACCTGGGCCGTTGATCTGCGAAATCAGCAGCTCGAGATGCCGAGCCGGTTCCGCCGGCCGCGGGAAGCCTCGTGGATACGCGCCGCTCTCGCGACCGATGATGGATCGCGGATGGCGCCCGAGGCGGCGGCTGCTCGCTCTGAGGCGCGTCAGGCCCAGATGGACATGTTTTATGGCCTCATGCGCGGCCGCCAGCCCGTCCTGACGTACACCCTCATCGCGATCAACGTCGTCGTCTACGGCCTGGAATCCTTCTATGGTGGTCCCGACAGCGAGCCGACCCTCCGGCGATTCGGCGCGCTTTTCTACGGACTGGCCGAACAGGGACAGTGGTGGCGCTTTCTGACGATGATGTTCTTGCACGCCAGCCCCGAGCACATCCTCTTCAACATGATGTCCCTGTTCGTGGTGGGCACTCTGGCCGAGCGGCTCTACGGAAGCGCGAAGTTCCTGGCCATCTACCTGGGTTCCGGCCTGATAGCCTCGCTGACAAGCTTCGCCTGGGCCGTCACCCACGGCCAAACCAACGGGGTCGCGGTGGGAGCGTCCGGAGCCATATTCGGCATCGCCGGGGCCCTGGTCTCGGTCCGATTCCAGTCGTCGGACGTCATTCCCCGCCAGCTGCGTGAGCGCGTCACATCCTCGATGCTTCCGATGGTCCTTCTCACTCTGGTATTTTCGCAGTTTCTCGCCGCCAACGTCGATCTCCGGGCTCATCTGGGCGGACTGATTGGCGGTATCATACTGTCGCTGGTGATTGGCGTCACGGGCGCGAGGTCGGACCTTGCCTTCGTGCACTGGATGAGACGGAACGGCGGGTAGCGCCTCCGGGTGGGGCGGGAGTCCCGGCGTGAGGAAGGAGAGAACGATGACCTCGGAGATACGGCTGCTCCTGGTCGACGGTCATGCCCTGATCCATCGTGCCTTCCATGCTCTTCCCGACCTGAGCACATCGTCGGGCGAGCTTGTTAACGCGGTGTTTGGCTTCAGCTCGATGTTGCTGAAAGCCATCGACACCGAGCGGCCCACGCACGTCATCATGGCCATGGATCGCCCCACACCCACCTTCCGACACGACGCTTATGCCGAGTACAAGGCGACACGACCACCGACACCCAGGCCGTTGGTCTCGCAGTTCGGTCGCGTCCGCGAGGTCGCCGAGGCCATGAACATCCCGATTTACGAGCAGGATGGATACGAAGCCGACGACATCCTCGGCACGCTGGCTCTCCAGGCCGAACGGGAGGGTCTCGAGACGGTGATCCTGACCGGCGATCTTGACGCGCTCCAGCTGGTTGACGCGCGCGTGTCGGTTCTGACACCGCGCCGGGGAATGGTGGACACGCGGATCTACGATACGGACGGGGTGCGTGAGCGATACGGTCTCGATCCCTCGCAAATCCCCGACTACAAGGCTCTGGTGGGAGATTCGTCCGACAATATTCCCGGCGTCAAGGGCATCGGTGACAAAACCGCGTCCAAGCTACTGCAGGCTCACGGCTCCGTCGAGGGATTGTACGACCACCTGGATGAGCTGGTCGAGAAAATGCGGGTCGCTCTGGAGCCGGCGCGTGAACGGGTTCTTCAGAGCAAGCGGCTGGCGACAATAGTCCGCACGGTGCCGGTATCGTTGTCGCTCGACGGCAGTGCCTGGGGCGAGATCGATCGCGACCGGTTGATACGGCTTTTTGGGCTACTCGAGTTTCGTTCTCTTATCGAACGCATCCAGACGATGATGCCGAGGCCGATGGCGGCGACCGCGCTTCCAGGAGCGCCGGCCGAGCAGCTCAGCATGTTTGACGCGCGCGAGGCCCTTCCCAATCGGGAGGTCGCGCGCCTTCAAAGCGACGATGCGACCTACGTCGCGACCTCGATCGCGGTCCTCGAGGCCGCGGATCCGCAGCCGTTGGGAACCGTGACGCGCATCGTCGACGACCGGGCGTCCCTGCAGGCGCTTGTCGACGACCTGCGGGCCGCCGGTACCTTCGCCATGGATAGCGCGACCGCCGGAACGGACGCTCTGCGCGCCACCCTCGTCGGACTGTCCTTTGCGACGAGGCCCGGTCATGCCTGGTACGTTCCGCTCGCGCATGCCGAGGGGAAACAGGTTCCACTTGTCGACGTGATTCGGGCTCTCGCGCCGGTATTCGAGGACGAGAGTGTGCGCAAGATCGCTCATGACCTCAAGTACGGCATGACGGTCTTACGGGAGCACGGCATGACGTTGCGCGGTTTGCATCTCGATACGATGGTGGCCGCGTACCTGGCCAATCCGGTGGGACGCGGCCTCTCGCTCGACGCTCTCGCACTGGTCAGGCTCAACCGCGAAATGACGCCCATAGAGAGCCTCCTCGGCAAGGGCAAGAATCAGGTGACGATGGACCTTGTCGACATAGAGGCAGGCGCCTCTCACGCCGGCGAGGATGCCGACGTCACGCTTCAGCTGACCGAGCTGTTGCTCGCCGATCTGGAAGTCAAGCAGCTCACCTCACTCCTCAACGACGTGGAGATGCCGCTGGTCGAGGTGCTGGCGGACATGGAGCGAGCGGGGATCGCCCTCGACACCGCTTCCCTGGCAGAGATGTCGCGCGATATGACGGAATCCCTCGGGGAGCTGGAGGCGCGCATCTACGAGCGAGCCGGCCAGCGCTTCAATATCAGCTCCACGCAACAGCTGGGACAGATCCTCTTCGTGCAGCTTCAGCTGCCCTCCGGTAAGCGCACGAAGAGCGGCTACTCGACGGACATCGAGGTACTGGAGCGGCTGAAGGGTGCTCACCCCATCGTCGACGACATCCTCGAGTACCGCCAGCTGATCAAGCTCAAGAACACATACGTGGACGCATTGCCGGCCCTGATCAATCCGCGAACGGGAAGGGTGCACACCGACTTCAATCAGACCGTCGCCGCCACCGGCAGGCTTAGCTCGTCCAATCCCAACCTGCAGAACATCCCCGTGAGAGGCGACCTGGGGAGGCAAATCAGACGCTCTTTTGTTCCGTCAAAGGCCGGCAACCTGCTCCTGGCCGCGGACTACTCCCAGATCGAGCTGCGCGTTCTGGCATCCATGTCTGGAGACGATCGGCTACTGCGAGCGTTTCTAACGAACGAGGACATTCATCGAGCCACCGCGTCGGCGGTCTTTGGGGTGCACATCGACAACGTGACAGCCGATCAGCGGCGCATCGCCAAGGTCGTCAATTTCGGCATCGTGTACGGCATCGGCGAGGCGCGACTGGCCTACGAGACCGGCATCTCGCGTCGGGAAGCCGGCGAATTCATCGCCAATTACAACCAGACATACGCCGGCGTCAAGGCGTTCATGGACAGTGTTCGGCTGAGCGCCTACGAGGACGGATACGTGACGACCCTCCTGGGACGACGGCGGTACGTGCCCGAGATCCACTCGGCCAACCCCGGCCTGCGACAGGCCGCGGAGCGAGCGGCCATCAACATGCCGGTCCAGGGAACAGCCGCGGACATCATCAAGATCGCGATGATTCGGATTCACAAATCCCTTGTCGAGGACTGGCCGGATGCAAGGATGGTGCTGCAGGTCCACGACGAGCTGGTGTTCGACGTGCCCGAGAACGATCTGGAGCCGGTTGCCCAACTGGTGCGGCGGACGATGGGGCACGCAATGGAGCTACAGGTGCCGCTGGAAGTCGAGATGAAACAGGGGAAGGACTGGTACGAAATGGAGGCTCTCGTGGCCGAGGGTGACGACGCTTGCAACGACCCTTAAATGAGCGGAGCTAGCTTTCGCGGCCGCCTCCACACAGCGGGCAGCCCTTGCGACGCTCTACCCGGCAGTGCTCCACATACAGGTGGTGCAGACCTTGATGTTGGACCGCCGTCTTTGGTTCGTACCGATGTCCCGCCAGACTCAGGGTCGAGCATATCGCGCGCGTCCAGCGATTGGGCGGAGGGGAGTAGTAGGCCTCAAAAAGCTGTAGCGGCCGCTCGGATGGACCCATAGCCGCGCAGAACGGCAAGACGACACTCGTCACCACCTCATCGGCGCGGCCGGGCCCGATGACTGCATGATCGTTCCCACCGACCATCAGGGACGCGCGAAGGTGGAGGCGTTCGGGAGCGGACTCGACGGCGGCGACGAGGCCATCGGCAAGCCGTGGGCCGAACCTGCGCAGTAGCGACCCGACGGCGGCGAGACGACGCGCCGGGTGATTGGACGGGCGCAGACGAGATAGCCTCCAGGCATCGGGTGGGAGGTGGGCCGGTGGACGCATTCCGCTGGGCTCACCCAGGCCAGCCGCATCCAGAAGCACTCCCTCCCAGTCTTGGGGGTCGATGGTTTGGAGCCAGGCGTACGGAACCGCTTCCGCGAGCGAGCGAAAGGCGGCTCGGTTGGAGGAATAGCCCATCGCTTCGAGAAGGCCCGTGTACACGACCTGGTCGGCTGGCTGGGCACTCATGTCCGCCTCCGCCAGCGCTCTTCGCCGCTCGAATCTGATCAGCCCCGATCGACGCACGGCCCGCTCCAGCTCCGAGGCGTCCAACGTGGCATACCGTGCTGTGCACGGGTGAACGATAAGCGGAGCCGCCGCGGCGGCTTCGGTCCCCGGGCGAGGAATCACGTCCTCATCGCCGACCTCGAGGGTTGGGACGTGCTCGCCATCGGCGCGTACGGTGCTCCCCGTGTCGTCGTTCCAGACCACGTGAAGCACGACGCGGTTGTACGCGGGATTCGTGTGATGTCCGTGGCGATACCAATCCGAAGATTGAGAGTGGAACTCCACGTCCCCGTTCACGAGGTGCCGCCCACGCCAGCAGAGAATCGCATCCTGGTAGTCGGGACCGCCGGCATCTGACGGGACACCGCGGTACACGACCCGGAGATCGAGGGCTTGCAACGGGCGCACAGGGATGCGCTGGCGCTCCCAGGCGACGGCGACGACGCGCTCGTCGACTCGCTGCGCAACAACCACCACATCCTCCAGGAGGCCGGAAACGGGTCGCTATAATGTGCTGCTCAGCACAGCGGGGGTGGGTCGTGGTCGAAAGTGTCCGAGCGAAAATCCGAGAAGTCCCGGATTTTCCCCACGAGGGCATTCTCTTCTACGACATTACCACGGTCTTGCAGGACGCCGAGGCGTTCCACAACGCCGTGGAGGTCATGGCGGCACCCTTTCGGGGGACCGGTATCGACGCGGTGGTCGCGATGGAGTCGCGCGGGTTCATTTTCGGAACTCCCATCGCCTTCGTACTGGGCGCCGGATTTGTGCCAATTCGCAAGCTGGGCAAGCTGCCGGCAGACACGGTGCGTCGTGCATACACTCTCGAGTACGGTACGAACACGCTCGAGATGCACAGCGATGGTGTTCTGCCGGGGCAGCGAGTGCTGCTGGTCGACGACCTGCTCGCCACCGGGGGAACGCTCGCCGCCTCTCTGGACATGGTGCTGGAGCTGGGTGCGACGCCTGCGGCGGTGGTGGTCCTGGTCGAGCTGCCGGCTCTGGGCGGCCGCGAGCGGCTGGCGCCGTACGGGGTGCGGGTCCTGTCTTTTATCAGCTACTGACGCTTGCCTCTCGTTGTAGGGGACGGACCGGCACTGATAGAATCCTCTGCGCCGGCCTGTTTTAACTCTCTCCGGGCGCATTCGTCTAGCGGCCTAGGACACCGCCCTCTCAAGGCGG
>QHBP01000435.1 GCA_003244175.1 Chloroflexota bacterium | reverse complement strand
ATCCTCGAAGCTCGCATCTCGCGCTGCCAGCTCGATGATGGCGGGCTGGCTCTGATATGGGCCGAGGAAGGTACGGACCAGGTCGACGAGGGAAGAACGCTCCTCTTCGGGTACCAAATCCATCTGATTGATGACAATCGCTACGCGTTCCAGGCCGATGTCTGTTGCCAGATACTCGCGAATGAATCCCCGCTCAGCTTCGGACAGCAACGCGCCGGCGTTGAGCACCAGGGCGACATAGTCGATGGCCGCCAACACGTTGCGCCACTTGCCGGCCGCGTACCCAGCCTCCAGGGATTCGATCCGCACGTCGCACGTCCGCAGGACGTCGCACGGGACGTGAATTTCCACTCTCTCGTCGCGCGCAGCATCCGCATTCATGATCAACGATCGAATTTGGTCCGGAGCGACCGCCAAGCTCGTGCCGTCTTTACCCACGCGCGTTACTTCCGTCTGCTCGCCATGGCGAATCTCAACGCCCACCGCGGGCTTCGGCACGGGTGACCGCGGGAGAAGGCCCGCGTCGCCAAGGAGCAGATTCACCAGAGCCGACCGGCCCGATCCCGTCGCTCCCACCACCAGAAGTCGGAGCTTCGCCGCCTGATTGTGATCGCGTATCGCCCTCACGGACTCGAGCAGCTCGTTCTCATTCAGCTCGAGAGCAATCGTCTCAATCTCTTCGAGAATGGACGAGGCGGTGACAGGGCTGACGGAGGTCATGGCCTGACGATGTGGTTCGTAAGACGGTCGAGATCCGCTTGTTTCAGCAGGTCGACATCGGCGGGCGGGCTCTGTCCAACCAGGTCGTAGTAGAGCTCGGAGCGAGCAAACAGGCGGAGGGCCTCGATACGCTTCGGGATCATTGGATGGCTACGCAGCATTTCCTGCCATGCTGAGGCGCCGTGAAAGTCCGACATCTGCTTGAATCGTCGAAGATAATCGTCGATGTCGACCTTGCCCGCGTCGGCAAATCCTGCCACGAGACGGACGAGTGCGCGCTCCGCCGTCTTGATGTCGCCGCAGCACAGAAGGCCGGCGCGATCGCACGTGATCTCCGATCGGCGCGACCACGCCAGGAGCGGCACGCCCGCGAACCGGCGAACCGCCTGTCCCAGCGGGCCGAGGAGCGCGAGCGCGCTGTGCGCCAGAGCCTCGACGAGGGTGTGGTACACCATGTGCTTGGATGCGATGTGGCCGCACTCGTGCCCGATCACGAATTTCGCCTCGGCGGTCGAGAAGGACTGCAGCAAGGCGTCCGTGATGAAGACGAAAGCGTAGTCATCCGTGCCGGCGGTGAAGGCATTGAAACCGTCTCCAAAAGCGCCCATGAGGGCGTGTGGAACGGAGATCCCGAGCGTTCTCGAGGATTCCGAAAGGACGTCGAACAGATCGGGAAAGGACTTGTGGTCGATGGGGATGCCCTCCGCTAAGAGACGGCCGAGCTGGAGCGAGATCAGGGAATCGATGGCCTTGTCCAGAACGTGTTTCACGGGCGTGGACTCGAGTGTGCGGAGGATCCACCCGTCGACGGGATGCGCATAGGGAGGCGCCTGCTCGTCGTCCGACAGACCTCTCCACGCCCGCCAATCGATATAGTCCTGGAAGCTCAAGAAGCGCTGGTCGAGATCCTGGGCCGTCACGGCAATCCCCCATTCCACCGGCAACCGCGTGTAGGCCATTGTCCTCCAAACGGGCTCGCCTTTGTCGCGTGATTTCTGCGGCCCCTCCACCGGCTGGACCTAGAATCGAACGGGTCCGAGGTCCGACCATGCCCAGAGGTCCCGACCTTGCCCTACAGCTCCAGAAGGGAGACCGCGTGCCACAATCCTCCGGACCGCGCCGATTCATCGGTAAGGTGCTCAAAGATAACGTCACCATGTTGGCTTCGGTGGTTGCATGGGGAGTTTTGTCATCCGTCATCCCGATCGTCGTTGGTCTGATCGCGATCAGTGGCCTGGTCCTGCACGACCCAGTGAGGCAGCGGATCGTCATCGCCAACCTGAGCCAATCCTTGCAGAACGTGCTGACCCCGGGGGACCTTCGCGATGTGGTTCGTCTGGCCGTGCAACACACGGGGCTGCTTGGCATTCTCGGCGTCCTGGGCATCCTCTGGGGCGCCTCCAATATCGGGGGCGCCATCTCCACCGTCTTCCAGCCCATCTTTTTGGTGCGTGGGCGCCCGCTCATCAAAGAGAAGGCCCTGGACATCGCAATGATTTTCGTCTTCACGACCCTGATGCTGGTGATCATCGCCGGGACGACGGCGGGAGCGATAGTGAGTCGTTTCCTCACGGATTTTCCCCTGACCGGCGCGAGTTCTTTCGTCGTCGGTACGATCGTCAGTTTTCTCGCCGCCTTCCTGCTGTTCTTCGTCATCTATGCCGTGTTTCCCAACATTGAGCCGCGATTTAGGGTGGGACACGTCTGGCGGGGCGCGCTGATCGCGGCCCTCCTCTTTCAGGTCCTCAGCTACATGTGGCCGCTGTACGCCGTCTTCTTCCACCCGAAGCGATTCGGCGCCGTCCTGGCTCCCATCGCCATCCTCGGCGTATGGATCTACTTCTTCGCGCTCATCCTTGTGCTGGGAGCCGAGGTCGTCGCATTCGGCGCGCTGGCGGAGGCGGCATCGGCAGGAGAACCAATTGGCCCGGCGCCGGATGGAACCGTACCACAGCACGTAATCCTCACGGAAGATATCGCCTGAGGATGGGCGATAGAGCTAGCATGGAGAGGAGCATTCGCGCCAGAGAGCGCATTGACATGAGCGGGGTCCGCAGGGTGTCCCCGCGAGTAGAAAGAGAGGAGCTGTACCATGTCCGTCGCCAGAGTCACCGAAATCAGCGCCACATCTACTCAGAGCTTCGAGGATGCCGTAAAGCAAGGCATCGCCCGTGCGAACCAGACGCTTCGCCATGTAAGCAGTGCCTGGATCAAGGAGCAACAGGTCAATTTGGACGACGGCAAGGTCGTGAGCTACCAGGTGAACTTGGTCATCACGTTCGTGCTGGAGGACGGCGCCGGCGCCGGTTCTTAGGAGACTCCGGGGCCTTCTACGGATGACCGTGTCACAGCCGGCCCGCGTTTTCTCCGAAGGGGTATGATCTGACTCGGAGTCGCATGCGGTCAGACGCTGTCGCGCGTGTCCAATTCCGAAATCAGCTTCCTGGGAGCAATCGTTCGACACGCGTCGACGACCAGCTCCGCAATCTCAACCCAATCTAGGATCACGTCCAACCACATTCCGATCCAGCCGCGATGACCTACGTACGGCGGCACAAAGAACCGTTTCGGATCCGAATCGACCAATGCTTGTTGCATCCCCGCAGGAGCGGCGCACCAGAATGCGAGACGGTCGTCATGATGATGGTTGGCATACGTCACAAATGTCTGCTTGCCGCGGACGAACCAGGTTGGCTCGCCATGGCTGAGGCGTTCCGTCGTCTCGGGTAGCTCCAGACACAGGCGACGCAGAGTTTCCAGCGGATTGGCTGTCTGTTCTACCGTCACTATGCCCGTCGGCGTTGATGGGCAAACTCCTTCACCGGCTGTTCTCGACGTTCGAGAGCATCATCAAGAATCGTCTGAATGTCTTCCCGTGTGAGCACCCTCATGCGCTTCTTCCACGAAGAGGCAGCGGAATCGAGGTACCTGTACGTTAACAGGACGCCATCTTCCAGTTCATCGATGAGGACACCCTGCGCGGATGCTTCGTCCAGCTCATAGCCGAGCGAACGGAACAAATCCTGATGCCCATTCTCGAATGAAGACCAGACACCTCGATGCTGAAACGTCCGAGCGCTGCGTCCCTTCCTACCCTGCAAGAGCTGCTTGAGCTGCGTACCCAGAGTTTCACGCTGGAAATGGACCACCTGTTGCTCCGAGCCATTCAGATCAGTGTAGGGATACAACCGGAGAAGGAATCCGTCGGGCAGTTCCACAAGAGAGATACGAGAGGGCGGTCTCTCATCCAGGTACGCTCCCAGTATGCGAAACATCCATTGGTATGCTCGCTGTGATCCCGGCGTGGGTTCCGCTAGTGCGCAGTCTTCCAGTGAGAGTAGGTCGCGCATGGGTATCCTCCTGGGTTGTGTTGGCAGTTACCCCGTGAGCATATTCAGACTTTTCCGGCGCGACTATGCTCCAAAAGTGTGCAGGCATTCTTAGAAAGATGCACTCCTTACTACTTCTCCCCGTGCCCTTTCCCAGCATTCCTACCCTCCGAGTAGGATACTGAGTGTAACCAGGTGGATGAAATAGTCAAACGCGGTGTCTTTCCGCCTCTCACAAACGCCCATTCTGTAGCCTGACGCTGAAGGAAAGCATGGGAGGGAATATGACGACGGAGCCGTCGCACCGGCACTTTACCGTCAGCGACTACCACCAGATGGCTGAGACCGGAATACTCTCGGAAGACGACCGGGTGGAGCTCATTGATGGGGAGATTGTTGAGATGAACCCGATCGGAGGCCGTCACGTGACCTGCGTCAGCGGAATCAACCGGCGCTTGGTCCAATACCTTGGCAACAGTGCGACAGTCAACATCCAGAGCCCGGTACAGTTCGGCGAATACCAGGAGCCCGAGCCCGATATCGCGGTAATCCAGACTCGAGACTATGGCGACGATCTGCCCGCTCCCGAAGACGTGATACTCCTGATCGAGGTCTCCGATACTTCCCTCACATACGACCGGGGCACCAAGCTACCGATCTACGCACGGGCAGGAATAGCCGAGTGCTGGATCGTCGACGTTCCGGGTCAGGCTATCGAGCGTCACACAAACCCGATCGATGATAGGTATGGCCTGTCTCTCAGAGCAGGACGCGGTGAAGAGATCGAGTCCACGGTCGTACCGGGTCTCCGTTTCATGGTCGACGATGTGCTCGGCTGAGAGGTCAAAGAGCTGCAACCGGAACAAGGCGGTCTGAGTGTGGACCAAGGCCTTGCGTCCGTCGGGAGCCCCCTTCTGCTTCGCGCCACGCTGACATGGCGAACGGAGCTATGAAGGCCCGCGTGGCCACAGGGGTGACATGCCGGAGGTGAGCAACGAGGGACCGAAGCACTGAGAAGGACCCTCGCAGCTTTACCCGCTCCTTGCCGCTACAGGCCCGCAGCGTCTTACTCGTTTGCGCCGGTCTTCGTCTCATCTCTCAGCGCGTCGAGCAACTGGCCGGTCGTATACACGGTCAGTCCGGCGACGGCCAGATCTTTGTCCTGCGACCAGATTGGCAGGTCGAGCGCGAGCGCTAGAGCCACAGTGGGCCAGTCGTCCGGATCGCGGTGACCTATGCGCCGTAGCGCCTCCTCGAGGAACGGCTCATAGATGTCGGCGCCGATGATGGCCAAGGGAAGGAGGTGGAACTCGGCCAGGAGGCGGTCAACGTTGAGTCGCTTTCTGGCACCCAGTGGCGGGATGTACTCCCCCACCTCCGCAATCACCGCCGGAGTCGTGATGCATCGTGGCCCTCGTACATGCCGGAGAACCACGAGCGCCCGACCGCCGATGACAGCGGAAAGCAGGACGTTGGCGTCAGCGACGACGGCGGCGGGCAGAACGCCACTCGGCGAAGTCAGCCAGGACCTCCTCTTCCGTCACCCCTCCCGCCTCACGTTCAGCTCGGATGGCATCACCCAGTTCGACGAAAAGCTCGCGGCGAAGCTCCAGAGGGAGGTCGGGCTTATCCCAGGGGATGTAGAAACCGGCCGGCTTCCCGTCGCGCGTTACGAGGATGACATCCTCAGAATGGAACATCTCGCTAGCTCGGTCGCGGAAATGGCGCACCGTTACAACCTTCACTGTGGTCACCTCCGTGTCCACTATAGCAGCGCCGAGATGTCGTTTAAGAGTCTCTCGCGCCCTTTGAGTGGGACTTGTCTGACCGACCGCTGTGCAGGGTGTCCCTTAAAGTTTCG
>QHBP01000432.1 GCA_003244175.1 Chloroflexota bacterium | reverse complement strand
GGCTGCCAGGATCAGGCCGCCGCGATCGCCGGTAGCAGGTTGTAGTGGACGAACATGAAGGCGTACAACGGCATCGAGCCAATGAGAGCGAGTGCAACCGCTGCCCTTCCACGCGGCCACAGCCCCAAGACGATCAGCACTAAGGAGACAATGAGCAGCGGCCGGCCGACGCTATTAATCGCGTTTACCCATCCTGGATTCGACGAGGACTGTTCCATTCCTGCCATGGAGCCGGCCGTCGCGTCCCGCGCCGCCGGCGATGGCGGCGACAAGCATCCCACTACAGCTCAAGACGGCTCCTGCGCCTCCCAACCAGTGGGAGGACTGACAGGTCCTCTGCACCAGACGGTTTCTCACGCCCTCATGGTACCTCTAGATCTCTGAGTGTCCAACGGCACCGTCACCAGACCCACGACGCCGGCACACGCGAGGAATGTTCCCCCGAGGTAGTAGACCACGGCAACGCCAAAGCGGTCGGCTAAGAGCCCACCGAGAGCTATCGAGACAAGACGGGAACTGTTCCATCCAACGTCCATGAGGGTGAAAACACGGCCGCGCATTGCATCGGGGATCTCCACTTGCATCACGGACTGGTAGGTCACCATTCCGCTCGAGGTATTCAGTCCATACACAAATAGCACCATTTGGCCCAGCAGGGGAACGGTAAGAAGGCCCAGGAGCACGTCACCGGCGCCACGGAGGATGTAGGGAAGGAACAGAAGCCGCCGGTCTCGATAGCCGCGCGTGAGGGTTCCGAGGATCACGGGACCAAGCAGGGCGCCAAGGCCGATGGCAAACAGGAACGTGGCGAAGCCGGCGCCCGGTAAGTGATAGCGGCGTTCCGCCAACACCACCAGGAGCGCCGAGGTCCCACCGACGCCCAACGATGCGAGTACCTGAACCGCAAACATGCGCGAGACAAAGGCATCGGCGCGCGCGTATGCCATCCCTTCACGGAGGGACTGAATGTAGGAACCGGTATCACTCCCGACGGCCCGTGCAGCCGCGGGAAACGTGACCAGGGCTATCGTTCCGGCGGAAATCAGGAAGCTGATCGCATTGAAGCCGAAGGCCCATTGCGTTCCGAAAAAAGCAATCAGTCCGCCGGCTACGGCTGAGCCGATAATCTGGACGAGCTGTGCCGTTGACCAGGCCACTGAGTTCGCTGCCAGCAGGTCCTCCCCTTGGACGAGCGCGGGGATGCTGGCGGACAGTGCCGGCGTAAAGAACGTGCCGGCCAGGGCGAGGCAGAAGGCCAGGATGTACACCTGCCAGACAGCATTGGCAATGACCAGGCCGGCGACCAGAGCCGCGCGCACCAGATCTGCCGCTATCAGGACCCGCTTTCGGGGGAATCGGTCAATGACCACACCGGCCAACGGGGCGGCCAGAATAGCCGGCACAACTTGAAAAAGGACGAGCGTTGAGAGCGCCAGGCCGGAGCCGGTGATCTTGTAGACGGAGACCACCAATGCGACGTAGTTGATCGTGTCGCCCAGGTTTGATATGAGCTGACCGAGCCACACGGGGAAGTAGAGGGGATTCCGGACGACGCGGACGTAGTTGCTGAGCATTGCCTTAGGGTAGGCAATCCAAAAATGATCGTCCGCGCGTCACAAACGGTCGCCTTCGAGGCAGCTAACGGGTAGTCCTCGTCAAGCAATGGTTCAAGGGCCCTCTTTACCCTATCCGCCACACCCGTCGACGAGGCTGATCACGTTGGCCACCTGATGCGCCGTGAAGCGTCTATCCGCGATGAGATAGCGAGAGAGGCCGCGAAATGCGTCCCAGCGCCAACACTGGCAGCAGCATGGGCCCTTTTTCCGGCGTCATCCGCATCGCGCGGTTGTAGGTCGCGTTCTGCGCGAATGTCAGGTGGATAGAGGTCTCGTAGCGAAAGAGCTTCTTCGCTAGCGAGGCCTGGATGCTGTACGGGTCGACAGGAATCACCGAGATATGGCGATAGTCACCGAGGCCACGTATCTGCTGTTGGTAATGCGGCCAATCCATGGCGGAACAGCAGGACCCCTGAATCAGCGTGTGGTCTGGGTAGGTCATGACCATTGCCGGCTGGAGTCCGCAGTTGTTCGTGGTTTGCCTGTCAAGGAAGGCGAACCGAGCCTTCGTTCCAGCAACCGTCTGGGCGGCTGCCTTCATCGGTCCCGCCTGCCCGACGTTGCGGACGGCAGTTGCACCCACGACCACCACGAGGCCGGCACACACTCCGGCAAGGATGCGCTTTAGTTTCACAGGTCAACACCTCATACAGATGAACCGACGTACTATGGCAAAATAGTAGCATTGATTCGGGCGGCACGCGCCAGATGTGGACATCTTTAATTATCGTTTCCTCCTGCGGCGCCCCGAACGGATGACGGCCGTCTGGGCCTTAGCGCTGTATGCTCTCTACCTCCTGCTCCTCTTTGGCGTGCAGTCGATCGTGCAACTGGCAACGACGCAGTCGTCAGGGCGGGTGAAGGGAATCGGGCGGACGCGGACGGAACAAGTAGCGAACCTGCTCTTCCTCGTCAGCCTGGGCCTCGATCTTGGTGGACCGGCCCTCGTCCTAACAGGCGTTCTCAGGCCCGTCAAGGTTGTCGACACATCTGTTCTGCACACCTCCGGATTCGTCATCTTTGGAGCCGCTCTCATCAGTGGAATCGTCGCACGGCAGACAATGGGAGGGGCTTGGCGAACAGGAATCGATCCCTCGTCCGCGACTCCGCTGGTGAGCCATGGCCTCTTTGCGGTGGTTCGAAACCCGGTGTATTCGAGCATGATTAGCACCTCAATCGCCGTGGCTCTGCTCGTCCCGACCGTGATTGCTCCTCTTGCACCGGTTCTAAGGATCATCGGGCTCGAGATGCAGACGCGGCTGGTGGAGGAGCCGTTTCTCCTCCGCACGCACGGTCATACCTACCGGGAGTACGCGGAGCGCGTCGGACGCTTCCTGCCGTTGCTTGGCGAATGGACGCGTCACGGGTGAATTGGAACGAATCGGTCCAGGACTTCGACCCCGACCGCGTACGTGCCGCGCCGGGACGGAGAACCGTGTACACGCTGTTAAGCAGGCACAGGTCCCCCGTCGAAGTACAACTTCGGCAGTCTCTAGCCGGCACGGGAACGGCGACAGTGGGAGGTATGCCCTGGTGGAAGACGGGTTGTTTGGGATTGGTTGTTGCTGTGGCGCTCGGCTCCTTCGTCTTCAATGCCCTTGAGGGTGGCGCGGGATTTGACGCGCCGATTGACGGCATGCAGTGCGGCGTCATGATGAATGGTTACCATGTCCACGCGCACCTCAGCCTGTTTGACTCCGGCCGGCGGGTCTTTCTCTACGGTGGTATCGGCTGGTCGCAGCGAAGCAAACGCTGGTACTGGTTGCACACCCACGATGGAAGCGGCGTGATCCATGTGGAGGGTCCCGACAGTAGCTTTCAGCCGACGCTCGGCAAGTTCTTCGATGTATGGCACCAGCCGCTCTCTCGCAGTCGGACACAGTTCCTTGACTACAAGGTCGGGCCGGGTCAAACCATGCGGGTCTACGTGAATCAGAAGCCATACCTGGGCAATTCACGCGATATTCAGCTTCGCGGGCACACGACCATCGCTCTGGAGATTGGCCCTCCATTTTCCGCTCCTCTCGGATACAACTTCGGAAGTCTCTGACGGCGGATGCGGCCGCGGCCGGCGCAGGAGACCATACTACTATCGTACCGTCGTAGCTATGACTCGGTTGCCGAAAAAGCTCAATGGGGGATCGGCATGCATCATGAACGTGTGACACAGCTGGAGCGCGCTTTGGGTCTTGTGGGGCCGCTGGAAGGTCGTATCATGCGCGCGATCTGGACAGGGGCCGTGCCCGAACTGTTTGTTGTTCGGGACATTCTCACTCTGATGCCCGAATCTGCTTATACGACGCTGATGACCACTCTCAACCGGTTAGCCGGCAAGGGAATGCTCAAAGTAGATCACATCGAGCACAAACGGGCGCACGTCTATCGGGCGACCGGCGGGCCGGAGGACTTTCTGGCTCACGCGAGTCGAGAACAGGTTAAGTCCGTGGTTGAGCGATTTGGAGAGGCGGCCATGGTGGCTTTCGCCGAACGCCTCAATGACTTGAGTCCCGAGCAACGTGATCATCTACGCGAGCTGGGACAGCGATGAAGTACAGGTGTGTCTGGGGCCTCTCCGGCATCCTGTTGATAGCTTCCGTTTGCGCCGGGTGGATGAGGGAGACATGTTCGCAGTCGGGTCCGTGCATGTCGACCTTGTCTCAACCCGTGCTCTGGATCTCGACAAGTGTGGCAGCAGTACTGCTGCTATTAAGTGCGACCCTGGTTTCATGGTTGCTACGCGTGCCGTGGATCGTCGTGACGTCTGCGCGTGACGTGCGCCGACTGCCTCTAAGGGGCTTGCCGTTCGGACTCCAAGAGGCGGTCGAGCGCACTGGCGCTCGGCGCGTGCGATGCTGGATTGCGGATGTGCCCCTGGCCTTTTGCTCCGGCAGCGTACAGCCTGAGATCTTTGTGACCGACAGCTTAGTCACACATCTTCGCGCCTGTGAGCTGGATTCGGTCTTGGTGCACGAGATGCATCACAGCCGGCGGCGCGCTATTCCGCGTGAGCGCATAGATGAACCCGGCTGCGGGCAACGCGGTAACCCAGGAGCGTAGTTAGCGTATGGCGATGAGAAGGGCAGTGGCCCGTCCGAATTCGCGGATCATCGAGAATGCTGTGCGCCTGACCTCATGCAGACACTCTCCAATTACCAGTTGCTGTGCCGCTGGGGATAGCCGGGTTTCGTAGGATTTCCACATGCCACACCGTAGCGTCCTCCCACTCCTGGTGACGGTCGTTCTGGCTCTGATGTTGGCCACCCCGCGCCTTGCCTTGGCGCACGCCCTTCTGCTGCGAGCAGACCCGCCACCTGACGTCCTTCTACGCACCGCACCTGCCCGTATCCACCTCTGGTTCAGTGAGGACCTGAATGGCTCGGCGTCCCGGGTCGTGGTTTGGGATCGGCATCGGACCGTCATGAACGCCCGCGGACCGGCCCTCGTGCCCGGTCACCCGCGAGAGCTGGAAGTTGCCCTCGAACGGCTGCCTCCGGGCTCGTACCTGGTGGTCTGGACATCGGTCTCGGCTGACGACGGTCACCTGTTGCGCGGATCGTACCTCTTCAGTGTCAAGGTTCGTGGTCCGGGGCCGTCACTGCCTGGGACTGCATCTAGTGGTGGCGGCCAGGGACTCCCGGACGCGGCGGGTCTCGGGGCCCTGTTTGCTCACTGGCTCGAGCTTCTCGCAGCCGTCGCATGGATTGGTTCCGCCGCGTTCTCTGCCTTTATCTTTCGCTCGTTTGCCGATCGGTGCGATCCGGTGATGGCGGGAATCGAGGAGCTCCGGCTGCGGCTGCTGCTGCGTGTATCCCTCGTCGTTCTTCTCAGCTCTTCCGTCGCGGATCTCGTGCTTCAGGCGTACTCCCTTGCGGGCGGAGATTGGGGTTCAGCCATTTCCACGACGACCATCAGAAGTATCTTCGGTGAACAATATGGGCAGCTCTGGCTTGGGCGACAGGCCCTTGGCCTCGTCGCTCTCGCGGCCACCTTTGCCACCTCGATAAGGGAGGACGAACCGCGCGGACGCGAGCTGGCAGTCGCTGCGGGCGAACGTGGCTCCGTCTCTCTCATCGCCCCGGTGCCGATCATCTTCGGCATCATCTACCTCTACCTGCTCGCGGCGAGCGGTCATGCCGCTTCGGTCAACGTCGGCACGATCGAGGGCAGCCACATGTACTCTGCTGCCATATTCCTGGACTGGTTGCATCTCCTGGGCGTGGCTCTGTGGTTTGGGGGGCAGATCTATATCGCACTCGCCCTGATACCGGCACTACTCACGTCGGGCGCATCTGGCGGCGACACGCCGCTCTTCCTCGAGATCCTCAACCGCTTTTCACCGGTGGCGTATTTGAGCGTCGCGCTCTTTTCGGTACCAGGCACGTTCAACGGAGCGGTCCACATCCCCTCCTGGGACGCCTTCCTCGAGAGCGTTTACGGACGATCCCTCATCGTGAAAATTGGGTTGGTCGGCATCATGATACTCGTCAGCATCTACACGGTGTACATTTTGCGCCCTCACCTTCGCAGAGCTCTGGCCGGCCCTGACCCTCATCTGGTCGTTGGAAGTCGTGGGGTGAAGAGACTGGTGTGGTGGCTCCGGGTGAATCCGGTTCTCGGCGCCGGCGTCCTCCTGGCGACCTCCGTTCTGTTCTTCTACCCGGTTCCCGCGACCCTGTCAGCTCGCGGGCAGCAGTGGAGCCAGGTCGCGTTGCCGGGGGTCACTATTCACTCTCTTGCGGTCGGTCATGATCATTCGGGGTTGGTATATGCCGGGACCGAGCAGGGCGTGTATCGACGTGCTCGCGGGGGGTGGCAGCGAGTGCTGGCGGCCCAGACAATCTGGAGTATTGATCTCGCCGCGGACGACCGATCACTCGTCGCCGGGGACGAGGCCGGCGACGTGTACGTCAGTTCGGACGGAGGACAGCGGTGGCGGCATTCTCTCGTGACCAACCAGGGCGTATACGCGGTGTCAAGCCGCCGGGGTAGTCCACGATGGGTCCTGGCGGGGGCCGGAGGCGGTCTGTACCTCAGCCGCGATGGTGGAGCGCGCTGGGAGCGGCGGCTACGGCTGCGCCAGAGCGGGGGCGCTGCTTTTGCATGGCTGCCTGGCAGCTCTCGCGTCGTCTTCGCTGGTGTCGTGGCCGGCGGGCCAGGTGGAAGTACGACGGTGTTCATGAGCCGCGACGCCGGCGAAAGCTGGCACGTCTTTGGGCGGCGGCTGCAGAGCGGCGGTGGCGTCATGTCCCTGGCGTTCACGGCTCACGGCCAGGTTTTCGCTGGTACTATGGGACTGGCAGTGTGGAGAGCGTCCCTTGCACATGCGAGCTGGATACGGACGAGGGATGGGATGCCTCCCGGTAGCATCCATGGGGCCTCCCTGACGGTCGTTCCCGGTCGACCGGGAACTCTCTTTGTCGGCACACTGGGACAGGGTGTCTTTCGTACGACCGACGCCGGCAGGCACTGGAGCAACATCTCAGAGGGGTTGCCGGCGGGTAATACGGCGATTGTGCTCTCGGTTCGGTACTCGCCTCTTCAGGACGCGCTCTATGCCGGCACAACCGACGGCGTGTACAGACTGCAACCAGGGGAGAGAGACTAAACGTCGTGTCAGGGGGAACAGAACGACAAAGGAGTGAGAAACCAGAGGTCAGGCTGGGGCCGGGACCGAGGTTGCAAGTAGGGGAAGCCTCCACAGAGCTCCACTTCTCGGCACGGCAACCACACCTTTCTCCGCTTCCATCTCGAAGTGACCAAAGTCCAGGACGTACAGCGATTGATCCAGCGGATCAACACGGATATCAATGGGACGCGAAAGGGGTGCGCCAACCACATGGTGCAGCGACCAGTCAGCCGGGTCGATGCGCGCCACAGACCGGCCCACGCGGGGCCCCGCCGGTGCCGTCATGGGAGCTTCATCTCCAAAGAGTGCGACCAGGATCTGTCCGGACCACGCACCCCCAGGTATCACGGCGAATTTCACGGCGGCGACGTGAGGTGGGAACCGCAGAAGCGGCAGTTCGGGTGGCGGAAGCTGGTTATGATTCTCGAGGACAAACGTCGGCGCCGGCCCCCGCTCCGCGAGGTACTGAGCATGGGTAATGGAATCGCCCCCAATGAAGTCGGGCCAGCCATACCACGCGCCCGCATGCACCTCAAACAGGAGGTCCGGCGCATTGCCAACCGGCCGGCTGCCACGGTCGTCGGCCCCCTGATCGGTGACCAATAGCCGGCCGTCCGGTAAGAAGCCGAGTCCAAAGGCGTTGCGGATCCCCCAGGCCACGAGCTCGAGATCGCTTCCATCCGGGTTGCACCGCATGACCGCAGCGGTGCATGGTAGGCCGGCATGAACCATCTGACCTGGGGTCGTTGGCGTCCCGAATGGCATGAAGGCGCCGGTCCATGCTCGGTCATCCCGATCCTCTGTTAGCGGGTTTGGTGTTTCCGTGTTCACCCCGGCGAGGGTAACGTCAATGCCGGGGATGTCATGCGCATGAGGAAGGCGACGCAGCCATCCCAACTCGTACGCGTCCAGACCGACGATTCCCGTGTTCGTCATCGATCCTTGGCTGAAGTACAGCTTGCCGTCACGACCGAAGGCAACCATGTTGGTGTGGTAGTTGCCCGGTCCCGGCAAGTGGTCGAGAATCACTGTCTGTTTACCGTCAAGGTCGAGCCGGCTTATGCGGGCGGGATGGCCTCCCTCCGAGACGTAGAGGCCCTGGTCGTGAAACGCGAGGCCGTTGACCGGTGGCCTCAGTCCTTCCATCAAGAGGGAACGCCGTCCATCACGATCGAGGCGCCAGATCCGGCCTCCTGGACGTGCTCCGCCGAAGGGTAACCCGGACTCCGCGATAAAAACCGTCCCGTTGGGATCGACGGTCACGCTGGTGGGAAATGAGAGATCCCCGGCCACCTTCTGCAGCGTCTCGCTCGATACGAGGCGCGGCGAGCTCGGCTCTACCGGCACCGCGCAGCCCGCGATCTAAGCGAGCTGATGGTGACAGTCGTCGATGTCATAGTGCAGCCCCATGATTCTCGCCGTCCGCTCTAGCCTTTCACGGAACCTGCCGTCAGGCCGGTGACGAAGTAGCGCTGAAGCGAAAAGAAGATGATCAAAGGTAGCACCATTGAAATAAATGCGGCTGCGGTCATGAGCTGCCACCCCTGGCCGTAGGCCCCGACGAGCGTTCGAACGACGACCGTCATGGGGGCCGTGGTCGGGCCGGAGAAGACAAGCGCAATGAGCAGGTCGTTCCACACCCACATGAACTGGAAGATGGCAACGGCCGCGATCGCCGGCGTCGTCAAGGGCAGCACGATGCTCAGGAAGGTCCTCCACTCGTTGGCCCCGTCGATGCGTGCCGACTCGAGCAGCTCGTAGGGGATGCCGGACATGAAGTTTCGCATGATGTAGATGGTGAGCGGCAGCCCGAAAGCCGTGTGCGCGACCCAGAGCGCCGGGTAGTTGCCGTTGATGCCAAAGGTGGTGAACAGGCGAAGCAACGGAATAAGCAGCATCTGGAGCGGGACGATCTGCAGCCCCACCAGGATCAGGAAGATGGTGTTGCGGAGAGGAAACCGCAGCCAGGCAAAGCCGTATGCCGCTCCCGCCCCGATGATGATTGGGAACAGGGTGGCGGGGATCGTGATGATGAGGCTGTTGATGAAAGCGCGCCCCATGCCGATGGATCCAGCTGCCTGCAGCACATTGTGATAGTTGTCCAGCGTGAACTGGTGTGGCTGCCAGAGGATGTTCCACCAGATGGAGGAATCGATGTCCTGAATACTGCGCACCGACGTGAAAAGGAGGGTGAGTGTTGGAAGTAGCCAGATTGCGCTGATCAGGACGATGACGATGTGGATGGGGGTGCGGGTGTACCAGTGAGGCTTGTGGCCGACAACGTGCTCACTGGTTGCTGCCCGTGTGCCGGCAATTGCCTTGACGCTCATTGCTCCCTCTCCCTACTACCGTGGTCCTTCGGATTGGAACCGTTTGATGTTGATCGCCATGACGGGGAGGACGGCGACGAGCAGGATGACGGCAATCGCGCTCCCGTACCCGGTGTTTGCGTTCTTGAAGGACTGGAAATACATTTCCACCGCAAGCACCTGGCTCGCTCCCGCCGGACCGCCACCCGTCATCGTATAGACGAGGTCGAAGATCTTCAGAACACCAATCATCGTCAGCGTAATAATGACCGTAATTGTGGGCCACATGAGGGGTAGCGTGATCTTACGAAAGATCTGCAGCTCGGTCGCGCCGTCGATATGAGCGGCCTCATTGAGATCGGCCGGGATCGCCTTGACCGCCGCGGAGAGAATGATCACGGCGAAACCGAGGCCCATCCAGATCTGCGCGCCGAAAAGGGCGAAGTTCACGAAGCTGGTATTGCCCAGGAACGAAATGGCGGGTATATGCAACCAACCCAACATGGCGTTGATGGTGCCGACGTTCGGGTCGTCGGCGTACATCAATCGCCAGATCACGCCGGAGGCAGTGGCCGAGATCGCCATGGGTATGAAGACGATCGACTTTGGTATCGTTTCGTAGCGAACTTTGTCGAACAGAACGGCGAAGATGACACCCAGGACAACCGTGACCGGCGTCACGATCGCAAGCCAGAGCAGGTTGTTGATGATGTCCGTCTGGATCTGGGAGTCCGTGAATATGTCGGTGTAGTTGCTCCAGCCGGCGAAGACCTGCGGCGCGTTGAAACCGATGCCGGTAGTCTGTTGGAAGCTGAGGTAGATCGTCTTGATCGTCGGGTAGACGATAAACAGGCCAATCAAGATGAGCGACGGGCCTACAAAGAGGAGTACGTTGATGTAGTTCGCCGGCTTGAACCCGCGCCGGCTAGGCTGAGCCTGTGCCGCGGCCACGACAGCCCCGGGAGCGATTGTGACGGAGCTGCTATTGGGTGGTGTTATCGCCGGCTGTGGTTGGGCCATCGGTAAGTCCTCCACGAGTCAGGGTCTCGGGCGTTGGAGGGCGGGCGCCGGACTCCCGTTGTCCGGACGCCCGCGGGAGCGCAAAAGCGCTCCGTTGTCTCCAGTGTGCTAGTGCTTGTAGTCCTTCTTAGCCTCGTTCTCGAGGCCGTTCAAAACCGAGTTGAGGCTGCCCGGGCTCTTGAACCACTTCTGAAGAGCGATGAACTCGTAGTTGCTTCCCAGTGCGGTCGGCATCAGGTCGGAGGCATCGCCTACCACGAGATTCGCTTTGCCGGCTTTGATCAGCAGCTGCGCGTTCGCTCGGGTCAACGCGTCGGGGTAGGCGCTCGACGGCGTGTTGTTGTTTGGCGAGATGAAACCGCCTCGCTTGGCCCATTGAGCCAGCGCCTTGGGATCGATGAGGCATTTCATCAGCGCGCGGGAGCCAGGCGTGTCCTTGAACAGGACCATGCCATTCGGCCCGACCTCGACCGGCTCGGTCCGCCGGGGCACGAGCTTGGGGAACGGGAATGCGCTGAAGTCTACCCCTGCCTTGGCCTTCGGCAGATCGCCGGCCAGGCCGGCCGCCACGAACGTCGCCTCCTGGAAGAATTCCGCCTGCGGGTCGTTGACCACCTGCACGGCTGCCTGGTCCCACGCCTGGCTCAGAGCGCGCTGGCGCCCCCCGGCAATCATGGCATCGTTCGCAATGATGGTGCTCAGCGTCTTGAACGCCTTCCTGATGGGAGTGCTGGTCCACTTGATCTTGTGAGCAATCCACTCGTTGTAGACCTTCACACCGCTTTGTTGCAGGACGACGTTCTCGAGGAAGTCCGTGAGTGTCCACGGAGAGGAGGGCGAGCCACCCACGCCAAACGCCCAGGGATGCTTGCCCGCCTTGAGCATCTTCCTCGACAGCGCGATGAGCTGGTTCCACGTCTGGGGGATCGTGTACTTGCCGGCCTTGAACTTCTTCGGTGAGTACCAGACCAGCGACTTCACGTCCGCCTTCATGTAGATGGCGTAGAGCTTGCCGTTGACCGTCCCCAGGTTTCGCCAGAACGGGGAGTACTGACTCTTGAACTTGCTGTTCTCCAGGAACGTGAGCGGGTGCAATGAATTACCCGCCACGTATGGGGCGATTGAGCCGGGAGTGGACAGGGCTGCAATGTCCGGCGGGTTACCGCCTTGAACACGCGTGGACAGCTCCGTCGCCAGGTCGCCGGAGGCCTGCTGGTACGTCGCCTTCGTGCCGTAGTGAGCGTCGCAATAACTCAGGATCGCCTGGAAGTCTGTCTTTTCTGCGCTGGCCCACCCAGAGAAGATCGTGACCGGCAAGCCGGCCTTCGCGTGGGAGTGCGAGCCGAGCGCGAAGGCCCGGCCGCCAACGGATGGAAGCAGCAACGCGCCTACTCCCAGGAAGGCCAAAAAACGCATCAATCGGGTTCGTGACACCGCGTCCTCCTATGTGTCGGTCTGCTTAACAGCTATGGGCACTTCCCTCGGAAAAAGCCTTTGCGGTAACACGCACCGGTGCTCCGAGGTTCCTCGTTTGTGGGATTGCCATGCCGCCGCGGACAGATCCGCGCTCCCCCCGACTTGGTCCCTGTCGTGTTTCCAACGTGTCGAGTCGCCAGATTTACCAGTCGCTGCCTGGTGAATCCACGGGCAAATCGGGAATTACCGGAAGTGCCCGACCTATCACAAAAACCTGGCAGCGCTCATCCTCCTCCTGAGGAGATAGCAGTGTTCGTCTCCTCGCGCCGTTACCGCTACGTGTGCTCTTACTCCTCCTTCGGCGAGTGAGACCTCTCGTGGCCCCACCTCTTCCAGTGCTATCAACATACATTCGGCGGTTCTGAGTGTCAAATCCGGTCTCAGGCTCCGCCCCCTTGGCGATAATATCTGCTGTGGCTGATCACAACGCCCCCCTGATTTCCGTCATCGTGCCGACGCGTAACCGGGCCGTGCTTCTTGCCCGGCTCCTCGACTCGCTGGCGGCCCTGCGCTATTCAAACTGGGAGGTACTTGTGGTCGACGACGGCTCGACCGACTACACCCCGAGTGTGGCACACAAGGCACACGCTCAAGGCGTTCCCGTGGTGTATCTCTATCAGCCATGGAGCAAGATGGGAGCGGCGAGGAATCGCGGCCTGGAGCTGGCGCAGGGCGAGATTGTCGCGTTCACCGACGACGACTGTACAGTCGATCCCGGATGGCTTGACGCCGTAAGCCGGGCCTGGGCTTCGGCGCCGGATGCCCTTGGGGTTCAGGGCAGGACCGTCACCATTAAGGCGGCTATGACGCCATTCACCCGTCAAGTGGAGCAGCTGGAGGCAGGGCAGCCATACCGCACGTGCAATATTGCTTACCGCGCGGACGTTCTGCGGGATCTGGGCGGATTCGACAGCGAGCTGATTCGAGGCGAAGACGTCGTCATGGGAATGCGCGTGCGGGAGCGCGGTGAGATCGCGTTTGCGCCGGACGCGGTGGTCGTTCATCCCCCACGCCCGAAACACTGGGCGAATCGCGACGACTGGCGCTTGCTGATAGAGAGCGAGCTGCACTTTCGCCGCACCTATCGGCGGTACAGTCCGGCCCGCTCGCAAGCACTATCGGTGCAACGCGTCGATCATGTCGTCTCCCGCTGGGTGCTGCTTCCGATTCGGCGCTATTGGCGATGGCACTTCGCGTACCTGCGCCGGAACCCACGCGACTATGTGCGCCATGTGCCGTTGATGGTGCGAGAGAAGCTCGCCCTGCTGTCCGTGTTGCCGTTCTTTGTGCGGCGGTGGCGCGCGATGTCGCGCGAAACGCCTGAATGAGCGTTTCGGTTGTTGTCGTCACAAGACGGAGGCGACAGCTTCTTGCGGCGCTGCTGGCCTCGCTGCGCAAACAGACCCACCCCTGTCAGCAGGTGCTCGTCGTGGATCATGCGGCGGAGAGGGATGTAGAGGATCTCACGCTCGCGTGCGGCGTTGACTACGTGTGCGCCGCCGGGCTATCCCTGGGGGCGGCGCGTCAGGTTGGCGTAGAGAAGGCAACCGGAGAATTCATCGCTTTCATCGACGACGACTGCATCCCCGACTCGGATTGGCTCGAAGAGTTGACCCGTCCATTACTTCTCACTTCGAAACCCCTTGGGGTGCAGGGGATGACCGTGCCGGAACCGGGTCCCATCGGCTCCCACGCGATACACGTGACGCGGCCCGATGGGCTCTTCCGCACCTGCAATATCGCGTATCGCCGGTCCGCGATCGAGGCCGCCGGTGGATTCGATACGCGTTTTCACGGATGGTTTGAGGACGCCGCCTTGGCGGCACGTGTTCTGCGATTTGGTCCTATCGGATGGCAAGCTCAAGCCAGGGTGATGCACCGAGCGATGCCTCGCCGCGCCGTCACCCGCCAACGGTGGGGCGTCCTGCTGCGCGACGAGCGGCTTTTGGCGACGGATTATCGCACCTACTACCGGCGCTATCGCGGGCCCGGGTTCCTCGTCACCGTCATTGCGCGCTGGCTGCTTGGCTCACCGGCGAAGACGCTGTGGAGGGAACTTCCCCGTGCACGAGATGATGCCTTCGCATACGCCCGCCTCGCGTGTCTGCTGGTCTTGGAACGCTGGAACCTTCTGAAAGCACTAGGGGACCTGGTTGTCGAGGATCGGATTGGCCATGGACGACGATGAATCAGTCACGCGTCCTCGTCCGCGATGGAAAACGGGACGAGGAGCAACTGCGGCGTCAAGCGAGGAGTAGATACGAACCCCCAGGTTTTGGCACACGTTTCGAGGGGACGGAGCTAGCTCCTCTTCAGGAGGGCCGATTTTGATATTTGTGCCTGGCGTCGTCGGCGGTACATGACAGAACGACTTCTCGTCCGGCATGGACCGCGTCAATGGCAGCGACGGGCACACAGAGGTGCGAGTCGCCGATGCCGAGGAACCCACCATGATCTATTTGCATGAACATGCTCGCGGGCGACTGCGGGGAAACGTTCGGGTTTTCGACGACCTCATTGATCACGCCGATCTTGGTGCCGTCCGATCCGACAACCGACAAACCGGGACTCAGCTCGCCGACGCTAACGGTGCTGGACATCCTCTTCTCCCTTCGCAAGATCCAACTTGCTGTAAATTATATTGCAATGAGATATAAGCATGAAGTGTGCCGCTTGCTTCCGCACGACCCCTGGTCCACGCTTGAGTAGACAGTAACTTCAAAATGGAAAGGGCGCCGGCTCCCCCGCGCCCCGTAGGCTTGTCTTCTATCCAGCTGAGCTAGAAGAGATGAGCGTACACGTGGAGGGCCCACAAGGCCACCACGAGCAGGACAAGGACGACCACCGACCAGACGACCGTCTGGATGAGCTGGCTGGCGGCGAACGCATTCCCGACCGGATCGTCGGCGACCACGGTGCGCGTCGTGGGACGCTCGACGACCCGCTCGGTCGGCGCGGTTTCCACGGTGTCCACAGGGTCGTTCGTTACTACTCTTCGCTCTTCGGTCATGAGGCACTCCTTTAAAACAGATGCATGATTCCATGCAGGATGACAAGCAGGGCGATGATGATAATGAGAATCCCGATGAAAAACGTCATCATCATCGTCATGCTGGAACCGCCGCTGGTCCGTTCTTCAATCACTGGCATCGCTCGCGACCTCTCTAAAACAGGTGAACGTACACGTGCAGCGCGTAGAGCGCCACGGCGAGAAGCACAAGTACGACTACCGACCAAACGATTGTCTGAATGAGATTCGCCGCCCCCGTCGCGGCGCTCGCTCCTTCATCAGTACGGACGATTCGCTCTTCCGGCATGAGAGTCCTCCTCGGTGTCATCACGGTCCGCGGTCCCGTCGCGGGCAACGGCCTCCACCTCGACATCCCCGGCTCGAGACGGAAGTTGTGCAGATAGGTTTGTAAAGCTGCTACGACGATCTCGTTCATGCCGCAGTTCTCAACCGCGGCCCTGACGCGAAGCTTCAGGTGGAGAGTCGGGGTCAGCTCGACAGTTGTCTTTGCCATTGGCCCTCTCCATTCTGTCCGTATTCACGGAGGTCTCATTTCTCTGTAGCTCCGTCATGCCGTGTCTACCACGCAAGGAATGTGCCAGGCTGCACGATCCGTCTTCGCTTAGTAGCATGTATTGTGGACTCATGGGCGCTCCCTGACAAGACCAAGGTTTCGCCGGAGCTCGTGGTGGAGAGGCGGAACCAAGGGGCGGCGTGGTTGGAAATTCAGCGAGAATTCTCGCTCACGCGGCAGCAAGCTCGCTACGCCTATCAGCTCGGCAAGCGAGCCGAGCGCCGAGCAGGCCGGGTTCGGTCCACTTAATTTCCGCCTAATTGGCGCCTAATCCTCCACTAATTGCTGCCTGCTATGGTCTCGCCATACGGTAATCGCCAAGCCAAGTGGGAGGGTACGTTGAACCAAGCAAAGTGTGGGAAGTGTGGGGGCAAGCTCGTACTCGAGTCGTATCCTTTGGAAGAGATGCTGGTACGCAAGTGCTTCGTCTGCGGCAAGATCGACAATTATCAAGAGCTGAGTCGTGAGGAATCACGCCGCCTGTTCAGGCGCGTGGACGGGCCTCTCCCGCGCGCGTCATAGGGAACCCGGGAGACGCCGGTTAGTGCCCGGGAGATAGCGCGGGAGCCTCGAGGTCTATGGCCTGCTCCCCCGTCCCTCGCTCTCCGCCTGTCATGAGCAGACCGATTCGATCCTCCGTGGCCTCGTGGGCATCGAGGATCGCAACGATTCCACCCTCGTAGATCACGGCAATGCGATCGGCGAGTGCCAAAACCTCGTCCAGCTCGGCCGAGACGAGCAAGATAGCAGCGCGGGTATCTCGCTTCTGCAGCAGCCGCTCATGAACGAATTGCGCGGCTCCAATGTCGAGACCGCGCGTGGGCTGCGAGGCAATCAAGAGAGCGGGATCTTCCGAGAACTCGCGTGCCAGCACGACCTTTTGCTGGTTACCCCCGCTGAGATTGCCGGCCGGCACCTCCGTACTTCTGGGGCGCACGTCGAACTGATTGACGAGCTGTCTGGCCCAGCTCTTGATCCGCCGAAAGTCGAGCAAGCCCGCGTGTGAGAAGGGCCGCCGGTCCTGCTGTCCCAGGATCAGGTTGTCGGCTACCGAGTACGCAAGCACAAGTCCACGTTCGCGTCGGTCCTCCGGGACGTACGATACACCCGAGGCGCGCACCCGAGCCGGCGGCGTTCGAGGGTTGATCGATCCTCCCGAGCCTTTCTTGCCGGCCCCAAACAGAATGTCGCGACCCTTGACTGTCGCCCTGCCGGCAGTAGCGCGTCGAAGTCCGGTCAAAGCCTCGATCAACTCGGTCTGACCGTTGCCCTCCACCCCTGCCAGCCCCAGAATCTCTCCCGCATGGACCTGAAAGCTGATGCCCAGTACGGCGCGCAATCCACGGTCCGATTCCACGTGGATGTTTCTTGCGTCGAGGACCGTGTCGCCTACATTGGTCGCGGGTCGATGTACCTCGGGCAGCACCTCGCGGCCGATCATCCTGCTCGCAATCTCTCGGAGAGACGTGTCCCGGGTTGTGAGATGGCCAACGACCTTGCCCGCCCGCAGCACCGTGACCTCGTCCGACAGCTCCATGACCTCTTTGAGCTTGTGGGTGATGAAGATGATGGTGCGACCCTGCTTCGCCAAACCCCGCAGAACCACGAACAGCTCGCGGGTTTCCCGCGGCGTCAGGACCGCCGTGGGTTCGTCGAAGATGAGGATCTCCGATCCCCAGTACAGAATCTTCAAGATCTCCACCCGCTGCTGTAAGCCAACCGAGAGTGATCCGACTCGTGCATCCGGGTCGAGCTTCAGGCCATAGGCGTGAGACATGTCGCCGACGGAGCGGCGCGCCGCGGCCCGGTCAAACAGAAGGCCGCGCGGCTCATGCCCGAGAACGACATTTTCGGCGACGGTAAGCTTGGGGATCAACATGAAGTGCTGGTGCACCATGCCGATACC
>QHBP01000119.1 GCA_003244175.1 Chloroflexota bacterium | reverse complement strand
CAGAGCTTCGCTCCCCTCCGGAAGAAGCTCTGTCGCCTACGTGGCCGGCATCGACGTCGCGGGGGAGGACGAGCAGTCCGAGGACGCGGGAGCGCGGCAGCTCCATCCTCGCCGGGATTCGACGGTCATCACTATCGCCGAGGTCGAGCAGGCGGCAGGACAAACGGCGGCGAGAATCGTGGAGCATATCTGGTGGACCGGGCGCGATCAGGTATGGCAGTATGAACGCCTGGTCGAGATCTGGCGGCAGTGGACGCTGAGCCGGGTGTGCGTGGATGCCTCCGGCATCGGCGCCGGCCTGGCCGCCTTCCTCGAAGCCCGCTTCCCGGACCGCGTCGACCGCCTGGTTTTCACCGCCCCCAGCAAGAGCGAGCTGGCATATCGGATGCTGGCGATGATCAATACCGGCCGCCTCAGCGTCTACACCTCCGACGGCAGCGCCGAGGAGCGTGAGTTCTGGCGCGAGATTTTCGCCTGCCGCTACTGGCTCCGCGCCAACGAGACGATGGCGTGGGCCGTCCCAGAAAGCGAGGGGCACGATGACTTCGTCACGAGCCTGGCGCTGACGTGTCGTGCCGCGGAGAGGATGTCTCCAGTGGCGGCGGGTGGACTGGTGAGATCGGTGGATGATCGGGAGGGCGGGTGGTGAGCGGTGTGGATGGGGTGGGTGGTGGAGGGTGCACAGGCCAGACGCAACCGACGATCTCTTGCCCCTACAATCTCCGCTCAAGACCCAAATCTTGCCCGCTCATTTTTCGTGGCTCGCGATCGGCATCATTCCGCTCTCTACTCACTTCACGTAGGCTGAGATGGCTCCCGTCACAATCTTGTTGACGCTGCGGTCATCATGCTTCGCGTACGCTTCGAGTTCCTTCCACAACTCCCATGGGATGCGCGTCACGATTGTTTTGTATCGCTCTCCCCGGCGCGCGTATCCGCTCTCTCCGAATACCGCTTCTTCACCGTGCGGCTCACGGTCCGATTCCAAAGAGGCGTGAGCGTCTTCGTCATCCGCCGCCCCTGGGGCCACGGGGACTTGGCTATCCTCTTCCCTCTCGTTGTAGAACAAGTAAAGAGCAACAAGTGTAGTCCATCTGTTTTCTGCTCCGACGCCAGCTACCCGCATTAGCCTTTCGACAGTCAGTTGCACGAGCTCTCCTATCGTCTTTATGCGTGCTCTCTCCAATGCCCTTAGGGTTCGCCTATCAAGATGAAGGCGTCGAATGTGGGTTGCGCGCTCGTGATCCGGCAGGGTAGACCCCCCGCATAGAGATGCGAGCACCGACTTCGGATCGAGTGCATGGAGCACCTCGTTCAGGTGCCGCGGTTGCCGCCCGCTCGATTGGCTGTCGTGAAGGAGAGACTGAATGTCGGGCGCCGCGCCAGAATTCGTCGAGAGCGACTCGCCGTGCTCAGTCGTGAGACAGAGGCACTGCTCCGCATGGGCGCGCATCCAAACGTGGTCGCCGCCCGCAGCGTGTTCGAGGGAGGGGGCGGGCGCGTGGTCTTAGTGCTGGATGGAGTCGAGGGCCAAACCCTAAGACAGCGGTTGAAGGACGGGACTCCGCTGACGGTCGAGCAGCGCGTTCAAATCCTAACCGACGTATGTCGGGCGCTCTCCCACGCTCATGCTCATCAGGTCATCCACCGTCGCGTCGAGCCATCCAGCATCTTGCTGAGTGAGGACGGAGTGACCCGGCTCGGACGCTTTAGCCTCGCTAAGATCCTGTCGGAATCTGCTGTGACGGTGTGGCATGCGGAGACCGAGGGGGATTTGGACATTCGGTACGCAGCGCCGGAACTCGTCAATGTGGGCTACGGAGGACCGGGACCTGAGTCAGATCTCTACGGACTTGGCTGCGTGGCATACGAGCTCTTCGCGGGAAAGCCACCTTTTGCTAATCCCGGCCAGGCATTCGGTCCGCTGCCGACCATGCCGTCGGGCATGCCACAGGACCTCGAGGCCCTGTTGCCGAGCCTCCTCACCGGTGACCCACGGCAAAGAAACAGCGACGTGGCCAACGTTCTCACGGTCTTGGAGGTCATAGATGCAAGTGATGAGCCGAGACAAGTCACCGTTCCTAAGACCTTGTATGAGCCAGGTGACTTAATTGACGGGAAGTTCGAAGTACGCGAGGTGCTCGGCGGAGGTGGCTTTTCGACGGTCTACCGAGCCTACTGGTCCCTGACGGACCGTGAGGTTGCGCTCAAAGTGTTCAATGCGGATGTGTCATATGAAAGGGTGCAGCGCGAGATCCGTATCCTGATGGACGTTGCCAACGAACATGTTGTCAAGGTATTCTCCGGGGACCAAACGCGCGTCGGACAGTGGTTCATCATCAGCGAGCTCGTCCGCGGGGAGACACTCGAGGCTTTTGCACACGGCAACAAGCGGCTGTCCATGGAGCAAGCCGTCTCTCTCACTGACGAGCTCCTTAGTGCCCTGGAGGCTATTCATCCACAGCACAGTCGACTCGTCGAGCTTAGGGCCAAGCAGGACCTGACGGGAGAGGAATACGGCGAGTTGCAGGAGCTACAGCAGCAGGGCATCGTACACCGCGATATCAAGCCGCAGAACCTGATGCTGACGGGGCGGGGTGTCATCCTGATCGATTTCAACATTTCGTCGCAGGTCGGTACGACCGTTCACACCCTTTCCGGTACGCCCCGTTACTTTGCGCCTGACGTCATGGCGGGCATAGAAACCTGGGACGTCTCTCCCGACTTGTTCGCCACGGGCGTTGTTCTTTACGAGCTTGTTTGTTGCCAGCACCCTTACGATGACGCCTGGCCGCGCTTCGGCCGCGGGCCCCTTGACCCGCGGCAGTTCCGCCCTGAGATCTCGCCGGCTCTTGCAGAATTCCTCATGCAAGCGTGCGCTCCATATTCGACAGATCGCTTTGCAAGCGCTCTGGAAATGCGCCAGGCTCTTGCCGACGTCGACGCACTAACGGTCTCATTGTCTGGACCCTCCGAAGCGAGAGACCTGCCCGTTCGGCTCCAGAACCTGCTCAGCAATGCGCCTGCCAATGTCAACCCGATGGTGCAGGAGTTCCTGGCGCTCTCGAGCCAGGCGCGCAAGTCGAACCGAGGAACGCGCGGCCTGGACGATCTGGCCCGAGCGACCTATGTCGAAACCCGACTCGACGCGGACTTAAGCCGCTCGGTTCTGGCCGGCGAGCATCGACTCGTCATCATCACCGGAAACGCGGGGGACGGCAAGACCGCCTTTATCCAGCAGGTCGAGGCCGCCGCGGTGCAAGCCGGTGCAGAGCAACATGATAGGAGCCCGAACGGCTCGCGACTGCACCTCCCTGGACGCGAGATCCTGACGTTATATGACGGCAGCCAGGACGAATACGACCGAACGAGCGACGAGATCCTCATGCAATTTTTTGCTCCGTTCGCCGCCGACGGACAACCTGATGGTCACCTACGACTCTCGGCTATCAACGAGGGATGCTTACGCGATTTCCTGCTGGGGCACTACGTGAGGTTTCCGCGCCTCGCTGCCGACATCATTGCAGTCCTCGACGACCCGACACGCGAGCTGCCAACCCGGGACATCGTGGTAGTCAACCTCAATCTTCGCTCGGTCACTGCCGGCGGAGCGACTTCGATCTTCAGCAGGCAGCTCCGGCGCATTGTGGAAGGTCCTTTCTGGGGCCCATGTGAGACATGCGACCACCGCGCGCGCTGTCCCTTGAAGCACAACGTCGACACATTCCGCGACCCGACGTCCGGTGACGCAGTGACGGAGCGATTGCGTGTCCTGGTCGATCTGGTTCGATTACGGCGGCGACGTCACCTGACTATGCGGGACGTGCGCTCACTTATTTCGCATATCCTGTTCCGGGATAGAGAATGTTCAGATATCCCGGCCCTCCTAGATTCGCCCGAATTACTCAATTTGATTGACGCAGCGTACTTCCAGGGACCTGGAGGGCTTGGTACTCCGGTCGGAAGCGCGCTCGAGCGGAATGCTGACCTCCTCACCGAAACGGATGTAGCGGACGTCTCGAATCCACAAATTGACTGGGCACTCGCCCACGGGAGTGGACCCCTCCGCATGAGGTTTCCAGATCGCTCCTCTGACTACCCGTCCGAGCTTGTCGATGAGATGGGGCAACGGGCGGGCCGCGGTTACGAGGCCAATACCACCCTGGCTCGCCTGGCTCACAGTGCGCTGCGACGGCTCACTTTCTTCGAGCGATCCGATGACGGCTGGTACGATATGCTGCCGTACCAACGGCTGCGCGAATTCGAAGCGGCTCTGCAGGGAAGCGACGAGGGGGCACGCGGGCGCCTCCGCAAAGAGATCATTCAGGCAGTGTCGGTGTACGAGGGACTGCCGTCCGTTGAGCTGGCGACGAATGCTCTGTGGCTAACGACCGACGAGACCCCAGGAGGCGAGCTCCGCTGCTTTAGAAGATTCCCGTCCAGCGGTTTTGACCTCCGCGTCGTCAAGTCGTCGGGCCCGTACATCGAATCGGAGCTCGATCACCTAGAGCTCGTCCATCAGGGCGGAGCCCGGCTGGACTTGGATATCGATCTCATGGAGGTCCTCGATCGCCTCAAGGAAGGCTATGTGCCGTCTCCCGAGGAGGGCCGCGGGTTCCTCGTGAACCTCGATCTCTTCAAGAACCAGCTCCTTGCCCAACCCGCGATGGAGCTCTTTCTTGTTGGTCCTGATTTGCAGATGAAGATCACGGCCGGAGACGGAGTCGGTAGTGTGCTTTTGAGCGAGGTCAGAGCGTGAGACCGTTGACGCTCAGACAGCGCAGCTTCAAGGCCGATGAGATCTCGTATCTCGACCGCAAGTCCATCCAACTGGACCGCATGCTCCTCAAACTGTTCGAACTCCTTCGCTTTGACGGCCGACCCGTGGTTCGGGCCCGGCGGAAAGTAATCGACATCGACAGCCTGGTTGCGCTCATGCAGGCCAATCCCGAACGCTTCCCGGGCTTCAACGACTATCCCGAAGTTGCAAGGGCCTGGCTAAAGAGCAATCTGCTCGAGATAATGCGGCGAGGTCGAACCGGACAGGAGACTGTAGTCGGCCCGCGGCCGTTTCATTTGAACGCCTTCAAGCTCATCAACCCCAAGGCCGCACAGGACTACGGAGCATCAACCCAAGTGTGGGCAATGCTCTACCATGCTGACCCCACGCTGTTGGAGCGGCTAAAGGAGTTTTTCGGCAAGGGATTGGACACGACGAGCGACCAATACGATGGCACTACGGTGTTGGACATCGAGACTTTGGCTGTCCTAAGCCTGTGTGACCAGGTCCCAGTCTACACTGCGACGACCAGAGTCCCCGAACCGGTGAGGCCGCTCTGTTTGCGGCAAGGCCGTCTCCTCTCTGACGACCTGCGCCGCCTGCTCGCGTACGAGGATGTGGTGCCCCGTCACGTGCTCGCCGGGTACGTAAGAACCGTCATTGGGCTCCACTTGAGTCTGTACATGCTGCGACTCCTTCGCTTGCTCCCTGACTGGGTCTCGGTGGCGGAGCGCAATGCTCCTGCGTCCGCATGCAACGTGGATGAGGGTCCAACCCACAACGAAGGCGTCTGCCCTTTCGATGCTGAGATCGTAGTGGACCTCACCGACGACCGAACCTCCCCCAGCGCCGCACTTGCCGGAGCCTCGGCCGCGGAGCATTTCGACCGTATCCCCGGATACGTGCGAGCTGTGGTGTTGATAAACCGTCTGAAGGAATTCGCGGCTGTCCAAACCGCCGCGAGCAAGCGCGCACCAGCGCGTACCGCTCAGGACCTCCTGGCCATTCTCCAGCAACCCCCAAGCGAGATGGACGGCTTCTTTGCCGCCCGGATCGCGGACGTTTTGACTCTCGACAGGGATGAAGAAGAGGACCCCGCAGTGTTGGCGGTGCTTCAGATGGAAGACCTATCACCGCTGCAGCAGTATGTCGAGTTGGTGTGTATGCAGGTCATGAAGGTAGAGCGGAAACGGGTCGTCGATTTGCTGGATTCGCTAACTCAAAAGAACCGATCGGGGGGGTTGCTGCGTCAGTCGGCAGGCGCGCGGTCCCAGCGATGGTTCGCGCTCGGCAGTGGTCTATTGGAAACCCTTATCCAGATCGCGGTGATAGAACGGGACCCAGATGGCGCCGTCCGCTCCCGCAACCTGTTGCTCGATGAATTCGAGGAGTGGTTGCGCACCCGGTATGGCCTTGTCATCTACGCCCCGGCGCATCGCGACGTTCCGCCAGAAGAGCAGGAGGGCTGGCGGCTGAACGAGCTCGCACTGAGACAGCGACTCCACCAAATTGGTTTCTTTATCGACCTCTCCGACGCTTACAACTCGCAGACCCTCCGTCCCCGCTATCAGGTGTGTACGAGTGCTTAGCGAGCTAATTCGCCCTCTCGTTCCCAATGGCATGTCCACCGTCTGGACAGAAGCGCTCGAGGCCCGCCTGCTCACCGAGCTGGATAATGCCTCCATTGGCCAGTGTCTCCGAGTGACGAACCTTCCGCGACCGATCCTGGAAGACGTGGCCCGGCGCCTGTCCGCCGTCGCGCCGCACCACACTGACATCTTCCTCGTGGACAGGGTTGTTGGACCAGAGTCATGGCGAGTGGGCGTGTACAAAGTGGTCGAGCGCCGCAATGCCGAAGAAAGCGTCGTCTTGGCCCTCTTTCCGGCTGACCTCCAGCTGGCCGCCGGCGACAGTGTGGACATATCTACATTCCGCACCATTCCAGTCGACGATTTGCAGCGACAAGTGGAGGCGACTCTGCTCGAGCGTGTCCCCAACTCGAATGCGACGTGGGCTTTGGCGGTCCTTAATTATCTTGAGCGACGTAACTGGACAGTCTCCGGTGCTGCGCGACTACGCTTCCTCGCGACAATCAGCACACAGGAGAGCGACAACGTTTCGGTCGTGGGTGCCTCTCTCTACACCCTCGGGCTCGTTCCGGACTTCGCCCTGTTTGACGAGTCAGAGCAGTTCCACCTCCGGCTGGGACAGCACAACATTAAGATTGTGGAGCAGCTATCCGACCAGAGCGCCACCGCCGTCGAACGAGTTCTCCGGTTGCCCATCTCTGACCGGATTTTCAGATCGAGGCTCCTTTCCTTCTTCCGCAGCTATGCACCCGATGACGTCGAAGCGTGGGGAGAGGCGATTGCGAGCGATGCCGATTGGCGCTGCCTCTCCCTCGACCACTGGCCTCTCTCGGTTGACATCACGTCGGATCTGCGGATCTTCATTGAGCCACTCAAGCTCCCGCGCCGTAAAGACGACGGGTTACCGTTTCTCGAACAAGGTCTCCAGTCGAAGGTTTCACTATCCTGGGTCACATCGCCGCTTTCCGTCGACGTGCCTGACCTTGCCTACTTCCGTGTCGAGTTGGTCAACTCACAACGAATGGTCATGTGGGAGAGTACCCTCATCAAGAGCGGCAGTGGTAAGACGGCGAAGAAGACCAAGACCTTTAAAAGCATTAGTGACCTCGAGAGTGGAGTCTACTTCTTCCGAACCATTGCGCTTAACCCGACTGGCGACCCGTTCCCCCAGCAGCCCTTACGAGATGAGTCGGCAGGTGAGCAGAGTAAACGAATCAATGAGAGCGAGGACTTCCTTCTTCTGGAGGCAGTTGAGGCAGAGGAAGTCGATTCTACGTCCGTCTCGATGCGCTCAGTCCGAGGCTACGCCGAGGCGGAGAAACTCTTGCAGACCGACGCTGTCCGCACCGGGCGTGAGGCGAGGGTGGTTGCGCCAAAGGCAATTGAATGGATCACCCCTTTCGACGGTCGCGCTGAAGCCGCGACGGCTACGCTCTTCTTCGATCTGCAGCACCAGTACTCCGTCAAAGTGAGTCAGCGGCTCCGCCGCATTGAGAAACAAATCTTCGCCGAGCCTCGATCTGGTAGTTACTTCACGAGCGTGCTTGGGCATCAAGCAGAACAGGCAGTGCACGCGTTGCTAAGCCTTCCGCCGCGCCTCGCGGATGCGAGATCTGAAGTGCTCCAGAGGCTCAGCAGCGTGAGCATGCAAGAGGGGGCTCCACCCGTTGTCGCGCTGGCCGATCTTGCAACCATCGGGACTGCTATCGAGCAGTATTCGGAGTGCTATAGGGCATGGCTGGATAGCGGCGATGTGGACGCGTTGAATCTCGATACTGTACGGGCCGAGGTACCAGAGTATGGCACGTGCGTCCTGGTGGCGCCGACTCACCCTCTCCGCCTGCTTTGGATGTTGCAGGAGCAAACGCTCGGGCGGGCGTGGGCTAGCGCGCACGAGCACGGGGGCTCAACAGGGATTCCGTTCGAGATTTGGAGGGACTCCTTCTCGGCGCGGGACATACCGTCAACCATGGTCCTCTCAGACGGCGAGCGCTACGTCGATGCGGGGCCACTTCTCGCTGGTTGGGAGGCCTATCTGCCGCTCAATGTGGAGGATTCGCGAGCTGTCGCTTCGGTTCTTCGCGCTCGTCTCGGATCGGGCGTCCCGCACGCGTCAGACGCCGATATTCCACCGAAGATGCTTGCGGACAAGTTCGAGCTGTTTCTGCGACAGCACCCATACACGCCTGCGCTGATCATGAATATTGTCAACCCGGGAGATGCCGCACTTGTCGTCGATGCCCTTGTGGATCTCGAGAGCCGTCGACTCTCGTCAACGCTCCCTTCGATCCGCTATGTTGTCCGTCTGTTCACAGAATCTCAGCATCGAGAGGGGATCGGGGAAGCGTTCCGGGATCTCCAGGACCCCGACCGCGCTATTTCCACGGCTGCAGATAATCTTCTTACGCCGGGACAGTCTTTCCTTTTTCCGAAGCTGTCCTGGTCGCGGAACGAACTGCGCGAGTTTGTCGAGACGCCCGAGCAGTTCCCGTCGCACATCACGATGCTCCTGGACGCATTCGGCGTGACGTTGAGAGTCGCTCGCGTTGACCCAAATGATAGGAGCAGCTTCGTTCACGGGCTGGTCCAGGAGGCTCCACGCCGCTTTGTTGGGAGTACTCAGTCGTACGTATGGATACGGCGTCCTGCTCCAACCGAGTGCCTGGACCTGCCAGACGCACCCGGGCGATCCGGGCTTTTCGCGGGAATACTCTCCGCACTTGGAGCGCTCCAGGCACGAGTTCTCGCTCCCAATACGGATAGCAGCAACGCCCTAGCAGTTGCTGCCCTAGACCTGACTCCAGCTGATCAGTCGCTCCTTTACTCTGCTCACGCTGTTTCCACCTGGGTGTTGACGGTCGATCAGCACCTGGGACTCGATTACTTCGACTCGTCTCAGCCTCTCGAGCGGCCAGGCTATCTTCTCGACTTTACACCGGAATTCCTGGCAGCCGGCGGGCGACACCTCCTGCTGACGACCCGTATCAGCGGGGAGGTCTCCAAAATGATGGAGCCGGCTGCGGTCCAGTTAGACCTCGATCCCGACGGACCAGGCGCTCATCTTCTGATGGAAGCGCTACGGTCGCTTTCCGGTCGCCTCGCACTTCGATTGCTATCGTCTCCAACCCAGGTCCAGGGTGCGCTAGGTATGGCACTCTCTCGGCTGTTCCTGGAGGCATTTGGTCTGCTCGACGAGTCAGTCGTGATTCCACTGGATGCGCACCCCGAGCTGTCTGAGCAAGCGGATCCTGTGGAACCTCGTCTTCGAGGCGATTTGCTGATCGTGTCCTCCAACCCCGAAATGCGTCGGCTTAACTTCCTCCTTGTGGAGTCCAAGTGCCACAGTGGAACCGCACTGAGCCCGAGTCTCCGGGCAATGATTAGTGCGCAGTTGCAGAGCAGCCAAGCTGCTTTGCGCGACGCTTTCGATCCGGAGGCACGCGACCCCGATCGCATCGACCGGGTCGTCCAGAGCTGGCACCTGAGTGGTGTACTACGTTTCTATCTTGATCGCGCTGCCCGGTACCGCATGGTTGCCCCCGAAGCGCTTGACCCGCTTCGGCGTTTCTTCCAGGACCTTGACGCCGGCTACACACTGTCATTTCGTAAGTTAGGTCTGGTTTTCCTCCTCGATGCGACCGAGAGCTTGCTAAACACTGAGGACCCCGACCTCCCAATCTGGGTCGTTGGCGGTGAGACAATGCATCGGGTGGTGACGGATGCCCTCCGCCGGTACGTTGAGGGTGGGGAGGCGATGCCACAACTCGCGCCAGAATCGCGGACCCGGACGCGACGGGACACGATCGACGACCAGAGCACCTGGGATGCAGTGCGAGCTTCCTTTGGCAGGTCAGCCGAGCGGGTACGAGCTCCGTCGGATCGCACCGCGGAGCCTCAGAATTCGAATGAGGCGCTGCAGGATCATTCGACATCCTTAGTGGCAACCACGCAGGACGGCGACTCGGCCGATCTCGGGCCCCTCAACATAACAGCCGCTGGAGAGACCCAAAAAGGATATGGAACGCGGGACGAGGAGGAACGTGCGGCCCCCGAATACGCTGTCCTCTTGGGCGACACGAAGGCATCGCCTCAGTACGGACTGCTTGGAGCCGTCGCCTCCGAACCGTGGCGCCGAATCGCTCTCGATCTCAATGGATGCAACACCATCTCCGTCTTCGGTGTGCAAGGTAGTGGGAAGAGTTACACCGTCGGCTCCATTATCGAGATGGCAATACAGCGAATACCAAACGTCAACGTGCTACCGCGTCCTCTCGCAGCCGTCGTCTTCCACTATCACCAGACCCAAGACTACCCTCCCGAATTCGTGTCAATGACCGAACCCAACGACGAGCTCGGCGACATGCACGCACTCCAGGAGTGGGGGCTACGTCCCGATGGTATGGCTGATCTGCTCGTCCTGACCACGGACGATACGTTAAATCTTCGCCGCGCAGAGTTCCCACACGCCCGGGTCGAACCGATAGCCTTTTCCAGTTCCGAGCTCACAGTTGCGGACTGGCGGTTTCTTATGGCAGCCACAGGTAACGACGCGTTGTACCTAAAGCTCGTCAATGAAGTGATGCGGAAGTGCCGAGCTAATTTGACGCTGGAGGCCATAAGGGCAGGGATTGAGGACGCGCCGCTGAGTGACAATCAGCAGGTACTGGCGGCAGCCCGTTTGGATTTTGCCTCTCGCTTCATCGATGACAGTCGCTCACTTCGGTCTTTACTTCGCCCGGGGCGGCTGATCGTCGTCGATCTGCGTGACGAGTTCATTGAGAGGGAACAGGCACTCGGCCTCTTCGTCACCATGCTCAACGTTTTCTCGGGAGCGGGGATGGGGAGTGACTCTTTCAACAAGCTGATCGTCTTAGATGAGGCTCACAAGTATATGGGAGGCCCGTTGATTGGACAGGTCGTCGAAGTGGTCCGAGAGATGCGGCATAAGGGTGTGTCTGTAGTGATCGCTTCGCAAGACCCAGTCAATGTACCCTCTGCCGTGATCGAACTTTCCTCCTCTGTCGTCCTGCATCGATTCAACGCTCCCAGCTGGGTGAAGCACATCCAGAAGTCGCTTGTACCCCTAGCCGAGCTCACGCCGTCGATGCTGGCTGCGCTCTCTCCAGGGGAGGCGTTTATGTGGGCAAATAGGACGACGGATCCCGCCTTCAGTCGTCGGGGAGTCAAAGTAAAGATGCGACCACGCATCACGAAGCACGGGGGAGCGACGCGTCGAGCGATAGACGAATAGACAGGCAGCGGGGGGGTCAAGAAAGGGAGCTGCGCTCACGGTGCAGGGCTTAGCTTGATCTGTTGAATGGCCCGTCGGCGCGATGGGCTGGGGGGCGAGTGATGAGTTCAGAAACGCGGGACAGATCAACGGCAACGGCGCGGCGCTGCTATCGGCCCGCCGCACCGTCGGCCTTGCTGAGGCAGCGAGCTCGCTCGTCTTCGTACTCACGCGCACCGTCAATGAGGAACTCTTTAAATGACGCCCGTGAGAGCTCGCGCTGCAGCAACAGCTCAGACAGCATGGCCTCGGCTGGGGACTCTGTTAAGACGTCTTCCTCGTCCGTTACGTCCATGGACGGATATCCTTATCTCGCGCCCGCATCGCGCGCGCTTGGTTCAAGTCTACCACCGGCATCGTATGAACAACTTCGCCCCTACGTCAAGGCTGCAGTCGGCAGCGCG
>QHBP01000020.1:1145-2693 GCA_003244175.1 Chloroflexota bacterium | reverse complement strand
AATGGCGCCGGCAAGTCCACCACCATTCGTACTCTGGCCACGCTACAGCAGCCGGACGCCGGCACGATAATCCTCAACGGAATCGATGTCCTTGCCGACCCTGACAGTGCGCGCGCTTGCACGGGCTACATGCCGGATGTTTTTGGCGTCTACGATAGTCTCACGGTCGGGGAATATCTGGGCTTCTACGCCGCCAGCTATGGGATACCAGCAGGGCGCCGCCGAACCCTCTGTGATGAACTCCTGGAGTTGGTCGACTTGACGGACCAGCGCGATCAGACCGCCGAGTCGCTGTCACGTGGTCTGAAGCAGCGCCTGGGTCTGGCTCGCTGCCTGATCCACGATCCGGAAGTGCTTCTGCTCGACGAGCCGGCATCCGGCATGGACCCACGTGGCCGCATCGAGTTGCGTGAAATTCTCCGCGAGTTGAGCAAGCTCGATAAGACCATTCTCATAAGCTCGACCATCCTGCCTGAGCTTGCCGCGATGTGTACCCATGTCGGTATTATTCGAGCAGGAGAGATGGTCGCCGAAGGTCCGGTCGGTGCGGTGATCACCGCGCTCTCCTCCGGGCCCCGCCTGCGCATCCGCGTCCCCCACCCGGGAGAGGTGGCGACCGCCCTCGCTGCACTTGACTCTGACCCACGGTGTGACAATGTGGAACTGGAGGACGACCACACGGTGATCGCGGCGTTTGACGGCACGGCGGAGGATGGGGCGGCGATACTGGCGCAGTTCACGACCGCCGGCATCGTGGTAACCGGTTTTGCGCTAGAAAGCGGTACCCTGGAGGAAAGTTTCCTACACGCCACGGAACTCATGCTGGGTGATGCAGTGCAACCGGATGATCTGGCGCCGGGGGAAGACGCATGATTCAGGCGCGTGCCGCTCTGCACAACCCGGTTGTCGGCAAGGAGTTGCGCACGCGCATGCGTAGTTGGCGATCACTTGTGCTGGTCACTGCCTACATGGGAGTCCTGGCCATCATCGCCGTTGGCTTCCTCATCCAGCAGACAGGACCCCGAACCAGCCAGACGTCGCAAGTGGGTGTTCAGCTCTTTCAGGTCCTGGCTGCCTTCCAGCTGTTTCTTATCCTCTTTATCACGCCGGCATCCATCGCCGGGGCGATCAGCGGTGAGCGGCAGCGCCAGACCTGGGATCTCTTGCGGGTGACCCGACTCTCCACCTTCAGTATTGTCTGGGGAAAACTTCTCGCCGGTCTTGCCTTCAATGTCCTGCTGATATACGCCTCGCTTCCGCTGTTCAGCCTCGTGTTCCTTTTCGGTGGCGTGGCGCCGGTCGATGTGATTCATGTCTATATAGTCTTCCTGGCAACTGTCCTGCTCCTGGGAACTACAAGTCTTTTCATCTCCGTGCTCACGCGCCGGCTGGCGACTTCCATGATTGTCAGCGATATCGTGGCGCTCACCCTGGGTGTGGGCGTCACGCTCATGACCCTGGCGCTGGAAAATTGGAACGCGCAGCAGTACGTGCAGCAGTATTCGCCGATTGCCGGCCAGGGAGTACAAACCACTCCTCCCGCGGCGC
>QHBP01000020.1:800-1112 GCA_003244175.1 Chloroflexota bacterium | reverse complement strand
TGGCTTCCGCCCTTCCCAACAGCAGCGGCAGTTCATTCCTCGGTGATCTGGGGACCATTCACAATGCTTTTGCTCTGCCGGTTACTATGCACTTCTGGTCGGCCTTCACTGTGCTGTCCGTCGTGGTATCGGCCATTTTGCTCACTCTGACTACCTACGGCGCGCGCTCCACGCCGCGCTGGCTTGGCCGGGAGGCGGCATGATCGTACTTTCTACTATGCTTGCCGTCATGGCGCCGGCTCGCCGTCACCTGGGCACGCGGCGTGCTGCTTGCTGGGCTATTCGTGGGCTCCTCACCGGCGCTATTGGCGC
>QHBP01000020.1:0-769 GCA_003244175.1 Chloroflexota bacterium | reverse complement strand
ATCTTCACAGCTTCCCGGGTGCGATGTGGCTAGCGGCGGGCATTTTGGTAGCGGGGACCGTTGTTGGGTTGGGGATTGGCATCCGCCGCTGGCCGGATACTGCCCAAGCGGCGCGGGCCATCGATCGCCACTTTGATCTTCACGATCGTCTGACCACCGCTCTTGAGCTCCACGCATCGGATCTCCCTCTCGCTGGCCTGCAGCGGGCAGATACCGGTCGTCGCCTGGCGGGACTTCCATTGCGCGAGAGCGCCCGAGGACAGCTGAAGGCGCGGGAGACTGCCGGCGCCGCCGTTGCCCTGGTCATCTTTCTGGCGCTGGCCCTTACCGGGGTTCCCGCCACCCAAGGACACGCGCAGATTGTTTCGACGGATCAGACGCGCATCCAGCGCGTGGCCCAAGAACAGGTGCCGCGGATTGTGCGGCGAGCAAACCAAGACCACNNTCGCGCTGCGGCGTCTGCGTCAACAGCTCCAGCACACCCCGAATCGGGCGGATGCGCTGCGCGCCATATCGGCAACACAGCAGCAGCTTCGCCGCATTGCCGCCTCGTTGCACCCGATCAAACTAGTTGCCGTCGCCCAACATAACCACGCGCTCTCTTCACAGATGACCCCGCGGCAACGGGCTGCGGCGGGCACGAGCCGGCAGTCGCTGTCCGCGGCGGTGTTGATGTGGTATTTGCCGCTTTGGCCAGGAGTCGGGCAAGGGCGGCGCGTTGCGCCGCCGACATATGCGCTATCTGCTTTGCCAGTTTGTTCAACGTCTG
>QHBP01000049.1 GCA_003244175.1 Chloroflexota bacterium | reverse complement strand
GTTCGGGACGTTACGGCAGCTTGATTCCCGCCGCAATTGCCCTCTTCCGAAGCGCGTGGGAAGACTGCAGTTCCACGGCCGTGTCACGGCCGGCTCTTGATCGGTGACGCACGTAACATTGCCGGAAAGGAGGAACTGAGACAGAGATCACAGCCAGCCGCCGGAACCATGAGCGACAGCGAACCAATCAGCACTTCAAAAGGAGGGAGACATGACCGCCGTTGCGCTTCCCAAACTGCACCACATCGCGATCACCGTGACGGACCTCGAAGCCAGCACTGGGTGGTACCAGCGGATCTTCGGCATTGGCCCGGTGATGGAGGCGCCGCATGATGGCGGCTGGCAACGGATGCTTGCCGACCCAGAGATGGAGCTCGTCATCGTGTTGCATCGCCATGACGTGAACCAGGGTGAGGCGTTCTCCGAGCGGCGGACTGGCCTCGATCATTTCGGCATGGGTGTTCCCACCCGCGCCGAACTCGAAGCTTGGCAAGCGCATCTGGAGGAGATGGGCGTGCTGCCATCCGCGGCTGCAGACCGGCCCTGCACTCAGTCTCCCATCGCCGACACCCCGTACGGGTCGATCCTGGTCTTCCGCGATCCCGACAACATCCAGCTGGAGATGTTCTCTCCACCGAACAGTTGATTCCCGGAACGGAGGCGGAGAGCCAATAGCACACACGAAAGGAACAGCACCATGGAAACAGCACTCCGACCATATGCAATCCACCGCGAGGAAGGGGAGAAGCTCTCCTTCTTCGGATCGCTCACTTGGATGAAAGCCACCGGTGAGCAGACCGGCGGGGTTCTCGCCCTGATCGAGCACATCGTGCCCCCTGGAGCTGGCAGCCCCTGGCACGTGCACCACAACGAGGACGAGTCTTTCTATGTGATCGAAGGTGAGATCCTGTTCATCGTCGGCGAAGAGCAGCAGCGACTGACAGCGGGTCCGGGCACCTACGTCTTTGGTCCGCGTGACATCCCCCACGGTTTCCGAAACAAAAGCTCTACGCCCGCCCGGATGCTCCTGGAAGTCACCCCAGCCGGGTTCGACCAGTTCGTCCTCGCCTTGGCTGAGCCGGCCCCAGCGTCCGGCTTTGCTCCCGCCGGGCCTCCCGACATGGAGAAGCTCATGGCCGAGGCGGCTAAGGCCAATATCGAGATTCTCGGGACACTGCCCGAGTAGGGACTGGACCACCTCCCCGAGCGGAGAGGTGCGGATGGGAGGCACTGGTCTTCATGCGGTGCCTCTTCGGGTCGCACGTTGCCCTGCACCACCCAGGAGGGAGTCAGCAGTCCACGCCGGTGTCGGCTGCCTACCGCTCACTCAGGTACTCGTGGACGATCGGGATCACGGTTGCCCCTTCGCCCACTGCCGACGCCACGCGCTTCATCGACCGATGCCGCACGTCACCAGCCGCGAGCACCCCCGGCATGCTCGTCTCCAGGAAGGGAGGGAGCACGCTCGAGTGGCCAGCTCGCCGGCTGGTGACCGTCTGGTGCGAGATCGCGGCCGGTGAGGATGTAGCCCCGGCTGTCGCGTACCAGCACGTCTGCCAACCACTCGGGTCTCCTGCCGGGCAGGCGACCGGCATCAGCCCAGCAGTACCGAGCGCGAAGTTCCGCTTGGAGTGCTCCCATATACGATCTGCTCAGCACTCGAATCCCGCGCTGGGCCGGATCGAAAACTTCGGCCCAGCCTTCAGGATCACAGTCGCATAGGGCCGAACTCGCTGCAAGGCCCTCCTGCAACATCTCATCGGTGGCTTCCGGCAGGCTCCAGTTGTCCGTCTCCGTCAGAAGTTGTCTGCTCCTTGTTGTTGAACCCAACCCAACGAGAGCGCGCCCAGCCAGTCTACTCTCCGGTGCGTGGCATATACCTGGCCGGTGAGCATCCACATCGTCGTGATTTCCCGAAAAGTCCAAGGAGAATTACGTCGTTAGATGCTTGCCAGCGCTAGGCTGTCGTCATACTCGTCGTGGCGGCGAATCCAGGCGGGCGGTACCGGCAGGTCGTCCTCGTCGCGGCCGTTGGGGGCGCGGTCGAGCAGCTGGTAGGCGCCGTTGAACGCCTCCAGGCCGCGCGCGTAGCACGAGTAGGTGTGGTACACGACGCCGTCCTGCAGCGCGAACGCGCTCAGACCAGGGTGCTCCTCACCGTGGGGCTCCACCGTGAAGTTGTATTTGGCCCCGCGTGCTCGACTGTCGTCGGAGAACGAGACCTCGAGGTCGAAGTTGAAGTCGTTTCCCAGCGAGGAGACCCACTCGAAGCTCCAGCTCATGCGACGCTTGTAGGCGACGAGCTGCGCAAGCGGCGTGCGCGACGCGCACAGCATCGTCACGTCGCGGTGGTTGAGATGGACGATCGCACGGTCGAAGCCGTCGGCCCAGAACGAGCAGAACGGGCATCCCTCGGTCCACTCGGGACCGAACATGAAGTGATAGACGCTGGATGTGCTCGAAGGATTGACCTCGCTCGTGGAGAAGAGCCTGCTGCGAGAGGAGGAGTCAACAGCGGACGTCCTCGAGGAGCCACGGTTCCTCATGT
>QHBP01000419.1 GCA_003244175.1 Chloroflexota bacterium | reverse complement strand
GCCGTCGAGACGGCGATAGACAGTCCGCTGATACTCCTGCCAGATTCGCGGCTCCTCCCAAGCCTCTGATGCGCTATCGATGGGGGACCAGGCCAGGTATTGTTTGCCGCCGATCTGCTCAAGATGCAAATCACGGGGAGCCTCGGACTCCAGGGCTCCAAGCACAAGTTGCGGACGGGAATCGAACGTCATGCCCGCCTGTTCGATCTCGGTCAGCTTCGGCGTTCGATCGGACATGAAACTCCTAAATTCCACTTTACCCGTCACGATCGCGGTAGTCTAGCACGAACTCCCCGGGGCACGATGGATCGATGTAGGAAACAGCGGTGCAACCGCACACACTTGCACACATATTCAGCCCTAGGAGTATAACCATGGACCAACAGCTTCTCACCGTTCGTGAAGCGTGCCGTGCCCTGGCGATGTCGAGGACGGCAATCTACACGTACCTTGGCCGCGAGCTCCCGGTGGTTCGGTTTGGTCGGTCCGTCCGCATCCACCGCAATGACCTTGTTCACTTTATCGACGCCCAAAGGCAGACATTTTCCAACGTAGAATCTCAGCCAAAAGTTCAAGATTGTGACCGCCCCCGCCGAAAGGCGCGGCGGGGAGGAAGCGACGGTGAGTGACCTCCCCAACGCAACTGCAGCGCAGACACTTGCGATCGGGTTACAGGGCGCCCCGGTCACTTGGGACGACCTCGACCTCGCGCCTCAGCACGTGGCTGTGCTTGAGGCCCGCGGGATCAAGCCGGACGTGGCTAAGGCGCGGGCGGTCTTCACGGCAACAAGTCGTAAATGCCTTGAAATCCTAGGATTCGCCCCAAATCAGCGTTCAGTCCCGGCGATGGCAATCCCCATACTTAACACGCGTGGAGCACGCGTCACCTACCAGACACGTCCTGACGAGCCGAGGGAGAGGGACGGCAAGTGCGTTAAGTATGAGACAATGGCCGGCTCTCGGGTCGCGCTTGATGTTCCACCACATGCGCGATCTCTGCTCCGTGACATGGACACGGCCCTGTGGGTGACAGAGGGGCCACTGAAAGCTGACTCGGCGGTCAGCCAAGGGCTGTGTTGCGTGGCGTTGTTGGGCGTGTGGTCTTTCGCCCGCCAGAAGGAGGTTCTCGACGAGTGGGATGACGTTCCACTTGACGGGCGGCCCGTTTTTATTGCGTTCGACTCCGATATCGTGGGCAAGCCTCAGGTCCGCGGGGCTCTCCGCGGCCTCAAGAATTTCTTGGAACGGCGCGGGGCGAAGGTCCGGATCATCACGTTGCCGGCCGGAAGCGACAGCGAAAAGACCGGTCTGGATGATTATCTCGCGTCCGGAGGCGGGGTGGATGTCCTGGTCGAAGCGGCGTCAAGCGACCTGCCCGAACCGGAGCTCGGCATGGAGTCCGGGCCTTACCGCCAAACGAAAGGCGGGATCTTCTTCGATAAACCGGGACGTGACGGTCCGACCCCGGTGCCTCTCACCAATTTTCCGGCTCGCATCCTGGCAGAGGAAACTCTTGACGACGGAAGCGGGGAACTCTTGAGTCGATATGAAATCGAGGCAATGGTGCGGGGGCGAAACCGACAGGTCACGGTGCCGGCATCGCAGTTCGCCGGCATGGGTTGGGTTAGTCAGCTCGGCGTCCGCGCGATTCTGTATGCCAACTACGGGGCTCGCGATCATGCACGCGTCGCCATTCAACGCTTTTCCGCGGAGGCACAGGAGCGCCACATCTACACCCACACTGGTTGGCGCGAGATTGAAGGGCGGAATGTGTTCCTCACTGGTGCCGGCGGCATCACGAGCAACGGTCTCCTTCCGGACATCGACGTGAGCTTGGACGGGGATGCGGCGTCGTACGCTCTACCCGAACCCGGCGCCAGTACGGAGCTCTGCAAGGCCGTTCGAGCAAGCCTCGCCATTGTGCGAGTCGCCCGACCCCGCGTCAGTATCCCCCTGCTGGGCGGCGTCTACCGCGCCCCGCTCGGAGCAGTCGACACGTCCATTCACTTGTATGGCGAGACGGGAACCTTCAAGACAGAACTCGCGGCACTGTGCCAACAACACTTCGGCGCCAAAATGGACGCTCGCCATCTGCCGTGTCATTGGGGAAGTACGGACAACGCGTTGGAGGCAGTTTTGCACCAAACGAAAGACGTTCTTGCGGTGGTGGATGAGTACGTGAGCGCTCCCGACCCCGGGTCTCGCTTCGCCCTCCAGCGCAAGGGAGACCGCATCTTCCGCGCGGTGGGTAATCAAACAGGACGGCAGCGCTGCAGGTCGGATGGAAGCACGCGGGTCGGAAAGCCGCCTCGGTGTCTTGTGCTATCAACCGGAGAGGATCGACCACTGGGACAGTCTCTCGGGGCACGCCGAGTAGACATCCACGTTGACCCTGGGGAAGTCGACCCAAGCATCCTGTCAGAGTGCCAAAGGAAAGCAAAGGAGGGTGCGTATGCGCTCGCCATGGCTGGCTACCTTCAATGGCTCGCCGGAAAGCGAGACGCTGGAGAGAGTGAATTGGCAGTCGAGCCCGAAGTCCTCCAGTTCCGAGGCGTGAGCGACGAATTGCATCGCCGTACTCCCTACGCGCTTGCCAACCTCTCGTCCGGATGGCGGACATTCCTGAACTTCGCTCGTGACATCGGAGCGATCACTCAAGAGGAGTACGACGGCCAGTTCGCGATGCTCCGAGAAACGCTTCTGGATCTGGCTCGCGACCAGCACGACCTGCAAGACGACGTGGACCCGACCTCGCGATTCTTTTCTCTGTTGAGTTCTGCGATTAGCACGGGCCAGGCGCACGTTGCGAGCGTCGCCGGCAGTGAGCCCGACGATCCGAGGGCATGGGGCTGGGCGCCTCTGCCAGATCCGAGTTGGCGACCGGGAGGCCATCGTGTGGGGTGGGTGAGCGGGAGCGATCTGTACCTCGACCCGCAAGAGGCATATGCGACTGCCAACCGGCTCGCGAGTGCGACAGAGGAGCCTCTTGGAGTCTCCAAGAAAGAGCTGTACCACCGGCTCGACCAAAAGGGACTCTTGATCTCCAAGGAGTCGAACCGGCAACGTAGAACCATCCGACTTCGCGTCCAGGGCCAAAGTATCCCGGTCCTGCATCTTAAGGTAAAGACCCTCTTCCCCGGTGGACAGGATAACGCGAACGTGACTGACACCGGGAGTTCAAGAGATCCTGATGGAGGATCAGGTGGGAAGGGTGATAGCGCTTTCGCTTCTGGGGGTCCCGCCCCGGCGACTCCAGCAGCACCGAATGGCGACCATGATACGACGTCAGGAGGACGGCAAAGACAGATGGGGAAGCCCGGACTGCCGATGCAGAAGCAACGTGAAACGATCATTGCATGTGCGAACGAGAGGCACGCCGGCAACGTGCGATGCGGGTTGGACCGGCAGTATATCTGCAACGTCTGTCATCCGCCTCCGAGAGCCTCGTGAGCCAGGGACCACTCACAATCCATCGGCCCACCGGCCCCTACGGTTGGGACAGTCCTTAGCGGACACAGCTTGAGTCTCGCTGCGCGTTCAATGGAGCAGCCACATGCATGACTCGGTCCTCTGCCACGAGTGCCACCCACCTGGTTGTTCACTCCCTGGCAGCACGGCATGCATCGGGTTGGGACGGTGTGGACGGTGTGTGTAGCGGACTAACGGCTTCGGTTGGGACTTGCTTCCCGGATAAGGAGGGGCAATGGGTATGGCACAGCGCTATACTGATTCATGAAGCGGACCACGATTTGGTTGGGCAACGAGGATCGTGTCGCCATTGGGCGAATACGAGAGCGATTCGGGGTTTCGACCGATAGCGATGCTGTCCGGTTGGCAATCCGCACGCTTTCTCAGGCAGAGGTCGTGTCGGTCTCACCGCTTCCACGCATCGCATCGCACGGTGACAAGGAGGGGTGACATGGAACGACGACGGGGACACAACGAGGGAACTCTGGGACAGTTGTCTGACGGCCGTTGGCAAGGTCGGATATCGCTTCCCAACGGAAAGCGAAAAGCAGTGTATGGGAAGACAAAGGTAGAAACTCGGAAGAAGATGGAGGAACTGAAGTACCAGCTTCGGGAAGGCGAACTCGTCGGGAAGCCAAGTCAGAAGACGTCGGGATACCTCAGCGCCTGGTTGCAAGACCATGTGCAACCGAGCAAGCGTCCGAAGACCTACGATTCGTATGCGCTCAACGTACGGCGAGCGCTTCCCTACATAGGCCACTTGAGACTTGATGCAGTTCGTGCCGATCATCTCCAACACTGTTACGCAGACCTGCGCAGTCAAGGTTTATCCGCTTGCAGTGTGGGGCAACTTCATAGAGTCCTTAGGGCCGCATTCCGGCAACCCATGCGGTCGGAGCTACTTTTACAAACTCCGACGGCAGCGGTAACGCCGCCGCGGTCCGATCGGCGGCAAATGCGCCCACTGACCCCCGAAGAGGTCCGCGTGTTCTTCGACGCTACCGCGAAAGACCTATTTCATCCCCTCTGGGTGCTGCTGGTTACAACGGGGCTACGAATCGGAGAAGCCGCCGCGCTGACATGGGGTGACGTGGATCTGGCGGCAGGCACGTTGGCTGTTCGCCGCGCCGCACAACGCCAGTCCGGTCGGGGCATGGTATTCGTCGAGCCGAAAACAAGTGGGAGCCGACGGACTGTCCATCTTGCCCAGGGAACGCTCGACACGCTTTCGAAGCACCGCGAGAATCAACGTGAGGAGGCGAACCTGCGCGGTCATGTATGGTCACTGGCAGACCTACTTTTCCCCGCGCCCACGGGAGGCCCCGTGGATCCTCGCTACGTCCTAGAAGCCCTGCATCGCGCCCTTCAGGCAGCCCGACTCCCCGTCATTCGTGTTCATGACCTTAGACACACCGCGGCGACGTACCTCCTGAGTCAGGGGACGCATCCGAAGGTGGTGCAAGACCTTCTCGGACACAGCTCCATCACGCTGACTCTCGATATCTATAGCCAGGTTGTCCCCGCCCTCCATAAGGAAGCGGCGGTACGCATGGACGCGCTCTTCGTTTCTCTCGGAGAGGATTCTTGAGCTTTTGGCATCAGTTTTGGCATCAGGCGCGCACGGTCACCACTTCGTAGCCGCCCGGAAACGGCGTGATTATCGATCGTGGCAACAAAAAGATGGTGGGCCCAGCAGGATTCGAACCTGCGACCCGCGGATTATGAGTCCGTTGCGCTACCGCTGCGCCATGGGCCCCCGGTTCACCAATTATACGGGCCGGTTGAGCGACTTACGACTTGTGCTTCTTTTTGGACTTCGGCGCAGGTGGCGCCGGTGGAGGGCCACTCCGGCCGGATGCCGTGCATCCCGTCAAGACGAACGAGGCCGTGGCCGAGGACCGCGTACCGGCCTGAATGGCGTACATGAGTGCTTTCCCGCACGTCGCGAGAACAGGGATTTTCACGCTCAGACGAAAAGCACCGTGTGAATCCGCGTGGGCCAAAGTCTGCAGAAGGGCTTTGGCGCGAGGCTTTTTCGATCGGCCCGGCACCACCAACAGAAACGTGTAGTACTTCATGGGCCGTAGGTGGGCCGCAACCAGCACGGCTCCACGGCCTATCCCTACCCGGTACGGCTGCACGGTGAAAGACGCCTGGGGAGCGGCTTGCACCGGGAGCACCAGAAGCGCACTTAAAACGGCGGCGAAGCCGGCTGAGCATGGCACGTGGCGCCGAAGCATCGCTTCTCCTCGAAAATCTAAGTGGAGCGGGCACGCGGAATCGGACCGCGACCTGCTGCTTGGAAGGCAGCCATTCTACCGTTAAACCATGCCCGCATGGCCGGCTGGAGGTCGAACGCGCAAGTCTACCGTATCTATCAGACGCCGAACCACCGAGCTGTCAAAGTTCCACGTCGTGAGGACTGCTCTCGCTCAGGCCGGCGTTGCTGATCTGCACGAAGGTGGCGTTGTCACGGAGCTCGCCGAGGGCCCGTGCACCCAGGTAGCTCATGCCCGACCGCAGTCCGCCGACCAGCTGGACCAAGACCTCGGTGACTTGGCCTTTGAACGGGACCATGCCCTCGACGCCCTCCGGTACGACGTCGGAGAACTCAGTTTCGCCCTCCCAGCCCGGCTTTTCGCGTCGCCGGCGCTCGAGCGTCGCTTCCGCTGATGCCATCCCGCGCGACGCTTTGTATCTCGTGCCATTTCGGACAACAACCACTCCCGGGCTCTCACGCGTTCCCGCAAGCAAGTTTCCGATCATGACCGTGGATGCACCGGCCGCCAATGCCTTTGTTATGTCTCCTGATTGGCGCACTCCGCCATCGGCCACCACCGGCACGTCCTGGCGGTCGGCTTCACGGACGCAGTCCATGACGGCCGTCAGCTGCGGCACGCCCACCCCCGTGACCACCCGCGTGATGCAGATGGAACCCGGCCCGACTCCCACCTTGACCGCATCGGCGCCCGCGTCGATCAGGTCGCGCGTTCCTTCGGCGGTGGCCACGTTGCCCGCGATGATCTCGACGTCGTCCAAACGACTGCGCAGCTCGCGCAGCGCTGACAGCGCGTTCTCCGAGTGGCCATGGGCAATATCGAGGACCAAAACGTCGCAGCCAACCTTTCGTAGCTCGACCGCCCGCTCCATGTAGTCGTCGGCAACGCCGATGGCGGCGCCTACGAGAAGTCTGCCCTTGGCGTCCTTGGATGATTCCGGGTACAGGGTCCGCTTGAGGATGTCTCTCAAGGTGATGAGGCCGGCGAGACGGCCTTCTCTGTCCACCAGCGGCAGTTTCTCGACCTTGTGAATTTGCAGGATCTCCTCGGCCTCCGCAATCGTCGTTCCTACCGGAGCGGTGATGAGGCGATCGCCCGGCGTCATGACGTCGCGAACAAGGCGCGAGTCGTCGCGCACAAACAGGATGTCCCGGCTCGACAAGAGGCCGGCCAGGCACCCCTCGTCGTCCACCACCGGAAGTCCGGTAATGCTGTAATCATCGAGCATGTCCCGCGCCCGACCTACCGTCGAGCCGGCGTCGATGGTGTACGGGTGCTCGATGACAAAGCTCTCCGAGCGTTTGACGTGCCGCACCTGGGCGACTTGCTGCTCGATCGAGTTGAAGCGGTGCACAATGCCTATGCCGCCGCGCCGGGCCATCACGATCGCCATTTCGGACTCGGTCACCGTGTCCATGTTGGCGCTGATGATGGGTGTGTTCAGACGCAGACGCCGGGTCAGCCTCGTCGAGGTATCCACATCCTTGCGCGAGCGAATGGAGGAGTAGCGGGGGACAAGAAGCACGTCCTCATAGGTGAATGCCTTACGAATCGTTATCTCGGTGTCGGATTGGGCTATCGCACCGTGAACGTCAGCGATGCTTTGCATGTCGTGTCTCCAGTCGTGTCGGTGGCGCAGACGCGGACTCTACCTCGTCCCGCGATCTTGCCTACCCTGAATGTCCGCAGGAAATTGCCATTGTCGTCGGCGGCACTCTTGAACGTGTGCGTGCTCCGATGCGGTAGCTTTACGCGAATAAGGACTGCAGCGTTCGGCAACGTGTTTCCCGTGACCTTCTCCTTCTGGCCGGCGCGCAAAATCTTGCGTCGAAGCCGAGCCGAGATCGTCAGTGGCAATGTGTAGCCAGACGCGGCGATCACGGCGCTCGCATACACCTTATACCCCTGCGGAGTCGGGTGGATGTTGATTTTGCTCAGATCACCCGCCGCCGCGGGAACGTAGGTGAGCATGTACGCCCCACCCGGATAGCCGGCGAAGGCAGCGGCCGAGTCGGCGACCACAGCATTGTACTTGACGGCCTCCACCTTCATGATACCGTTCAATTCATCAATCGTCGTCTGAACGAACTCGGACGCGCCGGCGGGCAAGGGGGGAGAACCAAGCCCTCCCAGCGGGTTGGGCTGCGTCGTAACCACGATCTCCGCATCAGGCGCGCTTGCGCGAATCCGAGAAAGAATAACGTCAAGATTGGAACGGTAGGTTGCAAACACGGCGGGCAGGCGCGCGATCGTTCCCACTGGGTCCTTGATGACGGATGCAACGAGTCCCAGAACGTCATTGCCTCCAATTGTGACAGTAATTGGGCTCACTTGCCCTCGATGCGCATCGAGGAATGCGACCGCGTCGTCAAGCCTCGACGACTTCGGCTCGGTGTTGTAACAATGATGTTTTTGTACGAGCTCGCACGAGTCCGCGCCCGGTTCTGATAGGTTTTCCAGCTGCAGCTGAGGGCTTATCCGCAGCAGGTATCGGTAGAAGATGCAGACGAAACCCGGCGCGTCCGGCGACTGACATTGCGGGTCGGCAGGAGTGTCCGGAGTCAGATATCCGTAGCTGAAAGAATCGCCGACCGCGAGATAGTAACTGCCAGGTACCGGCGCGGCTAAGGCCGCCGGATCCCTTGAAACGGTGCTGATGGCGAGAGCGACGCACAGGGCGGCCGCCACGACGCGCAAACGCATGAGTTTCTCCTGATTCGCGGTTTGAGGAACCCGCACAAGCCCGGCACCAGGCCGCGAATGCGCCTCTTCTCCTGGCTGGTTCCGACGGCAAGTATACAGACATTTGAGGCACTTCTGGCAACGACTCTGAGCCGGAGCTTCTCCGCGCCGCTACGGTCCCGTGCGGTCTCATGATGTGCAGGCACCTGAGAATCGTCCGAGCGGCGTCTACACTAACACTACCGGCAATGCGGAAATGAGGAGGGGTCGACCGTTGAACGAGATGGTTACGCAAAAGATTCTGCAAGCGTCCCTTCTGCTGCGAGAGCACGACTTGCCCGTCTGGATTGTGCAGTTCGCACGAGAAACGTATGAGAACCCGCAGCCCGTCCAGCAGCTTGCCGTCGGCACCACCGTGACCTGGCCGGCGGCGTTCATTGTCACGGACGACGGCCGGTCATACGCGATCGTCGGTACCGGCGACGTGTCGAACACCCGACAGGTGGGAGCGTACGCCAACGTTATTGGATACGTGCAGGACATCCGGCCCGAGCTGCGGAAGGTGTTGTCGGAGCTGCAGCCGGCGCGGGTTGGCGTTAGCTACTCACTGGACGATGACAGCGCCGACAATATCACGCACGGCATGTACCGGATACTTCGCCAGTCGTTGGAAGGAACGCCCTTCGCGGAACGCTTGGTGAGCGCGGATGAGGTGTTGATCGATCTGCGGGCGCGAAAGCTGGATGTCGAGATCGAGCGAATCAAAGCGGCGATCACCGTGACGGAGGAGATTTTCACGGAGATCGAGCACATGCTTCGACCGGGAGTGAGCGAGCGAGAGGTGGCGCAGCGCGTCCACGACCTGATGCACAAGCGGTCTGTCACCTCCGCATGGGACGCCGGCTACGACCCCGTGGTGAATTTCGGCCCCGAATCGCCATTCGGTCACACCGCTCCCAGCGGCCACATCACGCTGGAACCCGGCATGTTGGCCCATGTCGACCTGGGAATCAAGCGCTCCGGCTACTGCTCGGACCTGCAGCGGATGTGGTACATCCTCGCCGAGGGAGAGGATGCGGCGCCCCAATCGGTCCAGCTGCCCTTTGATACCGTCCTCTCCTCAATAAGCGCGGGCTTCGGGGCACTACGTGTCGGACGTCCCGGGTGGGAGGTTGACTCCGTGGCGCGGAAGGTGCTGGTACAAGCGGGATATCCCGAGCCCGAGTTCTCCCTTGGGCATCAGCTGGGTCAGACGACCCATGACGGCGGCGCTCTGTTGGGTCCTCGCTGGGCGCGCTACGGTCGCCGGCCCGAGCTCCTGCTGCAGCCGGGGAACGTATTTACGCTGGAATACGGCGTCACGTCGCCCCTTGGACAGATTGGATTAGAAGAGGACGTTCTTCTGACGGCAGACGGCCCCACATACTTGTCGACCCCCCAAACGGCACTCCCCTGTCTCCGGCCGTAGATTCAAAAACCGCGGTCGATCCATTCCTGCAAGTGAGGCTTCTCGCGCCCGATCGTCGTGGATTGTCCGTGTCCAGGGTATACCTGGGTATCGTCGGGCAGGGTGAATAGGCGTGTGCGAAGGCTGTCCACGATCTGTTGAAAACTCCCGTCGGGGCGTTGCGTGTTGCCCGGGCCACCGGGAAAGAGGGTATCGCCGGCAATGAGAATGTCGTCTATGAGAAAGGCCATGCCTCCAGGCGAGTGTCCGGGGGTGGAAATCGCCCGCAGCTCCGATTGCCCAAACCGAAAGGTGTCACCATCGTGGATCGTCTGACTGCTCTTCCCGGGCAGACGGTCCACCTCACGCGGATCGACGGCAACTGGAGCACCGGTGGCGGCGCGAACCTCCGCCAGTGCCTGAACGTGGTCCCCATCACAATGCGTCATCAAGATGTACTTGAGGTTTGTGCCCTCCAGCTCCCTGAGAATCCGCCGCGCATCGGCCGGCGCGTCAAACAGAACGCTGTCGCGTGTCGCCTCATCGACGAGGATGTAAACGTTGTTGTCCATGTCCCCCACGGAGAAATGTTTGAGCTCTACACCTGTTGCCATTCTGGCTCCTTCCAAGCCGACGCAGATTCTCGTCGGGTGCCATGCCGAGGTTTACAATCCGCGGGACATCCTGTACGGCCGACTTCCACGTTTTCGTCTCAGCGACGAAGGCATACGACAAGCCAAAGCGACGGGTCTTTTCCTCGCCGCACGTCCGGTCGCGGCCATATACAGCAGCCCGTTGTTGCGCGCTCGTCAAACGGCCCACATCCTTTCAGACTACCACCGGGGGCTGCGGGTTCACTTCGCCGGTGACCTGCTCGAGGTCCTCAGCGGCTACCAGGGAAGCCCAAACACCATCCTGACGCCCGGTTTCAGCTTCTTCGAGCCTCTCAAGTGTCCCGCTGATGAGACCATGGCCGACGTGTGGCTTCGCATGGCGCGCTTCCTTGATCGCGTATCGCGAAGGCATACTGGCGAGACGATCGTAGCCGTCAGCCACGCGGATCCCATCACCATCATGCGGGTCGGGCTCCTGGGACTGCCTCTGACCGCCGCGCAGCTGCACGGTGCGGTGTATCCGGCGCGCGCGTCGGTCAATCAAATCACTCTGTCTCCGCGCGAGCCGATGTCGCTGGCATATTTCGACGTCAACGACGAGGGCAAGACGTCATAAAGTACCGTGAGACCGCGAGGAGTACCGGAGCTAGGGAATGATGATGCGACGGTATGCCTCGGCGTATTGCATGCCGTGTCCCTCCCCAAGTTGTCGCGCTCGCTCGGGAACGAATTTTTCTACGTCAAGCTTATTCACCTGCGACACGTGTGCGCTGAGGGCGCGCATCTTCACGTCCATCATATCCGAGATGTCGACAAAGTGGTCCGAGATGCCCGTGCCGACGATCCAGATCTCCTTCACGCTATGCGGCTCAAGTCCTTGCTCGAGCAGCTCCGGAAACGTCATGCGATCCCGCGCCGCGGGATAGACCGCGGCAAGAGCCTCCTCCCCAACCGCGAGGTGGTCGGGGTGCTGGGCGAACACCGTCATCGACAAGTCACGGACCGGATTCGGCCCAATGACGACATCGGGCCTGTATCTGCGAATCGCGCCGCTGATGGCTCGCCGCAGGTCGAGCGAGGGGACCAACAGACCATCATCAAATCCCAGGAAGCAGACGTCGGATACCCCGATCACTCTGGCGGCATTCCACTGCTCCTCTTCGCGGATGCGCTTGAGCTCCTCTCCGGTCGCGTTTGGATCCGAGCTCCCTTTGCTGCCATCGGTGACGACAACGTAGACGACGTCCTTGCCCTCAGCCGCCATCTTCGAGGCTGTTCCCGCACTGCCGAATTCCGCGTCGTCGGGATGGGCGAAAACGACCATCGCACGCTCGATCTCACTCCACTCCATGCCGGTTGCCTCGCTTCGCTCAGATTCGACGGATACGCACATCTCGCCCGCCGCTCCTCTGGTCAACGTCATCGTTTGCCCAGTGGGTACCATAGATGGAGAGGGGGGGCGGATGTCATCCGATGGTACCAGGGCATTGAATGCCGAGAAGCCCATTGACGAGTCACGCGTTATTCAGGCGCGCCAAATGATGCCCGACGAGGCGAATCCGTGGGGAGACGTTCATGGGGGCGTCGTCATGAAGATGGTCGACGAGACCGCAGGGAGTGCTGCCATGCGTCACGCTCGCGGTAGGGTCGCCACCGTCGCCATCGATTTCATGAGCTTTCTGCATCCCGTCCACATCGGTGACCTCGTGACGGTCATGGCGTCGGTGAATGATGTCGGTCGTACCTCGATGGAGGTCGGGGTCCGGGTCGAAACGGAGAGTCTGATCACGGGTGAACGGCATCACACTTCCTCGGCGTACGTCGTTATGGTTGCACTGGACGTCCAAGGCAATCCGGTGCAGGTGCCTTCCGTTTGTGCGGAGACGGTGGAGCAAAGGCGGCGCATGGCCGCCGCGAAGATCCGCAGGGCGCAACGCAAGACACGCGAGGCCGCTCTCAAAGAGAGCCGGCGAGTTGACGACACCGTGGGCCCGACGGTCTACAACGAGCGACCGGCCCCCCTGGACGCGCCGTGACCTCGGGTCGCACCGACGAGGACCAGCAGGCGATACGGTCCGCCTCACGAGAACGCCACATTCCAGAGGCGGATTTTCAGGCTGCCGCACGAGGCGAGGCACCAGACATCGAGCCACGAGGGACAACTCCGGCGTCCAACCAGGATACGATCGTGATTCTCGACTTCGGATCGCAGTACAGCAGGCTGATCGCACGCCGCATCAGGGAACAGAACGTGTACTGCGAGATCCTGCCGCACGATACATCGTGGGCGCGCCTGAAAGGGCTGCACGCCAAGGGCTTCGTGCTCTCCGGTGGCCCCGCCAGCGTCTATCAACCGGAAGCTCCCCGCTGCGCGTCCGAGGTCTTCACCGGCGGAGTCCCTGTCCTTGCCATCTGCTATGGAATGCAGCTCCTGGCGGACACCATGGGCGGTGTGGTGACCGCATCCGATCATCGAGAATATGGACCGGCAAAGCTCCATGTGTGTGCGGAGGCCGCCATCTTCACCGACGTGCCGGACAGTAGCCGCGTTTGGATGAGTCACGGAGACCGCGTCGAAACCTTGCCCCCCGGTTTCTACTCGATCGGAGCTACGGACAACTCCCCATTTGCCGCCGTCACCAACGATCGCGGCGCGGTCGGCTTGCAATTCCATCCCGAGGTGATGCACACGGCCTGTGGCAGCACCATTGTGGCGAACTTCGTTCACCGGGTGTGCGGATGCGGGAAGTCGTGGACGTCCGACGCGTTTGTCGAGGACACCATGGCATCGCTGAGAGCGCAGATCGGCGGAGAGCAGGTTCTGTGTGCGCTGAGCGGAGGGGTGGACAGCGCGGTGGTCGCGACCCTGATCGCGCGGGCGGTCGGCGACCAGCTCGTCTGTGTCTTCGTCGATAACGGGCTCCTCCGTCGCGATGAAGCAAAGCAGCTTCTGCAGGTGTTCGACCGCCATATTGGCGCTCGTCTCGTCTACGTGGACGCGACCGATCGATTCCTGGCCCACCTGCGGGGGATTGTGGATCCCGAGGAGAAACGTCGCGTCATCGGCGAGGAGTTCATCCGGGTGTTCGAGGTCGAGGCTCGCAAACTGGGTGACATCAAGTTTTTGGCCCAGGGCACGCTCTATCCCGATGTGATAGAGAGCACAAGTCACGACACCGCTCATGCCGCGGTCAAGATCAAGACGCACCACAACGTTGGGGGTCTCCCCAAGGATCTCCAGTTTTCTCTCGTCGAGCCTCTGCGCTATCTCTTCAAGGATGAGGTGAGGAGGGTCGGGCTTGCGCTTGCGCTTCCCGAGAGCATGATCTGGCGGCAGCCCTTCCCCGGTCCCGGATTGGCCGTCCGGGTGATCGGCGAGATCACACAAGAGCGCCTGGATGTGTTGCGTGCGGCAGACCACATTGTCGTCAGCGAAATAAAGAAGGCGGGTCTGTACCGCGACATCTGGCAGTCGTTCGCCGTCCTCACTCCGCTGCAGAGCGTCGGCGTCATGGGGGACTATCGGACGTACGGCTACGTAGTGGCAATCCGTGCGGTGAGTAGTGAGGACGCCATGACCGCCGACTGGGCGAGGATCCCGCATGAGGTGCTGGCAGGGATTTCGAACCGCATCGTCAACGAGATCGCCGAGGTCAATAGGGTGGTCTACGACATCAGCTCCAAGCCACCGGCCACGATCGAGTGGGAATAGTGCTAGGCCGGCGCACCTCTCCCTGCGTCGAGAGCTCATGATCGAGAAGTACACACGTCCCCAGATGGGCTACATCTGGTCCGTGAAGAACAAGTACGACTGCTGGCTTCGGGTGGAAATTGCGGTTGCGGAAGCATGGGCCGATGCCGGCCGCATTCCGAAGCAGGCGCTTGGAAACATTCGCGCCGCCACCTATGACCTGGAGCGCATCGGAGAGATCGAGGAGGAGACGCGTCACGACGTCATCGCTTTCCTTCGCAACCTGGAAGAGACGGTGGGCCCCGACGCCCGTTGGATCCATCTGGGTCTGACGAGCTCGGACATCATTGACACCGCGCTTTCCCTGCAGCTCGTCGATTCGGTGGATCTGTTGCTGCGCGACGTGGATGATCTGGCCGCCAAGCTCCGTGACCTGGCGCTCCGTCACAAGTACACGGTCATGATGGGCCGCACCCACAACGTGCACGCGGAACCCATCACATTTGGCTTCAAGCTGGCCGTCTGGTTCGCGGAGATGCGGCGCCACCGCTGCCGCCTGGAACGCGTGCGCGATGATGTCGCGGTGGCAAAGGTTGCCGGCCCGGTTGGGACCCATGGCGACGTGCCCCCGGAGATAGAGGATCATGTTGCTCGGCAACTTGGTTTGTATCCGGAGCCGGTGAGCACGCAGGTGGTCCAGCGCGATCGCCACGCGGCGTACGTCCTCGAGCTGGCACTGCTGGCATCGTCGCTGGACAAGATGGCGACCGAGCTGCGGAATCTCCAGCATACGGAGATTATGGAAGTGGAGGAGCCTTTCGAGGCCGGGCAGCAGGGATCGAGCGCGATGCCGCACAAGCGCAACCCCATCCTCAATGAACGCATCAGCGGTCTGGCACGCGTGCTCCGCGGATACGCGGTGCCGGCCTTGGAAAACGTCGTGTTGTGGCACGAACGGGACATCAGCAATTCCTCCGTTGAGCGTATCATCCTCCCCGACGCGTCAACGCTTGCCGACTACATCCTGAGCATCATGTGCGACATTCTGGATGGTCTGACCGTCAACGCCGGGCGGATGGCCGGCAACGTGAAGCACTCACACGAGCTTTTTTTCTCGGGGCGCGTGCTCACGGCGCTCGTCGACGCGGGGCTCTCTCGGCGGACCGCGTACAAGATCGTGCAGGACAGCGCTATGCAGTCGTGGAACGAGGCGCGGCCACTGCGTCAGACGCTGGGCCGGCGCCCGGATGTATCCGCGATGCTTTCTTCTGAGCAGCTCGACGGGATCTTCGACCTATCGAGATTTCTCCGTTATGTCGACGTGGGATTCGAGCGAGCTGGGATCGACGGGTAGGCCCGAGGCGAGCTGATCCCGCGCGCGAGCCGCTTCCTTTGCCATCCGGTTCGTCATGGCATGTGTGAAGGCCCGCGTCCCCTGCACGTGCCTGCGGCGTCGCGCCCTTCCCTGCACCTTCTTGTCGCGATTGGATTCGTTCTCGTCTCGACTCACCGTACGATTCCTCAGGCCGGATCGATTCTCCGTATGCTCCTCGTATGCTCTAACGAAGCGATTTTTTCGGCTTCATGCTCCGTGGCCACCATCTGTCGAAGGGAATCTCGAAAAAGAACTCCTTCGAGGGTACCCAGCTCTCGTCGATTGGCCTCCGTAATGCGATCCAGCACGCGCTGCCCCTCGTCCGTTAGCGACAGCAAGGCACGGCGGCGATCGTCCGGATCTTCGACACGTGCGAGCAAGCCACGACGAACAACTCGATCGACCAGGAGCGATGCTCCATGGTGGCTGATCTGCAGCGCCTCGGCGACATCTCCGATCGAGACTTTCGGATAAGCGCGGTGACCACGTGTCACGAGCAGCAGCAGATGCTGCTGCGGGGTAATACCCGCTGCGCGGGCCTGCTCCTCGGAGTAGTGCAGGAACCTGCGAATGGCCGAACGAAAGTCCGCCTGATCGCGATAGTCGCCGTCCGAGAAACCTCCGGAGAGTCGAGATCCGGTTCCACTCATGACGTTTCAGGGTATCATATAAAGAGCTTATCGCGCTGTGACATAAGTTGCGACTCGCGGGAATCCGGGACCATATGATGGTCTGTGAATCAGGAGGAATGGTGTGAGCGAGCCCGAATCGAAAACTATCGTTATCCTCGGAGCCGGCTTCGGCGGTGTCGCCGCCGCGCAAGAGCTGGCGCGTCTGCGGCCTGAAAACGAGGAGTGGGACATTGTCCTCGTGGATCAGAACAACTTCCTTCTGTTCACGCCGATGCTGACGGAAGTGGCCGGCGGTGTCGTCGACGCCAGTGGCATCGTGTCCGCGGTCCGCACGCTATCGAGCCGCGTCACGTTCGAGCAAGGACGCGTGACGTCGATTGATGCTGCCAACGGGCAGGTGGAGATCATGATTGGGGAGTCTCTGCCCGGAGTACAGAGGGCCCGAAAAGTGATTCGGGCGGAGCATTTGGTCGTTGCTCTGGGCTCGATCACGAACTTTCGGGGCATCGACGGACTTGTCGAACATTCCCTGACCATCAAGACCATCGAGGGAGCATTGGCGATTCGCACCCGGACTCTAGCCCTGCTCGAGCGTGCCGACGAGGAGACCGATCCTGACGCTCGGCGAGCGCTTCTTACCTTCGTCGTGGGAGGGGCAGGCTTCTCCGGCGTCGAGACGATGGCGGTGCTCAACGATCTCGTCCGCGCCTTGCGGGACAAGTTCCCTCGCATTGACGCGCGCGACATCCGCACGGTTCTGGTAGATCCGGGGACGCGCTTGCTGCCCGAGATCAGTGAAGGGCTTGCACAATACGCTCAGAAGAAGCTGGAGCAGCGAGGTGTCGAGATGCGCCTCCAGACAGCCATAACGGGGGCCGGTGAGGGCTGGGTCGAGGTGAAGGCGGAACACGTGCAGGACAAGGAGCGGATCCCGACTCACCTGCTGGTGTGGGCGGGCGGCGTGACACCGGAACCGGTAATCGAGAAAAGCGGACTCCCTCTTGGCCATCATCACGGGGTGGTGGTGGATGGGTGCTGCCGTGTCAAAGATCACCCGAACATGTGGGCGATAGGGGATTGCGCGGAGGTCCCTCGCCCCGGTGGCAAGGGGACGTATGCCCCCATGGCCCAGAACGCGACGCGAGAGGGGAAGCTGGTGGGCGGCAACGTCGCCGCGGCGATACAAGGCCGGCCGCAGCGTTCCTTTGCGTACCACCCCATTGGCGAGCTGGCGATGGTGGGCCGGCAGACAGGAGTAGCGAGTATTTACGGCTTGCACTTCAGTGGAACGATCGCGTGGATGATGTGGCGCGGCATCTACCTGGCGAAGCTGCCGCAAATGCGGCAGCGGGTGCGGGTCGTCATGGACTGGACGCTCGATCTGGTGTTTGGGCGAGATCTGGCCACAATACCCGTGCCTCATTCGCCGCGTCCACAGCCATGAGGCGCCCACGCAACCCAAGTAAGCGCGATGTGTGGAGACAAGGATTCTAAACCAATCAGAACCCCTACCCAGAAACCTCCATCGATCCGTCAATCGTTGCTCCTCAATGCTGTGCAGGAACACCGGCGACCCCTATGACGGGGCGGACCCGGCGGGTCGCCCTATTTTCATTCTTCGTGGTGCCCCCGGGCGCATGTGAGACTGACCTACACGAACGCAGCGTCCAGACTGGAGGAACTCCGTGATGAACGTGTCGGATGCGGTCGACGCGCTCTTTGAGGGCAAGAGCCCGATCGTTTCGCGAAATCTACGATCGACTGTTGAATGTGCTCATCTCGTTTGAATCCTTTCGGGAGGACCCAAAGAGGACGTCGATACATCTCAGTCATGAGTTCGCTTTCGCGGGTGTCCACCCGCGAAAGGAATTCCTCATTTTGAATCTCCGCACAGAAAGACCGATCGACAGTCCACGCGTGAGGAGGACGGAACAAGTGTCAAAGAATCGGTTTCACAACGACGTCAAACTCGTATCGCCCGACGATGTGGACGCCGAGCTGACGGGCTGGCTTCGCGAGGCTTACGACGCCCTCTGAGCCAGAACATCGTCTGATGGACCTGACAGCCGCTTGTGGGCACGATTTCAAGCGGTGGCAATATTCCCCTGTGCTCCCAAATTGACACTCGGAGAGTGCGGCTATCTGACTTTTAGACGCGTCGTCGTTGAGTAGGAAATCGATCCATTAATCAGGATGCGTCCCGAGAGTGTGTACGTGCCCCGTTTGGAGAGTTTGACTCGTGCTACAAAGTCTCGATGGCTTCCACTACGACACAGAAAATGTCTACTCCACCTGTGAATCCGGTGATTTCTACGAGAGAGCGTGAGTGTATCGGTGTAGTTACAGACGGTGGGAACCGCCGCTGCCTGGTAGTAGATGGAGAGCCTGACCCTTGAACCTGTTCTCACAGACGTGAGGCCAGGCCGGCTCGCGTTGGCCTTTGCCCTGTTCCCCTCAAATCGGACGCCCACCAGCGTGAACTCGAATCGAGGAGTGGAGGTTGCGGGAACGGGCGTCGGAGTTGCCGGTACCGGTGTTTGAGTCGGCGGGNNGGGATTGGAGTCGAGCTCGGGGTGGGCGAAGCCGGCGTTGTTGGAGCCGGCGTCGCCGTGGCAGGCTGGCGGGGGGTGGTAACGGCGTCGTCCCCATTGCCCAGGAATCCCAGGTAGGCCGATGGAATCCCCGGTGCAATGCCCAACCCGGCATCGTACGCTGCTTTGATACTGGACGCCACCGAGCTCCCGGTAGTCAGCCCTTTTACCACGACCACAGCGGCTGGTTCCGTGACGTTCACAACCGCTTCCTGATCCCAGCTGATCATTGCCGCGGCTCCCTGATCTTGTAGGGCTTTCCAAAAAAGAGGTGCGCTCAACAACGAGCAGCCATTCAGGAAGACAATGCTGTTTTCTGGGAATCGGCCTACGTGTCGTTCAACAAAGGTCGATGTGATGGCGATGTAGATTGTGTGGCTTTGATCTCCAGCTACCAGGGCTTGCATCAGGCTCCCATCGCCGCCGTTTTTGACAGGCGCAAGGGCGGAATAAGACCCGAAGTTTGTCTCACCCGTGACGACAATGGCATCGCCGCCTGGCAGTAAGCCCGAGTGGGTTTCCATATACACAACGGAATAACTGCCGAGAGTCTCCATTACTGGGACCGTGACGTCACCGTTCCGTCTCAGATCAACCGAAAAGCCGGCCGAGGTCAGGGAATCTGCCTCTACTTGACCGGCAGATGGTCCCAGTGCAAGCTCGTCCACGAAGGGTTCCAGCACGAGCGCACGGTTATTGCCCGATTGGGCCTGAGCTCGAAAAGCGTCATGAAATTGATGACCGTGAGCTCGCGTCGGACGTACCCTGAGGTTTACGGCACGGCGTCCGACAATGGCGACCTCTCCTCCATAATTGAGCCGCACAAGTATGGTCGCGCCGTCAGTGCCCAGGGCTGCCCGCATCCCATGCCCGTGACGCGCTAACCAGGCGACAGCTCGGCTCGGACTTTTTCCAGCCAGGTTGCTCGCTTGATCCAATTGCTGGAGGTCCAATTTGGTCAGAACCGCTTGTCGAGCGTGGGCAATCTGGTGCGGCTGCACGCCACCAAGGACAAGCAGGAGCAGCAATCCCAGGGCTACGCGTACCGACCAGCTAATCATCGGTAGTGCAGAGAATGGTGGTGGTTTGCATGGCTCGAATTGCAGCGTAGCGCAACGTAGATGGGACCGAGAGGGAGAGCCGATGCTCTCCCTCTCGATGGTTTGCTTTCGCCTTGTCCTGCCAACGAGCTAAGGACACCGGCGATGGTGTGTTACAGCATGCCGCCGAAGTGATGGCGTTGCTTCGGGTGCTTCTTGTGCTTCGAGCCCCAACCGTGGACAGCGGTCGCTGACAACGGAGTGCCGGCCACAAACGGCGCCTGGAACAGGACGCTGGCGAACACCGCTCCGAGGACGGAACCCGAGAAGTTGGCCGTCTGGTCCTGGAACGTGAAGCTGTTGGTGCCGGTGGGGCTCAGGTAACCCGCCGCCTGTACCAGGGCGGGTGCCGCTCCCACGGAAGCAATCGTCTGCGGCGCAAAGGCCCAGTTGTCCGCAGGGTCAGTGGTCGCGACACCGGCCATTGTGGCATCGAGCATCACGTTCTGGTCACTGGCGATGTCTCGTCCCAGCGCCCGGTGCTCCGACTCGATCATGGCAATCTGCACGGCGGTGCGAGCCAGTTCCGGATGGCCCAGCTGCACGAACTCGTAGGACGCGGCGATGAATGCCGAGTCGAAGACGCCTTCCAGCTGCTGCTGCGTGGAGATGAAGGCGCTGAGATCGCTGAAGGTCGTGGTCCCTTTGGGAAAGCTGAAGGTCGAAGCGGCGGGAACGCCGCCATTGGCCTTGAAGAAGTTGAGGTGAATTTGCT
>QHBP01000224.1 GCA_003244175.1 Chloroflexota bacterium | reverse complement strand
GATGACTTCCTTCCGTCGAGCCAGCGCCGTCAAGCTGAGAAGGACAGCCGATGCATTGTTAACGGTGACATGGGCTCCCTCGGCATCCGTCAAAGCAAGTGGAAGCGCCCTGACCCGGTCATGACGGGAACCTCGGGTACCTCGGTTCTTCTCATATTCCAGGTCGCAATAGGCCGCCGCGCGAGCGGTAGAAGCGACCGCTTCCCGGCTCAAAGGAGCTCGCCCAAGATTGGTGTGCAGAATCACACCCGTTGCATTGATGACCGGCTCAGGGCCTTCCACCCAATCCTCGCGAGCATCTTCGACGACTCTCATTGCCACCTCTGGAAGGGACACTGGCGAATCCACCCCGGCGGCTATCCCTTCTCGATATCCAGCAAGAGTTCTGCGCACGAGAGTGACGGTGGCCGCATGCGAGAACTCTTGGAGTAAGGCTTGTAGCTCGGGGGTCTGAAGAACGCGATCGACTGAGGGCAACGAGCGTAGCCCTGATTGTTCAGGCGTATGGAACAAGGAGAACTCTAGCGCGGGAAGAAGAAGAAGGCGAGGATCAGCACCACCACCATGCTTGGCGCCAATATGCCTAAGGTCCGGATATCGCGGCGGAGGTAACTGTAATNNCGTCCCGGCCGGCCAGGCCGCGGACTGGTGACGGAAGCGGTTCTGGACGGGATGACGCCAGGTGCAGACGGTACGGTGGCAGCGCTCGTTGACGGTGCTCCCGTACCTTCCATGATGCTCGTCGGGACCGCCTGGGAATGGACAGGCTTAGCCCCAGAACGCTTTTGACGCGAGCGTCCTTTTGCCGGACGTCCGTGGCTTTTCTTGGCCACCCAGCCCCCCACACAAATGTTCTGCTGCGACAGAGCGGTCAGACGCATCTTCCACTCTAAATCGCCGCATTATACACTGCTCACAGGACGTTACGAGCCGCTATACTAGTCTCCATATCGGCTCTGGCCTAGGGAGAATATGGACGCCTTACGTCTTTTCTACGAAGGAAATGGCTTCCTCTTGGCCATATTCCTGCCGGCTTTGCTCATCATCGTTGGCATTCTAGCCACCCTTTCGTATACGCGCTCGAAGCGGATCGAAAAGCAGTTTGACGCTGTCTTCCACAGCGTCTCAGGAGACAACACGGCCAGGGTGCTAGGTGAGTACCTGACAACTGTTCGTAACACCGCGGCCTCAGTTAACCGTATGCGCGAGCAGCACGAGGATATAGTCAGCACCATGCCGAGCGTCGTAAGACACGTAGGCCTGGTGCGCTTTAGCCCATTCCACGACACGGGTGGGGATCAAAGCTTCACGCTAGCCCTCCTCGATGGTCAGGCGGATGGCGTCATCCTCACCGCACTTCATTCGCGAAGTGACAGCCGCCTGTATGCGAAGCCGGTGGAGTCTGGGCGCTCCTCCTACAGCCTAAGTCCAGAGGAGGAGCAGGCGGTAGAGCGAGCTCTCAATCACCGTCAGCCCGCGGAGAGCGGCACAGAGGGGTCGCGACCGTAAGGATTCTGGGACTCGACGATCCGTAGGGATCCAAGTCGTAAGAACCATACACCGTGCGGACGTCGAACCCGCAGAGCCTGAGGAGCAGCTCCAGCTCGAAGCGATATAGATATCGCAACCGCAAGCGCGCAGTGGTAAGCATCGATTTGTCCGCTCGGCTTTCTTCGTAAGTAAGCGAAAAGGCAAGAGTTTGTTCGGCCTCGTCGTCCCACGCGGCCGACGATCCGCGGACCACACCATCGACGAGATTCTTGGAAAAGCGCTCACGCATCTCACCTTCGGCACCGCGGTCAACCATTGTGAGTGGGTTGGAGACGTCAATGAGTAGCGTGCCTCGGGCGGTCAGGTGCGCGTGTACGGCTGTAAGGCCCTCAATTTGGGCCTCCCTGTGGAGGCAGTGCCATAACGTGTTGAGCGGCAGTATACAGACGGGAAAGCGACGGTTCAACGAAAGTGTCTGCATCGAGGTGCAAACCAGGCGCAGTTTGGAATCCTGACCTAAGCGTTCCCGCGCTTTGCCGATCATCGAGGGAGATGAATCGATTCCCCAGACTTCGAGACCGGAGTCAAGCAGGGCGGCGGTGACGCGTCCAGTGCCACACCCAATCACAAGAACCGGCCCATCCTTGACCACGTTGAGATAGAACTCAATGTCGTCGCGGAAGTCGGAGTGCTCGACGTCGTAATACTGGGCGATGTCGCGATACGGATCCATGAGACTCTGGCTGTAGTCTAAATGCATGGTCCAGCGGTGGAAGAGGAATGAGCCAATGGCTGACACAAGAGGGATTCTCGTCAGAGATGACGTGCCGGAGACCTGGGGGCTTCTCGCCGTTCTGCGCACCGATCGGTATCGATTTGCCGAGTGGCCTTTGGCACGGCCTCTCATGGAGGAACCGGCTCCGTGCACACGCGCTTTGCGCGAAAGGCTTCGACGTGTCGACTAGCGCCGACCTGCTGTCGGCCGGGGAGGCCAGAAGCAAGATCTTGCAGTCGTTCTCGGCGCTCGAGTCCGAGCGCATCCTTGTTCGCAACAGCCTCGGAAGAGTGCTCGCAGCCCAACAGACGGCGCGCATCGACGTGCCACCTTTCGGGAACTCCGCAATGGATGGCTTCGCGGTTCTCAGCGGGGCCACCTCGGCCGCTGGAGCAGATACGCCGGTCGAGTTAAGGGTGGCCGGCGGATCTGCAGCGGGCTCACCAACAGATGTCCGCGTCGAGAACGATACATGCTTGCGCATCATGACGGGGGCACCTCTGCCCGAGGGAGCAGACGCTGTAATCCCGTTCGAGGAAGTACGTGCTGACGACGAGCATGTCCTTGTTTTTTCTCAGGTGCCAACGGGCTCCTGCGTGCGACCTCGAGGCAATGACGTCACCGCTAGCCAGGAAGTGCTTCAGTCGGGAGTGGAGTTGGATGCTCGACACATTGGCCTCCTAGTAGCCGTGGGCATTGCGGAGATTGATGTCTACAGGAAACCGCGCGTGGCCCTGCTCTCGACGGGAA
>QHBP01000426.1 GCA_003244175.1 Chloroflexota bacterium | reverse complement strand
CGGGACTCGGGGAGAATTCTGGGATGGTGGGCTCAGCGGTCCGCGCCCTGAATCCAGTCAACTAGAGTGTGCCCGCGCGCCAATGATCCAACTGGATCAGCTGACCGTAGTACAAGATGGTGGCTCGCTCGGGCAGGGGTTAGTGACTTTTATCGAAAACCGCAACAATTATCATAAATATGGTATGAATGACATGTACCTATTCGACTATCACTCTAGACGAGGGTGGTTAAAGAGCCGATGTATGGGTCGGTCGGATGGCTAGAGTTGAGTAAATTATTGGGGCCGCACGCCCGCACAGCATACGGCATCCTGCGTGATCGCATCGATAGCGGCGCCTACCCTGTCGGAACCAGCCTGCCAGCCCAGGCGAGCCTGGCGAAGGAACTGGGTGTGGCGCTTATGACATTGCGTCAGGCTCTGTCGCGCCTCACGAGCGAGGGGTTGATCTCTTCGAAGCACGGCAAAGGTACTTTTGTGCGGGCCACTCTGCCAGACAACACAGACCCACAGGAAATGGCCCACACCATTATCGATGCGACTCCCATGGCAGTGATGACCTTCGACCTCGAGAGACGTGTTTTGACCTGGAACCAGGCTGCCGAGCGCCTCACCGGGTGGAAGGAGTCGGAGGTGCTGGGGACGGTGGTTGACCTACTTCCGGATCATGGGGTGCTTCCCAAGTCGGGGGCGTTTGACCGCTGCTTGGCGCTGGGACAGCCGGCCACCGACTTCGAGAATCGACGCAAGCGCAAGGACGGCTCAGTCGTCATGGTGCACACCTCGGCGGCTCCCCTCAGGGACCCGGAAGGTAAGGTGGTGGCCGTCGCCTGCACGTCGGAGGACATAACGAGGAAAAAGGCGGAGGAGGACGAGCGCCAGCGGGACCAAATGCTGCTGCGCGCCACGTTTGACGCATCACCGGTCGGCATCATCATAAACACCTCCGAAGGCCATTTCCTGGACGCCAATCCGGCATACCAGAGGCTGGTGGGCTACGACCTGTCGGAGCTGCGCGGCATGACTGTCATGGACATCACGCATCAGGAGGACGTCGCCGACAGCGTGGACGCGATACATTCAACTCTAGAAGGACATCGCCAGCGCCTGGTTCTCGAGAAGCGCTATATCCGTAAGGATGGCGAGACGATCTGGGCCCGGGTGCATGGCTCGGCGATGCGCGGTGAAGGTGACGTACCGAACCGCCTAGTGGCGATCGTCGAGGACATCAGCGACCGGAGGCGCTTTGAGCAGGATCTGCAGTACCAAGCCTTGCATGACCCGCTGACGGAGCTACCAAACCGCACCTTCCTAATACGGCAACTAGACGAGGCGATGCGGGAAGCCCATCAGGAAAACACGTCCGTGAGTTTTCTCTTCATGGACTTGGACAACTTCAAAGCGGTCAATGACATCTTTGGACACGATCACGGGGATCTGCTTTTGAGCGTCCTCGGCTCGCGTCTGCGAGACGCGCTGGGACCCTCGGACACGATCGCGCGGATGGGAGGCGATGAGTTCGCGATAGTGCTCCCCGACACGCATGCATCCGGCGCAGTCAGCCAAGCTGAGAGAATCCTGGAGCTACTGGACGAGCCCTTCGTGGTTAGCGGTCAAACGGTCAGCATGGACATCAGCATCGGCATCGCGCTGTACCCAGAACATGGCCGCCATGCCAACTCTCTCATGAGCCGAGCGGACATCGCCATGTACGTGGCCAAGCGAACGGGCAACGGCTACGCCGTCTTCGCCGCGGAGCAAGACAAGCACGNNCCGCCACAGCGTCACGAGGCTCAACCTCGCTTCAGATCTGCGTCGAGCCATCGCAGACGGTGAGCTCAGGCTCCACTATCAACCGGTGGTGCAGCTTGGTACGGGGCAGGTACACCACCTGGAGGCGCTGGTGCGCTGGAGGCGTGCCGACGGGGGGATGGTTCAACCGAACGAGTTCATCCCGATAGCTGAACAGAATGCTCTGGTCCGTCCGCTGACCCTCTGGGTGCTGCGAGAGGCGCTGCGTCAGGCTGCCAAATGGCGCGATGCAGGGCTGCCACACCACGTTGCCGTCAACCTGTCGCCGTTGGTGGTAAACGATCACCGTCTGGCCGCTGATATTTCCAGAATCATCCGTGAGACGGCGGCCTCGCCAGACTGGTTGACATTGGAGATAACAGAGGGAGCTTTGCTGACAGACCCAGGCGGGGTGGGTGAGGCGCTAAACGTGCTGCACCAAACAGGTGCATCTCTTGCAATTGATGATTTCGGCACAGGATACTCGTCGCTGAGCCGCCTTCGCGGCCTGCCGGTAGAACAGCTGAAGATCGATCGGTCCTTCACTCAAGACATGGACACGAACGAAGACGATGCGCTTTTCGCCCAGTCCATTATCCAGCTCGGCCACCACCGGCACCTTCAAGTGGTGGCGGAGGGGGTGGAGACCGATGCGGCCCGCGACATGCTGGTGGGCATGGGCTGTGACCTTGCCCAGGGATTCGTCATTGCGGCGCCCATGTCCGCCGAAGACATCGAAATCTGGCTACAAGAGCCACAGGCGGTGGCGTCGTAGCGCGCTGGTCCTACTTCGGGACAGCGGCGCTGCACGCACTCCGGCTGGGGATCCGAAAGGGAGCACCGGAGCGGATTC
>QHBP01000241.1 GCA_003244175.1 Chloroflexota bacterium | reverse complement strand
CGGCCCTACCGACGAGGGGGTGAAGGACACATGAGGATTTCCCACCTGCAGGATAGCCATCGCGGAGATTCCGGCGCAGATCCCGGTGACGGTGTAAGTCCCGGATTGGGTCCCGGTCGGGATCGACACCGTAATCGAAAACCTGCCGGAGGGGTCGCTGCTGACATTCGACCCGACGAACTGCGGACTGGTGTTGATCGTAATTGAGCACGGCTGTGATGCGGGGAAGTTCACTCCGATCACGGTCACCGGACCGCCTGGGGCAACCACCGCGCTCGACAGCGACAGCGCCGGTGCCCCCACTCCGCTTGGCGCCGCCCTCGCTACCTGCCACGGGATCACCAGCGCGGCCAGCGCAATGACAAAAACTCTCTTCATCCTCCACCCCTCTCCTACAACTCGATGAATGCCCATCAATCCATGAACGCTGCAGGCAGGGCAATTGTAACCAGCCAATTCGATGAATTTTGGGATGTTTTGCTATAGGCAGCTCGGGGGCAGGCTACACGTCCCCAAGTCAAGAGGCGAGTCGATCAGAACATCGACGCGAGCGCGTCCGGAGAAGTGGCAGCGCATGTCGCTCGATAGTGAATCGGAGAGAGACACCGACTTAACTCCATATTCATCGTTGTTTGTCGCATTGCCCGCGAGCCTTCGGGAATCGTATCACCGTGTGGCACGCGCTCGACGAGGCAGAAGCACGGCCCCACGGGCCGGCTCGCATAAGGGTAGATATTGGGACAGATGTGCAGAGAAAAACGCCGAGTACCGGCGGTGTGAAAGTGAACGCGAGTGTAGGTCGTGTGGTCACCCTCCGGCTGTCCCCTTTCAGCGAAGTAGCGTTCAGTGGATGCCCCGGAACGCGCCTCAACGTGCGCGACCAGACGACGAGTATCACGCCGAGCGGCGGATCGAGCGTGAACATGGCGTACCTCGACAGCAGCCAGACACGCCGCACGGCCGCCGGCGGCCTCTCGTATCAGGATGACAGCATCGGCGTGAGCACGATCACCGGCGCCATGACCCCCGCCGGTTCCGGCGGCTCGCTGTCCGCCACGTATTCGACGAACGGCCAGCCCATGTCCCTGGCGGCGGATGGAACCGCGACGTTCCAGGTGACTCTGACGAACACGGGAACCAGCACGTGGGCGGCAGGAGGACCGACCCCGTACCACCTTCGCATCGCCTTCGAGCCGTCGACCTGCAACGACATCCCAGTTACCATCACCGCGCCGGCGACCACGGGCGGCATGAAGCTCGTGTTCCAGATGGTTCACGAGGGCTACGCCTTCTTTCCGCAATAGCTCGATTCGTCCGTCTCGGTGGCGGGAGGCGGGCTCGCGGCGTCGTACGCCATTAGCGGGCAGCTCACCAGCGCCTCACCGGGACAGACCGCGAGCTATCAAATCACCGTCACGAACAAGGGGACGAGCACCTGGTCCGCGGGCGGGGCGAACCCGGTGCACCTGCGCATCGCGGCAGCGCTCAGCATGACGACCGTCCCCAAAGGCACTCTGGTCAGCGATCAAGGGTACGCGCTCCCCGCAGACGTTGTGCCCGGGCAGAGCGTCACGCTCTCCGTGTCCATGCCCATGCCGAGCAGCACGGGTGCCTACGCCCTGATCCATCAGATGGTGGAGGAGGGAGTCGTCTCCTTCTCACAGTATATCAGGAGAGATCCTGCTTCCCGTCGGACTTGCGGAATCCAGGGGCGGTACCAATCATCGAGTGTTCCCCTCGACGGTATCTAGCTCTTTGCGCGGCGTCCGGCCTGGCAGAGCTGAGCGGGATCATGGTGACTAACTAACCGGAGACAGCCGCCGAGATCACCGGGTTGATCATCGAGCTCCAGCGGAACTCGGATTGGGATTCGGGCCTCTTCAAGGCACACTCGATGGCGAAGTTGGCGAGGTGCTCCACCACCCATTCGAACCTGTCGGGCCCGATGGATGCACGATCGGAGTCCGGTGCCGGATTGAGAAAGTCGATGGCCACGGGAATGCGGTCGCGAATGGCGAACTCGACGGTGTTCATGTCGTATCCGAGGGCTCGATTCAGGGTCAGCACGTCGCGAATGATCCGCTCGCGCAGCTCCTCGTCGATGCCTTCAAACCCGTCGACATACCTTTCCGCATGCGGCAGGGAATGGTCGTAGCGCGAGATCAGCACGTTATTCTGTCCGACGCAATAGCACCGCACGTAGTTCTCGAACTCGATCTTCTCCTGGAGGATCATCAAGAGCTGATTGCTGCGGCCGTACGCCTCCTCCAGCTCTTGTACCGAGTGGACGATCGAGATGTTCTTGTTGCCGCCACCGATAGCGGGCTTGAGCACGGCGGGCGACCCCGTGTAATCGAGCATGTCCTCCCAGGGCATGGGGTAGACGATGTTCCGCAACGACTCCTCCCGGCTGATGTCCGGCGGAAACTCACTCGAGGGCAAGACGATCGTCCGTGGGATCGCCACGCCGAGATCCTGCGCCAGGACGCACTCGAAGAATTTGTCGTCGGCGGACCACCAGAAGGGGTTGTTGATCACAGTGCAGCCATCGGCCACGGCCTTCTTGCAATAGGCGCGATAGTAGCATACTTCGTGCGATATGCGGTCGAGAATGACGCTATAGGGGATTCTCTCGTCCGTGCGTGTGCCACCGTGCAGACGCACAAACTCCGCCGTCACGCCCTCGACTCTCTTGCTGTTGACACGATCGATGAAGGCGTCCGGAAACGTGTTTTCTTTGCCAACCAGCAGCCCTATCTTTGTCACGTGCACTCCTCTTACGGCGAGCTACGCCTCGCATGGCGAGTCACGCCTTGGCTGATGTTTCGTGAACCGTGGACCCGCGCATGGTCTCATCCGCTAGGTAGTCGACCACCGCGTGGAGGCTTCCTGTCCGCCTGTAGACTTCGAGCTGCCGGTCCGCACCGGTTCCCTCGTTCAGAATTTGATACACCGTTTGTAGCGCATCGCGGCTGCCCAGCTCGTCGACGACGTCGTCGATGAATTCCAGGAGTTCCAGAGCGAGGCTTCGCATGGGGACCTCCGTGCTCTTGCCCAGGTCGATCAGGTCACCGTCCACCCCGTAGCGGATGGCACGCCAGCGATTCTCCTGAATCAGCGCGCGCTGATACACACGGAACCCCAAGTTTTGCGATCGCAGACGGGCCAGCTTCATCACCACGGCCTGGAAGAGCGCGGCGATCGCGATCGTCTCCTCGACGCGGGTAGGCATGTCGCAGACCCGAAACTCCAGTGTGTTGAAGCGGGGGTGGGGACGTATGTCCCACCAGATCTTTTTGGGCTCGTCGATGGAGTTGGTCGCCAGCAGCGTGTTCACAAAATGTGTGTAATCGTCCCACGACTGAAAGGTGTCCGGGATGCCCGACCGCGGCATACGACCCCAGATGATCGAGCGGTATGACTTCAGGCCCGTGTCTCTTCCCTCCCAGAACGGAGAGTTGACGGAGAGGGCGAGAATGTGAGGCAAAAAGTACCTGATCTCATTCATGATCTCGATGGACTGGTCACGGTCGTCGATGCCGACATGCACATGCAGGCCGTACACGGCGATGGAGCGCGCGATCTGCTGCAGATGGTTCTCCAGCTGCGCGTAGCGCTCGTCCTGGGTCACGTCCAGCGTGTCCCACCTGGCAAACGGGTGGGCGCCGGATGCGGCGACCCGACAACCAGCCCGACGGGCCAGCTCGATAACTGTTCCTCGCAGGCGGCAAATTTCGGTCTTCGCCTCCACGACGTCCGTGCAGACCACGGTCCCAACCTCAATCATGGCCTGGAACATCTCTTTTTGAATCTGCTCGCCCAGAATGCTCTCACCGTTCGCGAGAATCTGAGTAATCGAGGAGCGCAGATCCCTGGTCTCCGGGTCGACGAGCTGGTATTCCTCTTCGATGCCCACGGTAAATTGCGATTGCCTGTGCATCGGTCCTCCTACTCGGCCACGAACGTGGGGGTCGTGCTGCCGGTCCCGGCCGACACATTGAGCAGGGCGCTACCGGAGACGCGGGTCAGAATGCCGCCCAGGCGGTTTCGGAAGAGAAGCGGGTCGGCATCGACGAGAAGAGGGACGAATTCCAGGCGGCCATCTATCCATACCGGAAAATCGGAGTGCGGCACGGGTACCCGCTCTTGCAGCACATAGTGACCCTGCATAGCCGTCTCCAGAGCGGCGCGCCACGGCTCCTCGCTGCTCTCCCATCCCAGTACGACGCCCTTTCCGCCGTACTCGTCCGACGGCTTCAACGCCATCGTTTCACGCTCGGCCACCGCCAGTTCGAGGATGTCCCGCCTTTGCCCGTCGTACGTCGTTTCCCCGGCAACCACACATCTCGTCCAGGGAATGACTCGGTCGACGAGTGCACGTTGTTCGGCGGTCATGTCGATGCCGGCTTCCGGATCGCTGAGCAGCGCGAACAGCGCCTTCTTGTGCAAGAGCTTCGATCGCGGCGAATTCACCATGCAGATGGCGCCTTCGCGATAGGCAGTGAGTAGCGGCTGCACCTCATCCCCGCGTTCGAGCAGCTCGTGAAGCAACACGCGTCGATACGCCAGCGTGATGCGTCGATCTTCAAGCCAGACCGATCCTCCCTCGTAGCGGAGCTGTCGGGGGTCACAGATCACCGTGGGGATGCCCTGGCCGCGAAAGTAGTCGGCGCAGAGCTCGAAGTCGCGTTTTGTGATCACTGTGTCCCAGTCGATAATGGCAATGGCCGGCGTATCCGTCCCGCCCCACTCGGAGTACGCCCAGAGCAGAACGTCCAGCAGAGCGCGCCGGGTCTCATACCGAGTCAGTCCTCCGGCGTGGTCCCAACCGGACACGGCCGGAAGCTCCAGGAAGATCTGCGAAAGGCAATCGCAAAAACCGATGCTGGCGGGGCTCTCCGCGTTGTACTCTACAAACCTTGGACCGTCGTCACCCATGAACGAATCGAGCCGCGACGTCGCGCTGAAGCCGGGGTACCCCGGATCGACCCCCCATAGATTCCGTTCCTGCTCGCTTGCACCCATCCGATCCAGCAAGCGGTCGTCGGAGAGAATTTGCTCTCCCGCTTGCACGCAGAGCACCGCGACCAGCTCGGCGATGGAGGCCAGCATGTCGACGGTCTCGTGCGTCAAGAGACGTGGCCGCAATACATTGCATAGCATGCGTTCTCGAATGTAAAGGCCATGTGTGCGGTGCGCTTCCACCAACGCTCGATGCGTGGCTTCGGCGAGAGCGCTGTCATTTCGCAGACGCGCGTGATACGACTCCACCACGGGAGCCTCAGTCTCCGTATCGGTGTCGTACGCCCGTTGGGGCACACGGCTGCCTACCATGCTGCGCCTCTCCGCCCCTACAGTTGCCTACAGTCTAGCCTACGCACATGGCCATTGAGCCTCTCCGCGTCGCCCTCATACGTCGTTTTAGCGAGCCGTCAACGGTCCGGTTCGCGCTCCAGCAGTCCCACGATCTGGAACCACGCCGGCGTTGGCTCGGGGTTACGCAGCACTCGCATTTTCAGCTTGCGCATCACCGCGATCGAGGCGGCGTTTGTGTACTCAGTCGTGGCCACGATGCGCCCGAGGTTGAGCTCCCCGAAAGCGAATTCGATGAGCGCTCTTGCGGCCTCTGTCGCGAAGCCGCGAGTCTGCGCTTCCGGGTCGAGGGCCCAGTACAGCCCCACTTCAGGGAATCGATAATGGGATCCTTGATTGACGGGGAAGCCCGCCAGCTGGCCGAACGGTCCCATCGCAGGCACCAGTCCGACACTGCCGATCAGCCGGCCGTCTTCCATGAGCACGACGGCGCGGTCCCCGTACGGTGGTTGGGTCAGGGCCGCAAGCTCGCCGTAATTGGCCACTGTCCACCGGAGCCACCGCTCGCGCGCCGGAAGATTGTCTTCCTGTTTGTGAGAGGACACGCCCCACGCGTTCGACAGCACTCGGTGTACCGACTCCAGGTCCTCCATCACAAAAGGCCGAATCAGCAGGCGTTCGGTGCGGAGCCGAGGCATTGCGGTGGGCATGGTGCACGATATCATCCGCTTCGGTCAGGTCAGCCGGATCGACAGAAGACCCCGCCGCTTCTCGTGAGTGCGCCCTGGAACCTGGATTGCGCGCCGCGCTCACTCACGGCTACTCTTATACCTGCAGCTGTCCGAACGTTCGAGGTCCTGGATTGCGGTTTCTCGCCGTTTGCCTTGCTCTGATCGCGCTCTCGGTAATTCCCGTCTTGGCTCAGTCCGTACCGGCCTCTCATCCATCCATGACGATCACCAGCGGAGGAGGGGACTACCGGTCCCCGCATGAGGTCGTCGTCGATGGCGTGCAGCCGGGCAGCCGCCAAATGCTTGTTCTCTTCGATCCTGACGGCCAGCAGACGATTTTTCAGGCGCAGACCGCCGTTACCGGGCATGCGACCTGGACGCTCAACCCTCCCAACGGCCAATGGATTCTGGGTCTCTACCGCCTGGTGCTTCCGCTAGGGGAGGGACGCGCGATCAGCGAAACGTTCGTGTCCGGCGATCATCAAGCGCACCTCTTCGCGGAACCCTTCTTGCCGTCGCCGACTTCAGTCTTCGACTTCGTCGGCATCGGCTTGACGCCTGACACATCGGTGACCCTGGATCTGGTGCTGACCGCGGGACAGGGTGAACATCTCTTGCAGACGGTGACCGATGCGTCCGGGTCTTTCTCGCTCTTTGTCTGGCCGCAGCAGTTCGGTTTGCCATTTTTCGCGGCCGGGGACTACCTGGTACAGGTCTCGACAATCAAGCCGGGCACGGAATTTCGCGTACGCGAACATCCGGGAAGCTCGAGCCTCTCTGTTGATGGGCCGGTCGTCAAAGGCCTGGATGCAACTCTGCACCTTCGCGGATACCAGGCGGATCGCCTTGTGTGGGGCATGTATGCCGGCCTGCACGGAGACGCCTCGGGTGAGTTCTTGGTGGGCCCGACCAGCGGAGCCGGCTCGCTGGACACGTCCGTCGCACTGACGCTGCCCGGCCCCGGCCAATATTTGATCGGCAGCCCAATTGACTGGGGGGAGACATCTTTCGAAGCCATAGAGCCGACCGCGACCGCGACCGCGACGCCTCCGCCCACGCCGGCGGTGACCCCGAGTGCGATCGCGCCTACCCCGACGGCGACCGCGCCGTCTCGCCTACGACGAGCACGTGCACTTTTTGCCCCTCACGGACCTCGTAGCCTTGGCCCTTCACCCGGTCAACTCTTCCGCCAGGATACGTCGTGAGACCCACGACCAGGACGCCCTCGCGGTCAACTAACTAGAGCTACTTTTGAGTGCCCAACTTTACCGTGAGATCCATCGTCTTGCCGTTGCGCCAGACCGATAACTTGACGGTATCTCCCGCGTTGTGATGCAGGATGATGTCCTGCAGGGTTGTGGTATCCGTCATCGACTGGCCGTCGATCTTCGTGATGACGTCACGCGGCTGCATGCCTGCCTTAGCGGCTGGAGAATTGGGGGTAACCGAAACGATGTAGGCGCCTCGAGGCAGGTTGAAGTACGAGGCGTCCTGCTGCGTCATGTCTCGGTAGACCACTCCCAGGAAAGCGGACGGCTTGTGGTGAATGAGACGCTCGACCGTCGGCTGAACGGCCTTGCTGGGGATCGCAAAGCCAAGACCCTCGGCAACCACCTGGCTGGACAGTCCGAACGGGTCGGATTGCGGTGCGCCCCGGGTTATTGCGGTGTTTACGCCCACAACCTGCCCTCGATCGTTCAGAAGAGGTCCGCCGCTGTTTCCCTGGTTGATCGCCGCGTCGGTCTGGACCATGTTGTGTATGGTAATGCCATTCTGCTCGTTGATCGTCCGATTGAGGGCGCTCACGACTCCCGCGGTTACGGTATTGCGAAACTCGCCGAGAGCGCTTCCGATGGCCATGACCGGTTGGCCCCGCAGGAGTTTCGAGCTGTCCCCGAAGTGCAGGACGGTGCTCACCGGCACGTGAACGCGCACCACTGCGAGATCGGAGAGCATATCGTGTGAAACCAGGGTCGCGGGCGCTTTGCGGCCGTCCGAAAAGACGACCTGCAGTGATTGCTCCTGGTCAATGACGTGATTGTTGGTCACGATGTCGCCCTGCTTGTCGATAACGAAGCCGGTGCCCTCCGCCGTTCCCCCGGGAATGGGATTGTTGAAAAAGTCCGTCTGGCCCGACTGATGATTGATGATTGTCACGACGGCCGGCCCCGCTGTGCTTGCGATCTGCGCCCAAGACATGGGCGCGCCGCCGGTGATGGCGGCGGACGCCACATTGCTGGAGCTAGGCGCCGGCGCGGCTACTTTCTCCACCACCGTAGGAT
>QHBP01000188.1:2530-2850 GCA_003244175.1 Chloroflexota bacterium | reverse complement strand
GCCCTCCCCGGGAGCACTCGTCATCCGAAGTACTCCCCCAATCGCACGCACCCGTTCCTCCATCGTCGTCATCCCGATACCCTTTTCGGACGATCTGACCGGCACGCCCTTGCCTCGATCCAAGATTACGAGCGAAAGGTGGCCGTCCTTTCGAATCAGCGAGATTTCTACACTCTTTGCCCCGCTATGCTTTCGCACGTTCTCAAGCGACTCCTGAGCGATCCGGTACAGAGCGACCTCAGCTTCCTGCGACAGGCGCGATGTCTCTTCCAGTTCGGAGGCCATCTCGATGCCAGTCTGGTTCGAAAACTCCTCGGCGC
>QHBP01000188.1:0-2497 GCA_003244175.1 Chloroflexota bacterium | reverse complement strand
GGGCCACCGGTAGCAAGGCATGGCTCGAACGACGCACCCCCTCGTAAGCCTCCTCGGCTGCAGATTGAAGACGATCGAGCGTCTGGCTCGCATCATCTCGCAGCTCGATCTGTCGCTTGGCGGCTGAAACCAAGGTAATAACGTTGCTTAGCTCTTGCGAAGTGCCATCATGGAGCTCCCGCGCCAACCGCGCCCTCTCCGCTTCCTGTTCGTTAGCAATTCGGGCATGGGCCAAACGCAGCTCCTCGACCTTCCGCTCGAGATCCCCCAGGAGAAGTGCGTTCTCGAGTGAGGTATTCGCCTGGCGCATCAAAGGAGCCAAAAGATTCAGATCATCGGCGTCAATGCCGTCGTGCGCCTTCTTCGCTTCCAAACAGAGGAGCATTTCAACCCGTGAGCGGGCCACGATGGGAATGATGAGAACGAAAGGAAGGCGGGCTAAGAACTCGTAGCGAGGGTCGAGGTCATTCTTCGCTCTCGGCAGCAGCGGGCGCTTGTGCCGGAGCAGCAAGGGGGAAGCGGGCTGACCCAGGGCCATATCGGCCACCTCCATTGGCACTGCGGTCGAGTCGTCGTTTCCGGCAGCATCGCCGGAAGCAACAAATCGCTCGCCGACGCGCTCGAAAACGGTCGCTCCCCTGAGCTCCAATCCGCTGACGATACCGGTTGACAGAAGTCGACCGACCTCCAGGGGCGGCATCACGGCAGACAGTCGAGAGCTGAGTTGTTGGAGTAGTTCCCAGCGGTCCGAACGTCCACCGTAGAGGAGCCAATCAACGGCGCGCCTGCCAACCGAGGAAGCAAGCGGGAAACTGGCGATGACTGCGAGGATCACAAGCAGAGAAGCCAATCCCCGAGTGAGGCTGAGGGACGAGAGTGACATCCCCGAAAGCAGCGCCCAGGTTAACCCATAAGCGCCGGCGATGAGCAACCCCACAGCGCCATAAACCAGCGTTCGGCGCACGACGAGATCGGCTTCATTCAGTTCGAACACGAGAAGTGCATAGCCAACAGTCAACAAGAAGACCAGAATAACGACCGGCAGCCAGACGAGGGAAGTGCTGGTGTTGCCGGTGGTCAGCACCGGGAGAGCATAGACAACTGCACTGGGAGTTGTTCCTGCTATGAGACCGAACAGCAGCGCACGGGTCTGCAGCGCCACTGCGGGTGTCAACCGTTCCCGGAAGGTCAGCAGAAGCTGAGCTATCGAGCCCAAGAGGCACGCGACGACAAAGGCGATTCCAATACGCCAGAGCAGGTTTGGGAGGTTATCGATGAGGCCCTGCGCAACAGACGGAACAAGAACAAGCGCGAGCACGTAGACCGCCGCCTCGGGCCACACCCAGTGCCGACGCTCGTTATACGCGCGCACGAAGCTGAAGAGGAAGGCAGGAAACATGAGAAGTCCGAGGGCGCAGAGCAGCGAATAGAGTTCGAGGAAACCACGCAACGGGAGAAGGCAGCTGAAAATTGCCCCAAAGGAAGCCGAAATCAGGAAGAGCGGACCCACGCGACCGGCTCGCCGCTGCAAGAAGACCAGCAGTCCCAATGCGAGCCATACCGCCGCGGCGGCGCTAAATGGCCCTTGCGACAGATGGACGGCCGGGCCTCGAAAGCCGGACACTGTCTGCCAGACGGCAGTCACTTGAACAGTCGCCGATGCCAACGCCGCCCCCAACGCAATGAGATTGAGCGGACGATGGACTATGTTCCGGTCGAAAACCGGATGCAGATCCCAAATAGCTACCCGCGTCGGGTTCATAGCAGCCCCTAAGCGTATTCTCGTTCACAGCCTTCCTGCCCGCACGCGCACACGACCCCAAACGTGGAAGGACTTGCTGCAGGCACCCCAATCAACCGCAGTGGTCTCGCCGGCTTAGGCGACAGCATTGGCCCCGCTAAAGGACCGCACCTCTAGCCAAACGGAAGCACGTGTCGACTGTAGTTCTGGACGAGAGGTCCGTAAAGGGCTCCCAGCGACGTCGCGACAGCCACCGCTACTGCCGCGTAGATCGCAAGTTTTCTAGGGCTCACACGCCGGAGTGGGGGGAGCGGCACGTCGTCGACATCCTTGGAGGCTCGCAAGCCGGCGCTAACGCGAACCAAGAGCTGCCACAGCAAGATGGTTTCCAAGAGCATGAAGACAATGACGACCCCCGGCTGGCCGACGTTGTAGATATTGAGCGTCCACCTCTCGGCTCCAAAGAAGTGTGCCCCCACATCCGAAAACAGGACGCCCATGGCGCCGTTCCAAAGTGCGTGAATGGCAACGGCGAGGCCGAAATAACCAGCCAGCCGCCGCCAGGCCCCGGGGTGCCCATTCCGAACGCCATACCAACCGAGCGCGACCAGACCGGCGTTCAAGGGATGCAGTATTCCTCCTATACCCCTGAGGACCGCCAAGCCTGCCCAGACATGCGTCCCCGCCGACTCGTAGAGCATGTCTTCGATGGCAGCAAATCCGGCCCAGCATGACAGACGCAAGAGCAGCACCGAA
>QHBP01000177.1 GCA_003244175.1 Chloroflexota bacterium | reverse complement strand
TTGTCGAGGTCGCGGGGCGCTCCATCGGCGTCTTCAACGTCAACGGAGAATTCTTCGCCCTCCGCAACCGCTGCCCGCATCAGGGCGGACCACTCTGCACAGGGCGCCTATCAGGGTTTGTTCATTCTAAAGTCCCGGGTGAGTACGCCTACAGCCGTCAGAGCGAGATCCTCCGCTGCCCCTGGCATGGCTGGGAATTCGATATCCGAACGGGCCAATCATGGTTCGACCCAAGGCGGGTCCGTGTCCGGCGCTATGAAATCTCTCTCGAACCGAGCCTCTGCACGATCGGGACGCCGCCCCCGCTTCACGGTTTGGAGCAGGGCCCATACGTCGCCGAGATGTACGACGTCTCCGTAGAACGGCACAACGTGGTGATCGGGTTTGCTACGTGACCGAGGAAGGTGACTGAGTGGGTGCTGGAGACGCAATAAAGATGGACACGAATGGGCTCAAAGGATCTTTACCCTTCGGCCCAGCACCGCGCGAAATGACAAAGACACACTTGGAAGCACCAACGATCTTGATCGTCGTAGCATATTGCTTCACTCTCGTGATCCCGCCGAATTGTATGGAGATCGCATTCATTCGCGATCTGTATCGCGAACCCGATGAGGCTCGACAGCCGCTCGTCGCCAAGGCGCGCAACGGAGCCACCGATGTTGCGGTAGGTGCCTGGCAGAAGAGTGCGGTTCGTACGTGGCTCGTGATCTGATCTGTTCGAAGGGAAAGGAGGAGCAATGCCCATTACGCCGACGCGATTGCGGTGCGAATATCTGACAGATCCTCTCGGGATCGATGAAGCCCAGCCACGCCTTAGCTGGGTTCTTGAGTCAGCGGACCGCGGGCAGCGACAAATTGCCTACCAAGTTATCGTTGCCAGCAGCGCGGAACTTCTCGATGCCGACGGCGGCGACCTATGGGAGAGCGGGAAGGTCCCGTCTGATCAATCCATCCACATCGTCTACGCGGGAGCGGCGCTCCAATCGCGTAGGCGCTGCTGGTGGAAGGTGCGTGTATGGGATCGGGAAGGCAGGCCGTCGGCGTACAGTCAGCCCGGCTGGTGGGAGATGGGATTGCTCCATACCGACGAATGGCTTGGGGGGTGGGTCGGACCGGGCATAGAGGCGGAGGAGGATTTACCACCAAGCCCATACCTGCGCACAATCGTGCGTCTCACGAAACCAATGCGGGCCGCACGGCTGTACAGCACGGCCCGAGGTCTTTACGAAATCTACATCAATGGCAATCGCGTGGGCAACGCTCTGCTCGCACCCGGCTGGACCGATTACCAAGCGCGAATTGAGTATCAGACCCATGATGTGACGGGATCCCTCCACGAGGGAGAGAACGTGCTCGGCGTCATCCTTGGCACGGGATGGTATGCCGGCCATGTCGGTTTCGGCGGGTCCAGTAGGCATTACGGATCGCGTCCAGAAGCGCTGCTGCAACTGCATGTAGAATATACCGACGGCACGGCGCAGACAGTCGTGACTGATGGTACATGGAAGAGCACGACTGGTCCGATTCGCTTCTCTGACCTGCTGATGGGCGAGACCTACGACGCGCGTCGCACGCTCACAGGCTGGAACGCTCCTTGTTTTGATGATACCGATTGGCAGCCCGTGCGCGTGCGGGATCGAGGCGACACACAAATCGTCGCCGCATCTGTCCCACCGGCCCGAGTGACCGAGGAAATTGTTCCCATTTCAGTGACCGAGCCAGCATCGGGCACCTTCATCTTCGATCTCGGGCAAAACATCGCGGGATGGGTCCGCCTGCGTGTCCAAGGCGATGCAGGCACGAAGATACGACTCCGATTTGCAGAGATGCTTAACCCGGATGGGACGCTCTACACCGACAACCTACGTACCGCCATGCAGACCGATACGTACATCCTGCATGGTGAGGGAGAGGAAACCTGGGAACCGCGCTTCACCTTCCATGGGTTCCGCTACGCCGAAATTATCGGCTTCCCTGGCGTACCAACGGTGGATATGATCACGGGCTGCGTCGTTCATTCCGACACGCCGCCTACCGGCACCTTCACATGCTCGAACCCGATGGTGAGCCAATTGCAGCGCAACATCGTCTGGGGGCAACGGGGAAACTTCCTCAGTGTTCCCACCGATTGCCCACAGCGCGATGAGCGTCTCGGGTGGCTGGGCGACGCGCAGATATTCATTCGCACCGCATGCTTCAATATGGACGTTGCGACCTTCTTTACCAAGTGGATGCGCGACGTCGAGGATGGGCAATCGGGAGCGGGGGCATTTCCCGATGTTGCGCCGCGGCTGGTGAATCTCACAGATGGCGCACCCGCCTGGGGCGATGCTGGGGTGATCGTCCCGTGGACGATCTGGCAGTGCTACGGCGACACACGGATCGTCGCGCGGCATTGGGAGGCGATGACACGGTGGATGACGTACTTGGCGCGGGGAAATCTCGGCTATCTGCGCAACGGGCAGCTCAACAATAACTTCGGCGATTGGCTGGCACTCGATGGCGGCGCGATGCGACACCCGGGAGCCAGCGCGACGCCGAAAGACCTCCTTGCCACGGCATACTGGGCATATGACGCGCGTCTCATGGCCGAGATGGCCCGCGTCCTCGACCGTCACGACGAAGCCCGGCAGTACGACGCGCTATTTGAGAAGATCAAGGAGGCATTTATTACGACGTACGTCTCCGCCGATGGCACGGTGCGGGGCGAGACACAGACCGGGTACGTACTTGCCCTGTACATGAATCTCCTGCCCGCCGATCTCCGTGCCGCTGCGACAGACCGCTTGGTGGCGGACATCGAGCGCCGGGGCTGGCACCTCTCCACAGGTTTCGTCGGCGTTGGCTACCTCTGCCCGGCACTAACCGTAGTTGGACGCCCCGACGTAGCCTACCGACTGCTTGAGAGTGACACGTTCCCCTCGTGGGGGTACACGATCAGGCACGGCGCGACGACGATCTGGGAGCGGTGGGACGGCTGGACCGAGGAGCACGGGTTCCAGGATCCCGGCATGAACTCCTTCAATCACTACGCGCTCGGCTCTGTGGGCGAATGGCTCTACCGTACGGTCGCCGGGATCGACACTGATCCCGCAGCCCCCGGTTACCGGCGCATCCTCATCCATCCTCACCCGGGCGGGAGTTTCCAATCCGCCGAGGCGACATACGACTCCGTGCGGGGGCGGATCACCACTGCGTGGCGACGGGACGGCGATACCTTCACGCTCGACGTCACGATTCCCGCGAACACGACAGCGATCGTCCACGTGCTATCGGGGGCAACGGATGGCGCCGCAATACGCGAGGGGGCGACATTGGCGCGAGAGGCGGAAGGGGTCGCGTTTTTACGGATGGAGAAGGGAGAGGCAATCTTCACCGTCGGTTCGGGCACGTATACGTTCGTGTCGGTATTTCCTTTCGTCTGACGGCGACCGCTGTATTCGCAACTGCGAACTGGGCTCTTCGAGAGCCTTGGTGACGTCTGCCCGAGCACCGTCTGTCCGCTCTCGGGTCACGATCGCACGCCACGCTCACCAGCATCGCCGACAGCGCCATGGCAGTTCCTCTCGACGCGGCGCTCGTCAGCGGCCTCCCGCGAGGAAATACNNCCGTTGCTGCGGCAACGGGAAGGGGTCGATTGGCGAAACGTCAATTGGGGACCAGTTTCCGATGCCCCGTTGAGGTGCCATCGCCGTAGCCACTTTCTTGACATATTAATCTTTGAATGTTAGGAATACAACTGGCGCGCTCACCGTTGCGGAGAATGCATACGGGGCGTGGGCCTTCCAAGCCATTGTCTCGGTACATCCGCGCGTGATCGATGACGAAGGAGACCGGGGCATGGCAGATTCAGCAGATATTTCTTCCCGCATGAGCCGTCGCCGGATCGTACGGCGCGGTATCGCGCTCGTCTCTGGTATTGCCGCCGGCAGCATCCTCGCGGCGTGCGGGGGCGCGATCCCGACCGCCGCGCCCTCACCCGCCGTATCAGCGCCCACTAGCACAGCCGCCGCATCCGGCTCGGCCGCGCCTGCGGCGCAATCTCCTCCCGTCGGAGCCACGAGCATCGCACGGAAGGGTGGCACGGCGGTCTACTATGCCTCGCAGGAGGGCTCGCACCTGATCCCCTCTTTCAGCAGCTTCTCCACTGTGATCGCCCCGACGGCGCCCTTCTTCAACGGCCTGACGAAGCCGGGGCTGAATCTCGAACCGCTCCCCGATCTCGCCGAGTCGTGGACGAGTACGCCTGATGGCACGCAGTGGACCTTCAAACTCCGTAAGGGCATCAAGTGGCACGACGGGCAGCCCTTCAC
>QHBP01000107.1 GCA_003244175.1 Chloroflexota bacterium | reverse complement strand
TGACAACAGAGTAGAAAGCCTGATAGCCGTCGTCTCCGACACCGGCAATACTAGAGGGCGTTACGTCCATTGTCGAATTGTCGCGCAGTTTCTCGTACCCGTCTCGCTGCGAATTGAACGCACCGTCCGCATTCTGGCCCGAGGCAAAAATGGAAACCAGATAGGACGTCAACACCGCGGACGCGGCGGAACCCTTGGTCGTGATCTGGGTCGAGGCAGCGAAGTACCCGGTCAAGCGGCCCTCATCCGTCCAGGACGGGCCGAAGTGGACAATGCCGCTCTCCGTTGCGAGAAGATCGTTGGTCTCCACCCGGTGAACCGGCACAATGCTGCCGCTTGGAAAGACGGAGTCGGGCAGGCGAAAGAGAGTTGGATTGATTTCGGTTGTCGCGGCCCAAGCCGGTTCCGCCGGGTTGGTGAGCGTTCCGATCGCGAGGACGGCGCCCAGCACCGCCGTCGCTATGCGTCGGTTCACAGAAGCCCGAGTTAGGTCCATCACAGTCTCCAACTACTTCGTTATCCGAACGGCCGTCGTCCAGGTTCTAGCGACTCCCAGCATCGCGATTCGCCCCACAATCACGTCTCGACCCGGCGTCCGCGGCGTATAAACCGCGACCATTCGGTACAAACCGGGAGACGTACTGACGCGGCGGGAAACGGTGTTGAAGAAACTGACACCCTGTTTGCGGCGGACCACGAACTCAGCGTCAACCCGACAATGGCGAGGGGCTCTCGTGACGCTGACGTAGGTCGAGAGATAGACCCTGGTTCCAGCGCGGACGTGGGTGAGGCCAGGTCTTGTCAAGCTGAAGTCGGGTCCCGTACCCGCGTACTCGACGCGCGTCACGATCAAGTCAAAATCCATGGAGGACGGGGAAGTCGCGTTCGGCAATGCGCACACCTGGCTCATGAGCCCATCCGCGACCCGCATTATCGTGTGAAGCGCCGGCTGAATCGTATCCTTAGCCTGATCGAAAACGGCCGGAGACGCTTCTGCTTTCACCTCAATGAGGCAGCTATTGAATTGGGCCACTCCGTAGAGACCTTCCTGGCCGCCTTCGCTGCAGGACACCAGGCAATAAGGCAGCATCGCGCACGGATGGTGATAGACGTTGGTACACGTTTCCGGAGACCTCGCCGCCTTCATGGTGGATCGATTCGAGGTTTGATAGAGCCCGTCGCGCAGTGCATTGAGGGCATAGCTGGGGCTTTGAAAAGTACTTGCTTCATAGGACAGCACGACATCGCCCCACGTCGCCCTCTGCATGTAGCCGTCGACGCGATGGAGATCCGCGCCGTGCTGATCATCCGCGTATTGCATGGAGTGGTGAGATCGGAAGGGGTCATTCTTGGTGCTATTCGCTAGCTGGTTATCCTGCGGCCGGTCTCGGAACGGGTCGACGATCGCCGGAGCGAAGGCACTGTCTGGAACACGCAAGCTGGCAGGACTGATGTCTGCCGCGTGTACTCGTGGGGTCGCCATAAAGAAAGGTGCGGCAGCGACGATTGCGAGTAGAATCTTTCTCATCCGGATTTCCTTTTGTCGAAAGTTGCGCCGAGGCGCGAGTGGATGCGGGTACGGGTCCTTGCCGGGTATAAGAATAGGTCCGCACACAAATAGTTCCTATAGGTCGAAAGAGTGATTCCGCTTGAGAAGAGGAGTACGTCTTTCCAGATATGCATAACGGACGGCATGTCAAGTACTACCTGATTCTCATCGGAACCGCGCTGTCTGTCGTTGCCGTGAGCTGGGTCCTCCTCTCTCCCGGGAGACAGGAGGTCATGGCGAACAACCGGTGCTCGAGATCGTGCACCATCCGGCACGTCGTCATCATGATTAAAGAGAACCGGACCTTCGATGATTACTTCGGCACGTTTCCGGGCGCGGACGGTGCGACCACTTTCACGGATTCCTCCGGTCAAACCCATCCCCTCACCCATCAATCCGACCGGATACCCTACGGCATCGATCACGGAGCGGAAGCCGCATCCGCCGGCTACGACAACGGGAAAATGGACGGCTTCTCACGCATTCCGGGAGCGATACAGTACGGCCGCGATTGGTCGGACTCACAGCTGAGACAGCAGGACATCCCGAACTACTGGTCGTACGCGCGGCACTTCACGCTCGACGACCGCTTCTTCTCGACGGTGAGGGGTCCGAGTTTCCCCAACCACCTCTTCACCATGCTAGTCGCCGGAAGTGTCGCGGCGAACCCGTATCCAACGACCAGCTACGTTGGCTGCGACGCGGCCCGCGGCACCTATGTCGACTCCGTTAGCCGCAACGGCGAACGCACGGTGGTTCAACCCTGTTTCGACTACAAGACAATCGCGGATTCACTGGACGCCGCCGGTCTTGACTGGAAGTACTTCGGCAAGCCGTATCAGCTTCATTCGCCCCAGGGCTATCTGTGGTCGGCCTTCAGCGCGATTCGCCATATTCGCTACGGGCCCGATTGGACGAAGCACGTGGTTGATTACACGCAGTTCGATAGAGACGTGCGGACAAACAGACTTCCTCCCGTCAGCTGGCTCCTCGAACCGGCCGAGGTCAGCGACCAACCGCCATACAGTGTCTGTCAAGGGGAGAACTGGACGGTTCAGCGCATCAACGAAATCATGAAGAACCCCAAAGTGTGGCGCAATACCGTAATTGTGCTTACCTGGGACGATTTCGGAGGACTCTATGACCACGTAACGCCGCCGCCGGGTCCCAACCCGTTTCTCGGGTACGGATTCCGAGTGCCGGCCATCGTGATCTCGCCCTTCGCCCGCAGGTCCCGTGTCGATCACACCCAGTACGACTTCACGTCCATCCTCAAACTCGTGGAGACGAACTTCGGTCTACCGTCCCTGGGATCTCGCGATTCGCGGGCAAACGGTCTGTCCAACTCGTTACGCCTGGACCAAGCTCCCCTAAAGCCCTTGGTGCTCAAGCCGCGCACGTGCCCCAACGCGGGCAAGGCCGCACCTTTCCAATTGCCGCTATCCTGGTTTGTGGGCGTGGATCGTCGGCACGATCATCTTCAGCTCACCATTCGCTTCAGCGGCGGCACTCACGACGCCCTCGGCGTGACGACCCGGACCGTCTTTCGAACCTCGAATGGCCACGTGATTCCGGCAAACAGTCTCACCGCCGGCGATCATCTTACGGTGCGCGCGATACCGGATCCGGTTTTGCCACGTCGTTATCTTGCGTCCCTTGTCCGCGACCGCGATGTCGTGTGGCGTCACGGGGGAAAAGGTATCGTGACGTCCGTGGATTCTCAGGACACTTCGTTTACGGTCAACCGCGCGGATGCGCACGGAAGAATCCAGACGAGTCGGATTATTGATCTATCTCGTCTCGTGACCGGCACAAGTCAGGTGAAAAAAGCCGGCGCTCTCAAGATCGGTCTTCGAGCACAACTTCTTGGTCTGTACAACCGAAGGACGCGCACGTACCTTCGTCCTACGACCACCACGCTCTTCGGTCCGTGGCTTCGCATGAAGCTCGCTTGGACCCCCGTCGAGCCCGGGCATCATCTCCTGATTGACGTTCGTGGATGGCCCGCAGCACCCATTGCGGCGGTCATTCGCTATCCGGGCGGCGGCTCGGCTTCGTTCCATAGCAAGGCGGGTCGCGCGGGAAACTACACGTTTCGCATCCTCGTTCCGCTGCAGGTTCCGGTCACGCATCGAGCAATGGGACGGGTAATGTTGCACGAATCGGCGCTCGGCGTCGAACGCCAGCTCGACGCCACCTTCGACCTGACCCCGGTTCGCCTGCGAATCCGTGCCTCTCGCTCAGTAGTGCGTCCCGGTGGGTCGCAGGTCATCAGCATCAAGGCGCGGCCTCACGCGAGCGTGAGCGTGAGTCTGCGATGGTCGAGGCACAGCCATTGGTCGCGTGTGGGACGGGTATCAAGGCTGGGCCGGCTTCGGTACAGCTTTGAGGTCGCGCACGGACTCAAGCGCACCACGACAATTGTTGTCCACGCCCGCACCTCGGGGCAGTCGGCCGCGGCATCTTTCACTGTCGCGGTGCGGCGCTCTAGTGACGCTCCGCTAGAGCACTGCGCGCGGCGGCGAGCGAGTCGCTCGCTTTCAAAATGTTGGCATCGGAGTCGGCCAGACTGACGGCTGCTCCTTGGGGATCGGCGCCGATGACCTCATTGCTCGCGGACAGGAGGCGCCCAGCGACGACCTCGTCGTGGCCGATAGCTCGCCGAATGGACGCAACTGCTCGTGACCGTACACCCGAGCCTCTTACTCGAGACAGCAGGTTCTTCGCCAGAGCCGTGCGGTCGCGCGCGACACCAATGTCGACGACTGCCACCGCCGCTTGCCTGGGATCTTGACTTGCCTGCGCCTGCGAGAGCGACGATCGCGCTCGCTTGAGCAGTGTGGTTGCTTGTACCGTCTCCGCGAGGACATGCAAAAGTCTGGTACGATCGCCCTCAAGCAAACGCCGCGGCCGCGCCGAAACAGGGCGAATGCGCGGGTTTGCGACGCTTGTACTTTTTCTACTTTCGATTGCTGGCCGGGGAGTTGGAACCGCTGGAGGGGGTACGCGGGCCAGTATTGCCGTTGCGAACGGTCCAGCCACAACAAGCCGCGTCGGGGACGTTTTTGGCGTGACGAGCCGTCTCTTCTTCGACGACGCCGGCCGGTCCGTCCGCGCTACCTCTCTGCGAGCACGCTCCTGCACCGATTGTTGGGACGTTTCGGGTTGCGCTTGAAGCAGCCTGTCTGCCTGCTCGAGGTATCCGGCGGCCCGGGAGCTGTCGCTGCGCCCTCGAGCCGATGGCGAGGCGCCGGAGCCCTTCACTCCCGCCGAATACTCGGTAGCAGCCCGAGCATAGAGCCGGAGGGATTGGCGCAGTGACTCTTCGACGGCCTGGTACTGCTTCGGTATTCCGTGCATGCCGGCGAGACTCCACGTAAGCGCGAGACGATGTCGTGCGTTCCCGAAGTCGAGGTTTGCGCTGTCTGCCAGGTCCACGGTCTGGGCCTGATCTCCGTTCTGCAGATCCGCGGCGCTGGAATGCACGAGCGTGGTGACCGCCAGAAGACGGGAGGCAGTCGGGCCGAACCGCGGATTCGGCAGGGAAGTGGGCGTGGACGCTGGAGGTTGCGAGGCCGTGGCACGTGGGGTTGGCACCGGAGCCGCGGACGGCTGGCCGCAGGCGACAAGGAGACACGCAAGGATGGGACCTGCTGTAGCAACAGCAGCTGTTTTCCAGATCAAACCCGAAACAGCCTGTCGTGAGGAAGTGGTTGCGGTCTTTGCACGTGGGACTCGCCTTAACCGTGTTTTCGTGCACCAGGAGATCGAGTTCGCCGCGCGAACGACGGTGCATCGACCGTCACGCGAAGCCGGCATGGCGTACCCTTGGCGGCCCCTCTTGACGATTGCGGGCACATCGTAACCGTGTACGAAGCCGGCGTCCATCATCCTTTTTGATCCAAAAGTGCGCTCGGAGGGATTACTTAGTTTCGCCCTGGAGCGAAGTGCGACGTTCCGGGGGTCTCCGCACGAATCGGTCGCACGTTGCCGTCACGGACGCCTTTCCCTCCAAGTTCTTGGTCGAACTGGCCATCGAACTGCGGGCCGCGCGCTTTGAGCGGTTCGGTGACAGGGGTGAGGGATCTATGACTCCCAGGTTCCTACTCCGACAGTCGTCCGTTTGACGGGACAGATCGCGCGTGATCCGATGTCCCATCCGGTACGTATAAATTTAACATCCTGATCACAGAGCGTTTTTACAGAAAGGAGGAAGTGGCTCAGCACCCCCGCGGGGTCCACGCGTTGGTTTACGCGACGCAGAGATCTCCAGCAGCAACTGACTCACCTCCTAGCTTGGCAAAAGGACCAACGTGCAAATGAATGACAAAGGATCACCTGAAGATGGATGACACTTCGCCAGAAAGCACACTCGAGACTTCGGTGAACGGGCGCAACTCGCGTCGAACCTTCCTCAAAGGAGCAGCCGCCGCCAGTGCCGCGGTAGCGGGCGCGGGGCTGCTCAGGGAATCCGCAAACGCCCAGGCGGCCGACTCGATCGCGACGATTTTCAACATCGCGGCCACGGCCGAGACCCTGGCGGTCACGTTCTACACGAACGGCGTCAACAATGCCACGGCGCTGGGCCTGAGCGGAAACGACCTCGATGAGATCAAGGCCGCGCTGCTCGAAGAGGAAATCCACCTGGAGTTCTTCATGGCGAATGGCGGTGTGCCGGCTGCTCAGACTTTCAGCTTCCCTGACGGTCCGGCGACGTTCACCAGCCTCAGCAACTTCATTTCGACGCAGCAGCAGCTGGAAGGGGTTTTCGACTCCGCCTTCATCGCCGCCGCGTACGAGTTCGGCCAGCTGGGCCGAGCAGACCTCACTCGCTATGCGTGCATGATCGCCATGATCGAATCCGAGCACCGAGCCCTCGGTAGGGACATCGCTCGCAGCAACAACGTGTCGCTTACCGCGGCAATGGCAGGAACGGCCACGACAGACCCCGCCGACAACTGGGCCTTCGCTCCACAGACAATCCCGTCAGTTGGAGCCGCGCCGGGGATCGTGCAGGCAGCAGGTTACCTCAGTCCCAGTGGAAGCAATTCCTTCACATACCAGAAGCCTGACGTAACGAGCGCGACGTACGCGACCGTGTATGCCGCGGTCATGTTCAAAGCCCCGTCGATTGCGATGTGAGATGGGCGACACACTTTCTCCCAAAGGCCGCGATCTCGTAAAGGAGTCGACGACTATGGATGACACGGCACCCCAAAATGCTTTCGGCGCACTCGAGGCGTCTTTCAACGGCCGCCGATCGCGCCGAACCTTCCTCAAGGGAACGGTCGCCACGGGTGTGGCGGCGACAGGCATCGGCCTGCTGGCGCAGTCGGTTAGCGCTCAAGCCGCCGACTCGATCCAGACGATTCTGAACGTGGCTGCCACGGCTGAGACCCTGGCTGTGACGTTCTACACGAACGGCGTCACCAATGCCGGCGCCCTGGGACTCAGTGGCGGGGCTCTGGATGACATCAAAGCCGCGCTGATCGAAGAGCAGATTCACCTCAACTTCTTCAAGGCCAATGG
>QHBP01000330.1 GCA_003244175.1 Chloroflexota bacterium | reverse complement strand
GCCTGCTCTTTGACGCTCTCCATCTCCTCGCCTCGAGGGATCTCCAGCCGGTCCCGCAGCTTGCCGTTGACCTGCACGATGATGGTCGCGACGTCGTCCACGGTCATTGCCTCGTCGTAGGCGGGCCACGCCTGGAGGTGAACACTGTCTTCGCGGCCGCGCCGGTGCCATAGCTCCTCGGAGAGATGAGGGGCAATCGGAGCCATCATCAAAATTAGGCTCTCCACGGCCCATTGCCACGCGGTGCCGCCTTCGATGTCCGGACGCAGGCGCTGCATTAGATTCGTCAGCTCCATCAAGGTGCTCACCGCGGTGTTGAACTGGAATGACTCCAGGTCGTGCCCGACCTTCTTGATCGACTTGTTGACGGCGCGCCGGATCTCCTCCTCCGCCGGTTGCTGCGGCCGCGACGATTTTGTGCCTGGTAGCCCGATGTCCCATACCCGGCCGAGCCAGCGATGCACGCCATTGATGCCTTGCGGATCCCATACGGCATCGGCTTCGAAAGGACAGATGAACAGGATGTACCCGCGTAGGGTGTCGGCGCCATATTCGGCGGCAACGCTGTCCGGGGTGATGACGTTGTGCCTGGACTTGGACATGCGGCGGCCATCGGGGGCGTGCAACACGCCCTGATTCATCAGCCGCGGGGCCGGCTCCCGAAAGGCGAGCAAGCCGGCGTCGGCAATAACCTTGGTGAAGAAACGGAAGTACAGCAGGTGCATCACGGCGTGTTCCGCGCCTCCGACGTACAGGTCCAGAGGGCACCAGTACGCGACGCGATCCGGGTCGAACGGCGCCTGGTCGTCGTGTGGGCTCGTGAACCGCAGGTAATACCAGGAGGAATCGACGAACGTATCCAAGGTGTCCGTCTCCCGCCTCGCCGGCCGCCCGCAGGCAGGGCACGTCGTATTGACGAAGTCCGGGTCCGTCGCGAGCGGCGATCGACCATCTCCGCCGGGCTCGTAGCGTTCCAGCGGCGGAAGCAACACAGGTAGCTGATCCTCCGGCACCGGAACGATGCCGCACCGTTCGCAGTACACGATGGGAATGGGTGCGCCCCAGTACCGCTGCCTGGATACGAGCCAGTCCCGCATGCGGTAGTTGATCGCCCTGTGCCCGTAGCCGCCTATGTCGACGGCGGCGATGATCCTGTCACTGCCGGTCTTGGTTGGAAGCCCACTGAAATCGCCCGAATTCATCATCGTGCCGGTTCCGCTGTAGACGTGGTCAGCGTCCTCGCTTCCCTCAGGACCGGCCACTACCTGGCGAATCGGCAAGCTGTACTTCTTCGCAAATTCGAAGTCGCGCTCGTCGTGCGCCGGCACCGCCATGATGGCTCCGGTGCCATAGCTCATCAGCACATAGTCGGCGATCCAGATGGAAATGCGCTCATGGGTGAAAGGGTTGACCACGTGGGCGCCGGTGGGCACGCCCGTCTTCTCGCGCTCGGTCGAAAGTCGGTCGATCTCACTCTTCCTGGCGGCCTCCTGCTGGTACTGGGTTACCCGGCCGCGATGGTCCTCGGGAGTCAGCACGTCGACCAATGGATGCTCCGGGGACAGCACCATGAAGGTAGCGCCGTAGATCGTGTCCGGGCGCGTGGTGAAGACGGTGATTGAATGCTCGCCTTGCTCAGGGTCGAGTGCCGTGAACGAGATCTCCGCGCCTGTGCTTTTGCCGATCCAGTTGCGTTGCATCAGGATGATGCGCTCGGGCCAGTCGAGCTCGTCCAATTCGCTCAACAGTTCCTCGGCGTACCGCGTGGTGCGGAAGTACCACTGCTCGAGCTCTTTCTTCTCGACCAGCTGGTCGCCGTGGCGCCAGCAGTAGCCATTCTCCACCTGCTCGTTCGCCAGGATGGTCTTGCACTGCGGACACCACCACTGCATGCCGGCGGCACGATAGGCGAGACCGCGCCGGTACATCAGCAAGAAAAACCACTGCGTCCACCGGTAGTAGTCCGGGTCGGAGGAGTTGATCTCACGCGCCCAGTCAAACGAGATCCCCTGCAACGTCAGCTGGCGCTTGTAGTTCGCAACATTCTTCGCCGTATTGGCCGCCGGCGCGACCTGACGCAGGAGAGCTTCGTTTTCCGCGGGCAGCCCGAACGCATCCCAACCCATGGGATGGAGGACGTTGTAACCTCGCATCCGCATGAAGCGCGTGGCCACGTCGGTGGGAATGTAGTGCTTGGAATGCCCCACGGACAACCCGTCTCCCGACGGGTACGGAAAGAAGTCCAGGAGGTAATACTTCGGGCGATCGCTGCTGTCATCGGCCCGATAGATACCCGCCGCTTCCCATTCGGTTTGCCACTTGCTCTCGAACGCGCTCGGCTCGTAACGAGCCTGCCGGGTTTTCGTGACCGCCATCATCGCCCTCCATACAATCAAAAAAGCCCTCCATCCACTCGGGACGGAAGGACTTCCGCGGTACCACCCGCATTGCCAAAATCAACGAGCCCGCATATACCGTCACCCTTTATTTATGGGGACTCGTCGGAGAGGAACTGGTGGAGCTGAGGGGATTCGAACCCCTGACCTTCTCAATGCCATTGAGACGCGCTCCCAACTGCGCCACAGCCCCGCGTCCTCACCCTTGCCGGCTTTTTTTTGGCCGCTCATTCTAGCACTGTATCGGATGCCATCCGTCGCTACTCCCGAGCGAGTTCGGCCGCGGTGCCGGCTTCCACCATCCCGGCTCGCTAAGGTTCGGGCCTACTACTCTCGTTCACCGTAGCTCGCGTGGCCGGGCGGATCCGCCCGGCCATATATTCTACTTGGTGGAGATGAGGGGACTCGA
>QHBP01000391.1:299-2580 GCA_003244175.1 Chloroflexota bacterium | reverse complement strand
GTGAGGACCTGGGCTTGCGTCATGCGGGCAGGAGCGAGCGGCGCGCCAACCGCAACACCGGGTGACGCGAGTCGCGGGTATTGGACGGCGACCGAACCAGTACTGTGGCTGGCCATCACCGCTATTGCAACCGTTAGCCCTCCTACCACAAGGGCGATTTTCACGAGTGTCATGGCAACTCTCCTTTCAATTCGTACACCGATTGTCGTACATGTACCAGTTATTAGGGCCGTTCCCGGTCACTATCTGGTAATCAGCGCTGCCCCCATTCGTGCCTCCTTGCGAACAGTTGCTCCCCTGCCCGCTGCCCAGATAAGTCAGGTTTGCGTTGTAGGAGCTACCGAAGGAGTCTCGCCACTGCACGCTGTAGACATGCATGTTGTGATTTATGTCGCCAGCCGCGTGGTCTCCCTCCGAGGTACCCGTCGTGTTGCACGTATAGTTGTGGATCTCGTTATAGTTCTCGATGTGATTGGGCGTGAAGGAGACGTTCGCCGGAGTTGTATAACTGTATATGGTACCATTGTTATTAGCAAAGAATTGGTATTCGTTGCAGCACGAAAGTTTCTCGGTCTCGTACGTCCAATCGTTATTGGGCTGGTACTGCATGGAAAAGTAGTCCTCATGCATTTGACCGTTGTTGTCAAACCAGTTCGTGAACCACCACTCGTGCTGAGGACTCAGGGCCGATTTCCTTATCCACCCTGTCTGGGCGAGGTCACTGAATACATTGGAATTGGCAAGCATTACCCAGGTGGTGGAGACGCCGAAGACGGGCGAAGGATTGTACGCATTCATCGTCGCGCTCACGTAGTAGGGAGCACTGGAAGTGAACTGCTCACCACCGGCAAACATCTGCCTCAGACTTCCCGGACTGACATTGCAGGCGGATGCCGTTGACACATTGAGGAGCAGCCCAACGAGGCAGCCGACCAGCCAAGCGCTGCGGCGGATGCCTATCCACAAACGTGCAGAGTCTACCCTGCCAATGAGCATGACCAACACCTCCTGATTTTCTATGCGACCTTAATTCTCGCCATACGCACTCAGACGGTCCCCATCCGAATCCGTGGGTCGGGTCGAAGTACCTGTGTATAAGTAGTCCCATGCCGCGCGGGTCGCCGATCGTCTCGGTCGCCCGGGATTGGCTACCATGCCGTCCCCTCGCTAGTGAGAACGTCCTGCGCCTACGGTACAGGCCGACGACGGCGCCCGCGCCAGCGCCGTATGACGCCGTCGTGTGAGCCGAGGCGTGACCATCTTGGCCAGGCTCTGGCCCCATCGGATGTAACCGCGCATAAACTCTCTCTCTCCCACCCGTCTCCTCCTTTTCTGATCGGTGGGTGTTCCACTTCCCTGATTCTCACTCTACTGCGCTCTTTGGCCGCTGTCTTTGCCCTGGGGCAAGTAACTCGAAACTCGCCGTAAAGTGTTCTCAGCTATCGTCGTCGGGGTGCAGGACAACGAGTCGGGCGCGGCCCAGACGGCGGATGTGTCCTCGTCGCGCGAGGTCGGCGATGACTTCGCTGGCGCGGGCAGGTGTTGTCCCAGCCCGCCAGGCGATCTCTTCGAGCGTGTAGTGCGCCTCGTGCCAGGGATTCTCGACTGACGCATCGAGAAGGGTGCGCCGGACGCGGAAGGGGGCGTCGTGGAGCGTGAGGCTGGCGGATAGACTTTGGAGCTGCTGAATGACCGCGTCCGTGACGCTGAGGGCCTCCGCCACGGCGGTTGGTGATGAGGCCACGGTCTCGAGAAACACCGGATATGGCGCGGAACACACGGTTGCTCCCTCGGCCATTGTCCGCGGCAGGATGTAGTCCTCCTCCGGGAGCCAAGGAACCGTGGATCGGAAGAACTGTCCGCGCTGGAACCGGTTGACGCCCTGGGTGCGTCCGGCCGGTGAGACGCAGACGAGGAGGAGGCCGCCCCACACCACGATCCAGGCGCGGTCCTCGTCCCGCCGGAGATCAATTGGTTGGCGGCGTCCATACTCCCGCCAGCGAGACAGCAGGGTTAGTTGGGAGAGGCGCTGATCACCTACCCCGGAAAACAGATCGAGCGCCCGCAGATCGGCTACGCGCCTCTCCTGCTCCTCCATCGACCGTCCCTTCCTTCGCTGCGCCATCCACGAGCTTCAAGATAACGGCGCTAGCATTGTTATGCAAATTGACAGACGGGGTCATTGATCGTTGTGCGGGGTGCGAAAGATGCTGCTCTCGGCATTCAGTTTTTCCTCAGTGCTAGGTACTGGTAGGGGCGACCTGCGTTCGCCCGCGGCGCC
>QHBP01000391.1:0-259 GCA_003244175.1 Chloroflexota bacterium | reverse complement strand
GCGAGCGCAGGTCGCCCCTACCGCGGATGGCACGTTTGCACTAAGAGCCGCGGAGGTGGGACACCGTTAGGTCCTCCGCAATGATCAGTAGAGGCGGAGGACAACACAAGGGGCTTGACACCTTCTCTAAATTCTGGCAGGGTGCATTGGAGGCGGCCCGGAGGCCAGCCGAACTGGAGGAGAGCCATGGACGGGGAGCCAGACAACGCCGAGGTGAACGAAATCCACCTGAACGTCCGCCAGTTACGGGCCTTTCAGT
>QHBP01000109.1 GCA_003244175.1 Chloroflexota bacterium | reverse complement strand
CGGAGCACATTCCGTGATCGCCCGTGGCGTCACCAGCCAGCGATCTGACAGCACCCCATTCACAACGACACCGTCGGAGGTCTTGAGCAACTCGGGAGGCAAGCAGGGCTTGCCGATCACCGTGACGGCCTACGGCTTCCGCGCCGGTGAGAAGGTCAACGTCTACTGGAATGCCGGCAGCGGCACCTCCCTCGGCTCGGCCATCGCCGCTGCCAATGGCACAACACCGGCTATCACCGTCACTGTTCCCGTCGTCCCGTACGGCACCTACCATGTGTACGCCGTTGGTGCGGCGAGCGGCGCCTCGGCCGGCCAGTCCTTCAAGGTCAATCCGACCCTGACCGTCTCACCGACGAGCGGTGCGACGGGCTCGTCGGCGACGGTGTCCGGAACCGGCTACGGAGCGAAGGAGACGGTCACCATTCGGTGGGATTGCTCCACATACACCTGTACCGGCTCGACCGTCCTCGGGACCGCCGTCACCGACGCAGCGGGCAACTTCGGCGGCTCGAGCAAGGTCTCCTCGGTGAGAATCGTGATTCCAAGGAACGCAACCCACGTCACGCACACGCTCGCGGGCAAGGGAACCGTCAACAGCAACGACTTCAAAACCGCGACGTATAAGGTGACATAGTAGAGACCACGAGATGTTCGTCGTCACAATTCATCAATTGAGACTCCAATCGGGGAAATTCGTTCCGTGTGCGATATGCATGATATGCGCGATGTTCTCCCAATTGGGTATCGCGATGGTCCAGGCTCGCACCCTCCCGGCCGGACGTATTCATTTGGATCAACAACAGCGGCACTTCAGCCGCGGTCTGTCCGTGCGGTATTCGGCCGTGCAGTCGATCAAGGCCGGGCATACCGGTGCCGTCGTGCGGGTGGACGTGCCGCTCTGCACGCCTATTCGAGGCAGTGTTGTCGGCATGACGGTATTCACGCGGAACGAACGCGCGAGATCATCTCTGCGCTTCGGTCATAGCTACTCCGACTGTCTTTGGTCTCGGTTCACTTTTGCTCGTCCAATCAGGGTACGTACCGACCAGGTGTTTTCCGTTAGTTTGAAGTCCCTGTCTGGTGAGGCTCCCCTGTGGGCGGCGAGCGGGGCGCAAAGCAACGGTGATCCGTATCCGCGCGGATCAGGGAGCTGGGCCGGCCACGTCGTCAACGACTTTGCCTTCCGCGTCTACCTGCGGTGAGTCCCGCCAGGCACCTCCTGGCGGTGGATGGGGGGAATTCGAAGACGCTTGCCGTGGTGGGGGACGAGCGAGGCGAAGCTCTGGGCGCCGGCAGGTCAGGCGGAAGTAACCACCAAGCGGTTGGGCTCGGAGAGGCAATGACGCAGGTGCTAAGGGCGGTGGAGGAAGCGCTGACATGGGCGCGACTCGAGCCGGCTTCCATTAGCGCCGCCTTCTTCGCGATGGCCGGAGCCGATTTGCCGGAGGACTTCGAGCTGCTCACTCCGGCGTTACACGACCTCGACCTTGTGGCCCGGTTGGAGCTCGACAATGACAGCATCGCGGCCCTGTGGTCCGGCACGGAGTCCCCCAACGCCGTGGCGGTGGTGTGGGGTGCGGGAACCAATGCCGTTGGGCGCAATGCGGCGGGTGCGGAGGTCCGGCTGCCGGCACTTGGACCGATATCCGGCGATTGGGGCGGCGGAGGTGATCTGTCCGAAGAGGCCATCTGGCTCGTCGCCCGAGCGCACGACGGCAGGGGTGAGGCCACCATGCTGACACACATGGTGCTGCGAGCATTGAACGCGCCGGACGTTGAGGAGCTCATCCGCAGGCTATACTGCGGAGAGATAGGGGAGCCGCATTCTCTTCCGCTGGCGCCTCTCGTCTTCCGCGCGGCTGCCGCGGGCGACGCGGTCGCTTGTGATCTAGTAGGGCGATGCGGAAGAGAGGTGGCCACAACGGCGACGGCAGTGTTGCGCCGCCTCGACTTGCTGGACGCGACAGCTGATGTCGTGCTGGCGGGAAGCGTTTTCAAAGCCGAGGGACCGTTGTTCCTGGACGCGGTGCGCGAGTCTCTACGAGAGGCCGCGCCAAGGGCACGGCTGGTTCTGCCGGATGTGGAACCGGTAATCGGCGCTCTGTTCGGGACGATGTCCATGCTGGACATTCCCGTCGACGAGGCTGCGCGGGAAAGGGCCAGGGACAGCTATGGGAGGCTGACGCATGGGACGCAACGGGAGGTGGCTTCGAGGTGAGCGGTACGACGGAGAGCACCCCTGCTGGTCCCTGGAAAATCTGTGTCATCGGGGCGGGGAGTACATACACGCCGGAGCTTGTGGAGGGTCTGATCGACCGAGCTGACGACTTGCCCATGCGAGAGCTTGCCCTCGTCGATATCAGCCAGGAGCGTCTGGACATCCTCGCCGGCATGGCGCGGCGCATGTTTCGAGTGGCCGGCGTGGATGTCCTGGTGTCGGCGACGCGCGAGCGCCGCGCGGCCATCGATGGCGCGGACTTCGTTCTCAACCAGATCCGCGTGGGCGGCCAGCCCGCGCGGATTCGCGATGAAAGGACCGGACGGCGCCATGATGTCGTGGGCCAGGAGACGACGGGTCCCGGCGGATTTGCGAAGGCCCTCCGCACGATCCCGGTGGCACTAGACATTGCCGGCGACATTCGTCAGCTGGCGCCGCATGCCTGGATGATCAACTTCACCAATCCCGCCGGTATGGTCACCGAGGCGCTGATGCGCTTTGGCGACATCAAGGTCATGGGGCTGTGCAACGGTGCCTTCGGCATGCAGGTGCGCATTGCGGAGTCACTGCGGGTTGAGCCAAGGCGGATCCGCATTAACGTCATTGGCCTCAATCACCTGTCGTGGGTCAAGGGTGTCTACCTGGATGGTGAGGACGTCACGGGCAGGGCGGTGGCGAGGGCGGTGGAGGAGATGCGTGAGGAGGACGGCGGCGTTGCGTCCGAGCTGATCGAGACATTGGGCATGATTCCCTCGTCCTACCTGACGTACTTCTACCATCAACGCCGCGTGCTTGCCGGCCAGCGTGAGGCGCGCAAAACCCGCGGTGAGCAGGTCTGGGAGATCGAGAGACGGCTCCTGGAGGCGTATCGTGACCCCGAGCTTTGCTGCAAGCCGCCGCTGCTGAGCGAGCGAGGAGGGGCGCATTATTCGACCCTCGCCGTCTCGCTGGTCAGCGCCATCGCCAACGACGCCGGCGAGGTACACGTCGTTGACTGCAAAAATGTCGGTGCCTTACCCGACCTGCCGGGCGACGTCGCGGTCGAGATGCCGGCGGTCATCAACCGGCAGGGTGCTCGCGCAATCGTCGCCGGCCCTATGCCATTCTCGGTTCGAGGCCTGGTCCAGCACGTCAAGGCGTACGAGGAGCTGACCATCGAGGCGGCGCTCAGCGGGGATGAGCGAACCGCCCTACTGGCCCTCAACGCCAATCCGCTGGTGCCCTCCTTCGCTACGGCGCGAGACCTGTGGAAGGATATTCGGGACGAGAATGCGGAATATCTTCCTCAGTTCGGTACTGTGAGAGATCCCATCTCCATGCCCTGAGAAGCCGCCAGATCGGAGGCATGAATGCCGGCAGTCGAGATCGTGCGGTGGAACCCTGCGTGGACCAAATAATTTCACGCAATCGGCCTCGATCTGAGGAAAAGGTTGGGCGACCTTGCCCTGCGGATCGGCCACATCGGTTCGACGTCCGTGCCCAATCTCCCGGCCAAGGACCGTATCGACATACACGGGCCCTCTCCAGCCCGTCCCTCTTCGCGAAGACGCCGAGCTGCGCACGAACCTGTTTCGGGACGAACCGCATGTCGAGAAGATTCTCGCCGAGAGGATCCTGTTCGGAGAACTTCGTTTACCCGGTACGATCCTTAGGTATCCGATGGTGTATGGGCCAAACGACGGAGGACGCATCATGGATCCGCTGACACGCATGAACGACGGGCGTCCCGCCATCATCCTCGACGAACGGATGACATCGTGGCGCTGGTCCAGAGGCTACGCGGAAAACGTGGCGCACGCCACCGTCCTTGCGGTCGTGAACGATCGTGCCGCGGGGCGCATCTATAACGTCGCCGAGCCGGAGGCACTTTCCATGACGGAGTGGATCAAAGCGATTGGACGAGCAACCGGCTGGCGCGGTGAGACGGTGCCTCTTCCCCACGATCAGCTGCCGGCTCACCTTCAAACTCCGAACCACTGGGATCAGGACTGGGTCGTAGACAGACGCGAATTCGTACGGAATTGTGCTACAGAGAGAACATCTCAATCGAGGAATCGATGCGTCGCACGGTGGAGTGGTGGCTGAAAGCTCCGAAAGACGCGATGTACCCGGGATTTGAGCCCAGAACGACCAGGGAAGCATACGCCGCGGAAGATGCGGTGCTGGAGCGCTTGAGGGTGCCTGACGGGAAGGACTTGGACATGGTGGGGCGCGAAGGATCGTTGCGGGTGGTGGCGGGTCTCATTGCGCCTACCGACGGAACGCCCACAGCCCGCGCACCAACGTGCCCCGGACGCGCAGGTCGCCACCGAGGAGCACCAGATTGGCGTCGAGTCCGACTTCGATGCGGCCGGTATTTCGGAGTCCGAGCAACCGGGCCGGTATCTCGCTGGCCATGCGCAGCGCTTGTGGAATGGATGCGGATGTCCAGCGAACCACGTTGCGCACCGCCTGATCCATGACGAGCGCCGATCCGGCGAGCGTTCCATCTGCGAGACTCACGACGCCGTCGCGGAGATGTACCTCTCGGCCGCCAAGCCGGTATGATCCGGCGGCCATGCCCGCCGCCGACACCATGTCGGTGATCAACGCGATGCGCTCGGCTCCCTTGGCGCGCAGCGTGAGCTCAATCGCGGAGGGGTGACAGTGGACACCGTCGGCTATCAGACCCACGGTCACGCGGTCGTCGACCAGAGACGCGCCAATCACGTTTGGAGCTCGATGACCGAAAGGGGACATCGCGTTGAAGAGATGCGTCGCCATCGTGGCGCCGGCGTCGACGCCTGCTTCAAACTGCTCGAAAGAGGCATCCGTGTGGCCCAGACTGACCAGGACGCCGCGTTCGCGGAGACGGCGGATCCACTCCAGGGCGCCGGGTCGTTCCGGCGCCAGAGTCATCAATCGCAAGGCGTCGTGATCGATCAGCTCGTCGAGAAGCTCCGGTTGAGCGCTTTCCATGAGATGGACAGAGTGAGCACCGGGACGTTTCGGGGACAAGAACGGCCCTTCCAGATGAAGGCCCAGGACACGAGCGCCCGTGGCGTCTCGGGCAATCTCGAAAGCGTTGAAAGCCGCCGCGTAGAAGCTTGCGGGTGAGGTGATGAGCGTTGGTAAGAAGCTTGTGACCCCGGTTTCGGGCAGGCGAGCCGCCAGGCCACGAATCGCGCCGGGATCATCCCCGACGTCGTGCCCAAAGCCGCCATTGACCTGAAGGTCGACGAAGCCGGGCGCGATGATCTCTGTCTCTATCGCACCCGGAGATGCGCCCGCTTCCGTCTCACGCGATACGTGCGCTATGCGGCCGTCCTCGATCACGACCGTCGCGGGTACAAGAGACGTGCCTAAGAGTGCCCTCCCTCGGAGCGTGAGGGGGCGGCCGGTATCCGTCTCCGCATTCATACCCGTAAGCATTGCATTGGCGCTCTGAAGGGAACAACCCGATATTGGCGTTCGTAGGGGGCGCAGAAGGTCATTTCGGGCACAGCGACCGCCTCAGCTTGATGTAAGCCGCGTGGTCTCTCTCCGGCTGCCAGTAGTATGTCTCCCCTCCGTAACGTCCCTGTTCCCGTCGAAAACATCTCGATTGACGGGCGCAGAAACAGTAGACCAGCATGTAGGCGCGGTTTACCCCGGCATCGCGTGGAGAGGGACCATGAAAGGCTGCGGAGGGGAGAGATACTACCGGGAAGCCGGAGAGAGACCACACGGCCTACACAGGTGTAAAGCGAGCCCGGTGGGTGCCGTACTATCGTGGGGTCGCGCCCAGAGAGCCATCAATGCCACGGAGGGGACGGATGCTACCGAGAAGGCGGAAAGGGTCCGCGCGCCCTACACAGATGTGGAGGTGGGTGTGTCACCAGGGCGACGGAAACCCGCTGCCGGCTCCTCCGTCCACAATCGCAACGCTACCGCGCGTTGCAGCAAAGTGTCGAGAACCGTCGCGAGCGTCGGGTCGGTTTCACCGATCACGGCGTTCCGCTCTCGCACCATGTGCTCGCTCACGCCGCGTTGTCGCCATGAGCGCCCGCGGCTGAATACGTTCTGAGACGCGCCCTGGAGCCGGTCCATCGCGTGGACAAACCGCGCTTCCAGCGTCTCCCCATCCTCGAACTCGCGCCACGCGCAGTGCAGACGTGCGCGCACATCCTCCGGGAGAGGCGCGAACAGGTCCTCCGCGGCACGCGCCTCACGCTCGTGAGCGTCGAGGCGGCCCTGGGCGTCGTACGCCCACGTGTCGCCGGCTATGACCTCCGGCAGGTCGTGGACGAGAATCAGCTCATAGACCCGTGACATGTTGAGCGCCATGCCAGTCTCGACGGAAAACAACATGGCAAACAGGGCCATGTGAGACATGTGTTCCGCGTCGTTCTCGTGTCGATCCTCGCCCGTCAGGTATGTGGCTCGGTAGACGGACTTCAGGCGGTCGACGGTCTCGAGAAACGAAAGGAGACATTCGGCTCTCTCCTGATCCAACGGTGTCCTCCTGGGAATTTGTTGGCAGCGCTCGAACGACCGCTGCCGTCCTCGGTCAGGTGGTATTTATACAGCTGCCTCACATCCCCGTGCCACCTGGCTTCCATGCCATCGAGGAGCGTTGCGCGTATGACAGAATCTATCGACGCAATCTATCGTCGAAGTGGGTTCAACGTGACCGACGTGTCGATCCCGAAGGACGTGAGTCGGGTTCCCGGATCCCGCCTCCCGGTGGGGTCGGGCAGCCACCCTGTCAGGGGAGCGGGGCCGATTCGTCGCTGGCTCTTGGATGGTCAGACGAGGGGACGGACGCCGGCGGGACCGTATGAGTCCGCGAACACAGAGAAGCAGCACGCGTGGTGGCGCGTCGTGTGTCTCACGGGTGTCGACTACTTTTCGTCCATAGGATACGCGCCGGGAATCGCGGCCCTGGCTGCTGGTGTCGTGTCGCCCATCGCGACTCTCGTCCTGGTGATCGTCACCCTCTTCGGAGCGCTGCAGATGTACAAGCACGTGGCCGATGAGAGCCCACATGGGGATGGCTCCGTGTCGATGCTGGAGCGCCTGCTTCCCTGGTGGCAGGGCAAGCTCTTCGTCCTGTGCCTGATTGGATTCGTGACGACAGGGTTTGTGATCACGATCAC
>QHBP01000294.1 GCA_003244175.1 Chloroflexota bacterium | reverse complement strand
GCCCACAGGCAGCCACTTAGCCGCTCTAAGTGGTGGCTCCTTGCAGATGCCACCACGCCCATACTGGGCGCCATCGTGGCATCCGTGGCGCCTGTTCCCGGCGAAGTATTCCCGATTGCGCTGGGATTCTTTTCCGGACTCTTCATCTACGCGGCATCCACCAACCTGTTGCCGAGGGCAGAGCGTCTACCCCTGCGCCAATCGGTGCCGATCATCGTTAGCGGCGTTGCCTTCATGTTCCTCGTGACTCGTCTCGTCTAGCTATAATTCGCCGCATGTCTGCTGAACCGGCTCCGCGGCAGCCGTCTCGGGCCAACGCGAAGCCGGTGGCCAGGGCGCGCAGGGGCCGATTGCTGCTTCGGCTGCTGTTTCTCTTCGTCGTCTCATCGGTTCTTTCTGTTGCGCTGCTTGCATACTCCCCGCCGGTCCTCGAGACCGTCAGCGCCATCTTCTTGAGGTCACAACCGGGGGCTGTTCCCTGGAATGGACGTGACCGCATAACCGTTGTGGCCATGGGGTTGACCCAGCGGACGACTGAGCCGGCGCGAACCGACACCCTGCTGGTCATGGACATCGACCCAGCAAATCGCCGCGTCAGCATGCTCTCGGTTCCGCGAGATCTTTGGGTGAATATCCCCGGCTATGGTCAGGGAAAGCTGGCGATTGCGTACGCCCTGGGCGGACCCAGGCTGGCGGCATACACCCTGGAGCGTGCTCTGGGGATTCCGGTCGACTACTCGCTGGCACTGACTTTCAAGGGATTCATCGAGATAGTGGACGCCATGGGCGGCGTGACCGTGAACGTACCGCAAGAGCTGAGTGACCCCACGTATCCCTGTCTAACGGGTTTCGCTTACTGCCCCATCGACATAAAGCCCGGCGTCCAGCACATGGATGGTTGAACCGCATTGGAGTTTGTGCGGGAGCGCCATGCGTTCGCACAGCAGGACCTCGCACGAGTCCGTGACCAGCAGGCCTTCTCCGATGCTGCCAAGCGCACCCTGCTGTCGCCTCTCACGTGGCCGCGCTACCCTGCGATCCTCACGGCCTTTGAGCGCAACCTCATCACCAATATCCCTCTCAACGACCTTCCGGAACTCGGGGTGCAGGCGGCACTGCCTACCACGAGTCTCAATCACTACTACATCAACGAAGACAATGGCATGGTGCACAACGACACCAGCTCTGACGGCCAATCGATCCTGCTGCCGAGTAATTCCACCGCCATCCCCGATCTCGTCCACAAGGTGTTCAGCGACCCGACACTGGCGAACGAGCACGCGTCGGTGGCCATTTTGAACGCGACCACAAGTCCGGGTCTGGCCACGGACATGCAAGGAACCTTGCAGGGCCTCGGTTTCAACGTGGTCAGCGTCGGAAACGCGGGGGGGACCTATACGCGGAGCAAGGTAATCGTCAATACCAGCGTGGACGGTACTCGTGAGTACACGGCGAGGCGGCTGCAGAGGATCCTCAACGCGACTCTTGTCCACGAGACAGTCTCCGGCCAATCGGCTCAGATCGTGGTGGTCCTCGGTGGCACGTTCCCCTGAGCCGTCGGACCGGCCCTGAGCATATCGCGCCGGGTCTGGCATGCTTCCTGCTAACCTGTAAGCATAGATTGTCAAGAATCGATCAGCTGCCGATTTGACTGCTGACCTTGGAGGAGAGTTAAGAGATGCGTAGATCAATGCTGGCCACCCTGGTCATGTTCGTGGCCGTGATTCCCCTCGTTCTTTCCGGAGCGACTTTACGCGGGTTCGCGCAGACCGTGGTGCCGCAAGGGGACGAATTCAACAGCACCTCCTTCACAGCCCCCTTTCACGTCATCTGCGCCTCCTTCGCCATAGCCCCGTGTCCGGACCCACAGGGACCAAACACCTGGAACCTGGACCGACAGCCGGGGTACCTACAGATAGCGACCCGGGTCGGTTCCCTCGAGGGCACGTCCTTACAGGGGTCGGACAACGCCCGCAACCTCGTGCTGCAACCGTTCAGCCCCAGCGCTGACTTCACGGTAACCACCAGCTTGACCTTCCCTGGCATACCGGGTACGCGAATCGGGCAAACTGCGGGCCTGCTGGTGTATCAGGACGATTCCAATTTCATCTATCTGGCCCGGAAATTTACGGATGCCACGCACTCAAATTTGGTCTTCCTTCAGGAGAGCGGTGGCGTGGATCTGTCGAGTTCGGTGCCCGAAGGGATGTTCCCGGGGACAGTGTATCTGCGATTGCAGAAGACCGGCACCCTTTACGTAGCCTCGTATAGCAGTACCAATCTCCCGGGGACGTTCGCGCGGCTAGACCCTGCCGTCGCTCCAACCCCTACGCCGACCAATACACCGACGTCGACGCCGACCTCAACGCCCACAAACACGCCGACGCCCACAAACACACCGGGGCTCCTGACGCCCACAGCCGTGCCTACGCCTACAACCGTGGCTACGCCTACAACCGCGCCTACAGCCACAACCGTGCCTCCGACCACCGTCCCGTTGCCCACGGGCTACACCGCTGCCTACACCACACCACGGGTCGGCCTCTTCGCCTACGGTGGAACCGACTCCCGAGCGGAGTCCAACCTTATGGCCGCCAACTTCGACTGGTTCCGCGTCGGCACCGATTCTCAGACGCCGGTGCTCACCGCCACCAGCACCACGATCGCGACGCCCACCAAGACACCCGTTCTGACCCCGACCAATACGCCTGTTACGGCGACTCCAACCAACACGCCAGTCCCCCCGACCGACACGCCCGTTCCCACGGATACTCCCGTGCCCACACCCAAACCGAAGAAGCCAGGCTTCAAATACGTAAGCCTCTGGTACAAGTTCGTCCACCTGGGCACATACAATCACGTGGAGGTCCAGGCCAAGCCGGCGATCAAGGACGGCATCTGGGTGCATGTCATCTTTCCAAGCGGCAGGCACTGGGACTGGTACGAAAGCACTGATAGCCATGGACATTGGGCCAAGTTCTTCCGTGTGTACCGCAACACCTACAGCGGCAATTCCAATGTGGCCTATGTGACCGTGCAGCTCTGGCATGGCGCGAAAACCGCCAAGACTTTCAGGAAGTTCTACCTCGTTTAGGAGTGAGCTCTAAAGGAGACGAAGAGGGGCCATCCGGCCCCTCTTCTTTTTCGCAGTGCCGCTTCGTCAAATCCGTCGGTCTGGAGGTCCTTGAGCCGGGAGCATCCCTCACGGTTCAGGCGGGTACCGGATCTCATGTGCCGTAACCACCGCGAAGGGTGTGAGCCGGTGCAACTGGCATTTCGTGGCTGACATGATGTGCTTTACGTTCGCACCGCGCACCAGCACGGCATCAGCTATCAGAGAGCGGTGACAGCGCCAGGGAAGAGCCTCGGCACACATGACCGCCGTTGGGAGAGAGGTGGCCAAATGAAGGAGG
>QHBP01000329.1 GCA_003244175.1 Chloroflexota bacterium | reverse complement strand
GTCACGGTAATTCGGTTGGCGCCGGCTCGGCGGTTACCCCGTCTCTTGACATGGGCGGGGTCAGTGGCGCGGTGGCTCAACGCACTCCCCATGCCTCCCGACATCGTCCAGGTCTGTGAATACCGAGCGGAAGGCTTCCGGTACGCTCTGCGCCGCAACACGGGAGCAAAGCTGGTAACTCGTCTTGCCACTCCAACATATCTCGTGGAGCAACTCAACTGCGAGGCAGATGGTAAGGGGAGACGCGCGGGGATTATCGACAGATTGGAGCGTCTCCAAACTCAACGCAGCGACGCAATTATTTCACCCACGAATGCCCTTGCCGACCTCGTCAGCGCGAAGTGGGATATCCCTCGCGGACGAGTCACCACCATCCGAACCGGAGTCGACTTCGCTGCCCGGTACGATGGACAGGCGGAGTCGGCGCTTCCCGCCGAATTATGTGGCCGTGACTATATTCTCTATTTCGGACGTCTTGAGCAACGGAAGGGCGTACACATTCTGGGGCAAGCTCTTCCCCAGATTTTAGCTACCCATCCCGAGCTTCACGTCGTATTTGCCGGCCAGATTCAGGAGTGGCGTGGACAGTCGCTCTGGTCATTTATTGAGCAGTGCAACGCCGAGCACATTGATCGTCTGCACTCGTATGCACGACTACCGCAGAATCAACTTGCTCCCCTTGTGCGCGGCGCCCTCTTTGTCGTCCTGCCGTCGCTCTGGGAGAATTTGGCTAACACGTGTCTCGAGGCGCTTGATATGGGCAAGCCGGTGATCGCCACTCTTGGCTGCGGGTTCGCTGAAGTGATCGAGGAGGGACGGTCCGGTCTGCTGGTTCCTCCGGGTGACGTCCTTGCTCTCCGGCAGGCTATGCTGACCCTGCTGGAGAACCGGCAGCTTCTGTCCGCCATGTCGACCGGGGCGCGATTGCGGGCGAGGTCCTTTCACCTGGACGAGGTGTCGCGGGATCTACTGCACTTTTATCACGCATTGACCGACAATGCGGGGAATGGGTTCTCGGAATCGGCCAATCGCCGTGCCTCGGTGGTTCGGTAAGTGGCCACACTATTCGACGGAGAGACAGGAAACGGGGGAGAGAGAGTCATGATAACGCGCGATGTGTTTAGCAGCGACGAGTACGTCGAGCACTTTCGTCCGGATGAGGAGCACAATCCTTTCCGAGCGATCTATGCCTCGAAGCAGGCCGATGTTTTGCACGCAGTGCGGAATATTCTGCCGGGGCAGGCTCAGGTGCTCGACCTGGGAGGTGGCATGGGCCGCATGGCGGTCCCACTGGCACGGCGGTACCAGGTGACGCTTTGCGATATTTCCCGAGAGATGCTGAATCTGGCCGCGACGCGGGCCGGAAAGGCGCACGTGGAGAGAAGTTTCCGGACGTGCCAGGTTGACGCCGCCAGGCGACTTCCCTTTGAGGATGAGACGTTTGATTGCGCCCTGAGCATCGATCTTGTAGTTCACTTGCCGGATCCAGTGGCCTCACTACGCGAAATCCACCGGGTGCTCAAGCCTGACGCGCAACTGTTGGTGGATACCACCAATAGCACACCGTGGTGGGCGCTTCGTTATCCAAGTTATGTGGGGAGGCGACCCAGCCGCTGGATGCGAACCCTCCGTGGTGGGGGCGTACTGCCGGAGTGGCAAGATATCGTCCGCCACTATACGCCGGCACAGCTTCGCGCGATGCTCGTCCAGTCGAGCTTTTCCATAGCTGAGGAGTGGAGTTACGGTCCCCGCTGGTGTTCTAAGTGGTTCCTCACACGGTGCGTACGCACGGAGGACTGATGGAGGGGTCGGAACCATCTCCGCGCCCTCGGCTTCTCCTGTACACCGCCCGCTACCAGTTCGCGCAAAAGAATGCAATAGCAGCTACTCTGGCCTGGGTGGCCGAGCGCCGGGGGTTTGCGTTCGACGTCTACTACGACGCCATTCACAGCGGCCTGCACTTCGGCGGGGGTAACCCAGAACACTTCGATCTCGGAGTGCTGACCGGGGGGCTGGTTACAGGTGGCCGGCATCTGGAGGCCGCCGCGCAAGCCCTGCAGCGATTTGAGGCGACGGTTATTTGCAGCGGTCGAGTCGCCCTGGGCAGTACATTCGCGACCCTGGCGGAGAGCTCGAACGCAGCAGTGTACGTAATGAGCGAGGATGCTGTTGTCTCGCTCTACGATAAAGTGTTCTCTAGCCTTGAAGTGGATTGGCCAGATACCGCCGTCATGCTTAGCCGCTCGCCCGGCCCGGGGCTGGACGGCATCGACGCCTATTGCTATCCCGAAATATTGTTTCGCGGGGCGGTGGGAATCGAAGCGACGATATCACTAGGCTCACTTGCCGAGCTGCGAACCCGAGGGATTACCCAGATGGTTGTGTGCGGAGTTCACCAGGAGCAGCAGGAGGCTCTGACTGCTATGGGCTTCCAGGTGCGGGATCACGCGGTCATCGTGAACGGGGATGACTATCGAACGGCCACCTATCGATTGGCCCAGCGATGGCGAGATCAGCAACGCGGATGGATCATTGGTGACCCGGTACTCGTGTCGTATTCAATCCCAGTGGCATGCCGAGAGCGGAGGACGGCCATCTTTAGTGT
>QHBP01000342.1 GCA_003244175.1 Chloroflexota bacterium | reverse complement strand
CCGCCTGCACCGGGATGCCGGTGTCCACCAGCACATTCTGTCCCTCGCTCTGAATCAGCACTTTCATGACCGGCAAGAGAACCCGCCGCCCGGAATCATCACCGGGATGGATGACGGAGCGGTCGGCATCCAGCAGGCCACCGGAGAGGAAATAAAGCTTCACTCTTCTTCCGGCTCCTCTTCCCATTCCGCGCCTTCCACTCGCTCGACCCGCTGCTCCAGGCGTGCCACCGTTGCCCACAGCGTCTCCACCGACGCCACGAGGTGAGCCAGGACGGCAAGCAACTCAACGATGACCGGCTCCGCCTCAGCCCATTCCACACCCTGCAAGGCACGCAAACGCTGCAGGAGGTAGTCACGGTCGGAAGGTGCTCCCTCTGCCTGACGAATGGTGGCTTGACGCAGCAGTCGGTCAATTTCGCGGTCGCTGAAGACGCGCCGAAGCTCCTCCAGCACCTCTTCCAGCGGACGATGTGTGTCCATCTCTCATTGTATGGGCGGCAAAACGCGTAAGCCGGCGCGGGATAACCCCACGCCGGCCGAGCTCAGCGTTTGATGACTTAGTGGCCGCCGGCCAATCGCCAGTACGTTTGCGTATAGGCGTTGTGCGGCGGATGCTTGATGACGTGCTGGGCAAGTAAGGTTGCCCAGGTGCGGTGGTAGAACATGGGATCCATGTAGCCGATGGAGTGTCTCAGGCCGGGGCCGTAATGGATCAGCTTGGCCACCTCGCGTGCCATAAAGAGCTGGTGTGCCTCGCCTCCTGGGGAGCCCGGCGAATGGCGGTAGGAGATCTGCCCAGCCTCCATGGGATGAGCCACGGCGTACCGCCAACCCTCCATGNNCTCCATGGCGGCGCGCAGGAAGCGCGCGGCGATGGCGCGGTGGCCGCGCAGGTAGGAGGGATTGCCAAAGATTCCGTCCTCCAGAATGCTCACGCCCAATTTGTTGTAGTCGAAGATCGTCAGGGCACTGCGTTTGATCCCGCTCTCCAACACGACGCCTATCTCGTTGTAGGTCATGGCGTGCGCTACATCGATCTGGTGACTGAGGAAGGGCGTCATGACGAACGGTTGGTTGGTGACCGTCATGTAGTGCTGCGGCGGGGACAGGTGGTACTTGTTCATCAGGGCATAGAACTGATACTCGTTGCCCGATGGCCAGACTCCAACTCGCTTCCCCTTGAAGTCCTGAATCGTGCGGATGTGGCTGGACTTGAAAGCAATCAGGCGCATGCCCGACGCCTGGTAGATCTGGGCGATATTCTGAATGGGTATGCCCTTCTCCCGAGCAACTAACAGGGCGGAGAGCCAATCGATGCCAAACTGGGCGGCGCCCGAGGCCACCACCTGTTCGGGCACGACATCCGGTCCGCCGGGGCGGATGGTCACGTCAAGCCCTTGCTGACGGAAGAACCCCTTGTCCAGGGCCACGTAGTACCCGGCGAACTGGGCCTGGTTCTCCCACTTGAGTTGCAACGTGATACTGGTCAGGTGTGCCGGCTGGCCGGCGGAGCGGGCGTGGGCAATCGAACCGGCGCCAAAGACCAACATACTGGCGGCGGCCACGAACCCGATAACGCGGAACCAACGAGTTTTGCGCATGATTACTCCCTACTGGGCCGGCCGGTAGTTAACCGCGACGGCCTCCTCCTTCTCACTCTCAACACGGACGGATCTGCGTCTCTGGGCGCTCACCTCCTTCTGGATCAGCTAAACACCACGGCGATACGAGATGTGCCACGAGGTCAATAGCCGCTCGAGTACGGAAACCAACAAGTACACGGCGAGACCAATGGCACAGGCCACGACCACCGCTGACCAAACCTCCGCGGTGGCAAACTCGCCGGACTTGTCATGAATAAAGAAGCCAAGACCGGCGGAAGGACCGCCGAAGTATTCACCGACAATTGCCCCGATCATGGCCAGCGTTACGTTGATTTTGAGGGCATTGAAGACATAGGGCAGTGACGCGGGGAGACGCAGCTTGAGAAACGTGGCGAGTCCACCGGCGGCATACGACCGCATAAGCTGTAGCGAGAGCGGATCGACCGCGGTGAGGCCACGGTAGGCGTTGATCAGCATGGGGAAAAAGGTGAGCACAGCCACCATGAACGCCTTGCTCTGCCAGTCACTACCGAAGAGGGCCACGGCGATGGGCGCCATACCGATGATGGGAATCGAGCCACTGATCACCGCATAGGGGATGAGGCCACGAGCCACGGACCCGAAGCGCGCCGCGACAACCGCCGTCAGGAACCCAATGATCGAACCCAGAAGAAATCCGGGCAGCGCTTCGCGCACCGTGGTGTAATAGGCATCACTCTTCAGGGTGTCGATCGTCGGGATAGTCTGTAGGATCTCGCTGGGGCGGGGCAGGGTGTACGCCGGGATGCGCAGCCAGGTGACTCCATACTCCCAGAGACCGAGTAGCAAAAGAAAGACAATCACCGGAGGCGCCACGCGCAGGACAAGCTGGCCTACATGAATATTCCGCCATCTCGAAGTCAGCGTTGGCGGCGCCAGCATTCCCTGGCTTGCGCTCAGATCTTCACCGTGCATCAGCCTTCCTCCACACGCCAACGCACAATCAGACGCTCGGCAAGCACAATAGTTCCGTAGAGGATCAGCCCGAG
>QHBP01000421.1 GCA_003244175.1 Chloroflexota bacterium | reverse complement strand
AGCCGGCGGCGTTCCTCCTCGCGCGTCGCAACCAGCCGCTCGCGCGAGTGCTGCAGATCGGTTGCCAACCGCAGCGTGCGTGCCTGCAGGTGGAGAGCGTGGACCGCGATACCGGCCTGACGCGCTAAATCATCCAGGAGGCGGTGGTCGGAGGGACCGAACTCGACCTCCCCCGCGCGCGGAGCGACCAGCAGCCGGCCGACGGTTTCTTGCTGGTACATCAGTGGAAACTGGAGCGTGACGGGAACAGGCTGCCCGGCCTCCACTGAAACCGGCGATGCCGCGTCCCATTGCACAGCGATGGCCGCGTACGGGAGCTTGAGTGCCTCGGTGACGGTCTGGACGATGACCGACAGGACGGCGTCGGGGGCGAGGGTACTCTCCAGCCGCTGGCCAAGGCGCGCCATGACGGCGTACGGCTCGTCCCGCTCGCCGTACATCAGCCGGTTGATGCCGCGCTGCAGTCGAGCCCGCAGCGGGGCGAACAGGGTAGCGATCACGCCGGCGGCGACGAAGGAGATGATCGGGTTGAAGCCGCTACGGAGGAGTGCTCCGATACCGCCGGCTACCAGGACGTGCGAACCGATGAGACTGGCGGTGAGCGCAGTGTAGACCAGCGTGCGGTTGATAATGAGGTCGATGTCCCAGAGCCGGAAGCGCAGGACCGCCACGGCGACCGCCACCGGCATGACGAGGAATATGCTGGCGGCAAACGCATACGTGCTCATATCGTTGAGAGCCTCCGCCGGGGCCGGCCGGAGGAACGTAGCAAACATGTTGGGAAGCATGCCAAGCAGGAAGCCGGCGATGGCGATTACGAACCCGAACATCACCCATTTCGTCTGTTGCCGCTGCGGCGCGGTGGACACGCGACGATAGCGGTACACCTGCGCGTACACCATCGTGACGAGCACGCCAAGAAGGACTGGTGCTCCAAGCACCACCGGCCAATGTTGAGGGCTGATGGGAGAGTTTGGCATGGCACCGACGAGGGCGCTCTCAACAATCCACAGTGCGGCCGGCCAGACGGTCCATCGGGGAACAAAACGTCCATCGGGAAAGACGTAGCAGAGCAGGAAAAACATTGCGAGGCCGGCATCGGACAGAAAGAGGATTGGGCCTTTCAGCAGGGCATCCGAGTGAGTGAGCGCCGGACGCGTCAGCAAGGACGTAACCCCGAGGATCAACAGGGTGAAGGACGTGGCCAGCACAATTGGCTCATCCGACTTGCGGCGGAAGAGGAGAACCGCGATGCCCACACAGGCGCCGGCGAAGATGATTTTCACGGCCAGGACATAAGCCGCAAAGACCGGCACGGCGACATGCAGCTGGGCCAGTCCTGTCTCAAGAAGCCCAGGCTTCGCGATCATCTCGTCATGCAGCGCTTTCAGCTGGACATAGTCGATTGGAAGGCTGGCCATGAACGTCCCGACCGCCGCCGCGGCGATGCCCAACCAAGCGGCCCGGGCCAGTGCGAGGACTCGCCTGTTAGTCCAGACCAGAGAACGACTCGCCGGTATGTCGGCGACGCTGGGATCAGCTCTGGTCCTCGGATGAAGTGATGGAGGTGGCGCCGTCACCGGCCATTCCTTCCTGTCGTGCATGGATTGTAACGAAAGTGAGACCAGGTGCGCCCGGTTTTCTGGACGAAGCGGCCGGTAGTCCTCCCAGACGGGACGTCGAGGGAAGACCGCGCCGTCCGGTGCGGCGACTCCGAAGGCGCCGCCCGGTCGGGCACGTGCCACCCTCTCTTAGTGACGAGCGCGGGTGACCGTGAAGTTCGTGATCGCCAATGGCTCGCTTTTCGGATTGGACACAATCGCCAACTCGTACCGTCCGGGCCTGAGGGTCGACGATCTGAACGTCGACGTAAGCGTTCCGGTCGCCGTGGCGATCCCGTGCCCGAGGAGCATCGGACGCGTGCTTGTCTTGACTGACTCGTTGTTCGCGAGCTACCGTCGATGGCGTGAGAACGAGTGTGGGTGCCGCGAGCGCCACCAAGGGCATGGCAAGCGCGAGCGCAGATACGGCACTCAGGATGCTGGTGGTGGAGAGGCGCCGGCGGTTCGTGCCGGCTGGCAGAGCGGTCATGGGTAGTTTCCTTTCGTCTGATCGATTGGTGTCTGCGTCGGACCGACATCACCAGCCTAGCCGCGTCGGTTCCCGCCGTCACGGGGGCAGACACCCGACCCGGCCGGGAAGATTTCGGGAATCTTCCAGGGGTCAACGGGTGCGGATCAGAGTCGACGGGCACACACTCGCGCCACCTTTAGCCGCGACACTCACCGCGTGCCCGACGAGCTGCCGGCCGATACCCTGTCGACGTATCTCGGGATGGACCGTTATGCCCAACACAAATGGCATGGCTGACGAGATTCTCGACGATCGCATCCATGCGTCTAAATTGCCGGCACCCCCGCATGAGGGTCGGTCGTGAGACTACAAGCAAAATGAGCGTCAATCCAAGTCGCCAACTGTCCTTGAATTCGCGGAGTCAACGGATGCCCGTAGTGGCGTAGCTGCAAGGCGCCGTTGATGGCCTCGATGAACGTCGTCTCAGCCACGCTGGGGACGGCATCCTGCTGGTACGTGCTAAACCAAGAAACGACATCAGTCCACCGCCAGAAGTCGCTTTTCCCGATGCGTGAAACGGGCACAGGGAAACCTCCCGGGCCGCGCTCCCCTGCAATGAGCATACGAACGCTCTCTCGCGTCCGGCCCACCCGGGTTGCGATATCAGAGGCAGTGGCGAGAATCGGCTGTTGCACCCGTACTACTTGAATTCCTTTGGCCGCGATCTCAACATCGTCGATGGCAGCCAGTATCGCAGTCTCAAATGAGGCCGAGGTTCGGTCAAAATCGGCAAACACGACGCCATCCTGCTCTCCGAACGTGGCATCGTCGCAACTCCCCTCATAGAGCGCTTCAAGTGCAGCCTCATCGAGGACGTCCTCGCCATCGAGTATCAGAGTGAAACTATGAGCTTTCATTTGCCGGCATTCCCTCCGCCATGCGTGCACCGCGCAACCCTGGATCGAATACGTCTGGCCTCATTGCCCGCATTGGCGGGAGTTGAAGATACGGACATCCGGCATCCGCCACGTGACCGAAGCGGGCATAGGAGCAATCCCCATGCGTGTCCGCTTCGAAGCTCCACTCTCCATCCGAGATTCTCCGCATCACGAATCGCCTCTTCGACTTCCGGACTCGTGTGCCTCCGACGATTCGCACTCATACGTCATACTGTGCATTATCTGAAACGCTGTTGACAGCTGTCAACATGCAAAGCAGCCGTTCATAAGGTCGAGGACCAGCCGGTTGAGGTGCCGCACTCCGTGGGCCTCCAGCGAATTGAGATTGAGGAGGCACGTGCACCAATACCTCGCTAACCAAGGGGAGCGCAGTGCCAGTTCCAATCCCGCCGGCGCGAAAGCCCGGGCAGGGCAATCCTCCCGTTCGCCCAACGCAGGCCATCCGACGGAGGCATGCGAGTCGGAGCCTCCGGGAACAAGCGCGCCAGGACGCGGGCGCACAGTGCGCCATCGGGCTCAAAGGCCACGCCGAGCCCCTGGGCCGCATCATCGGTATGGATTAGTAGCTCGTCGCACGCCATGGCGGCGAAGCCTGACGGATCGGCCTGGCCCCAGGGGTGAAAACCCCGGCTGGTCGGAGGGGACGAATCTATCACGCAGGCGAGAACACGCGCCGCAGCGGCGAGCGTGCTGACCAGGTCGGGCGGTGAGCTGTCGGGCTTGATCCGCAGCTCCATCGTTTCCACGCCGGCACCTCCGCCGGCGAGAGAGAAAGCATACCAAAGCGGACCTTCGGCCGCGTGGGCAACCGCCTGCGCGACAGACCACTCCATGTCCGGTATCCGACCGCGCCAGTCGACATCAGAGTTCGCGGCCAGATACCGCTCGCATTGCCCGGCGGCCGCGAGCACATCCGCACTGTTCATCTGTCCCCCATGCGGCGGTTGCCACGCTACGGCGGGTCATCCGCGTGGCAGAGATTTCCGGCCACCCAGATAGTCGAATGACAGCCGGCCGGACGTTCTCCGTTTGTTGTTGCCTTCAAGATTCCAGCCGGTTTCCAGCCGCACGCAACAGCACGACCGCCCAGGTGCGAAAGGGACGCCAGCGCTCACCAAGCTCGTGCATTTCCGCCGGTGTGGCGTCGTGACCGAGGCCGTACAATTTTCCGGCGAGCGCGGGGGCTTTTGGCTCGTTCTCCGGCAAAACGTCGGCGTGACCTAGACCGCGAATGACCACCAAAGAGCTGTAAAAGGGGCCGATTCCATCGAGGCGCTGCAGATCTTGCATGGCTTCGGCGGGTTCCATCGCATAGAGCCGGTCGCAGTCCAGATCGCCGCGAGCTGCGGCCTCCGCAACACCGTGCAAGCGACGCAGCTTCAGGTCGGGAATGCCGGGAAAGCCGGTCACGGCGAGCATCTGCTCGGGGGTAGGGAGCGCCGCGAGCCGCTCTCCGGCAACGTCGAAGACTCTGCCGTGCGCCTCCGAAAGCCGGTTGCGCACCTCCGCCATCTGCGTCGCCGGGCGCCGGGCGCTCAACACCGACCACGCCGCGGCTTCGTACGGGGAGTAGAACATGGGGGGTCGCAGCCCGGGCGCCGCCGCCAGAAGTCGAGCCATGACGGGATCGCGGTCTCCGATGGCGACGAACTCGCGCCCGTCGTGATCGAGGGACAGGATTCGCGCGACCTGCGCTCGAACGGCGTCGATGCCGGCTTCGCCGGTCACCTCGCCGGTTACTTCGCCGGCCACATCCTGACGCAGCGCGACACCAACTTGCCGGCTATAGCCCTCACCGTCGACGCAGAAGGCGAGCCGCATCACCCCGTCGAATGGTGCGGCGTGTCGCTGGCCGAAGCCGAACATCGCCGACTCCTCGAGGGAGAAGGGTCCTTGAGGAGTGATTGTGAAGCTCCGCGTGTCAGGGGGCATCGTTCACCGTCCCGCGACGCATTCTTTCGGTGATGTTCGATTGTACTTGTCGAGGCCGTACCGTCGTGCTCCGCAGCGTCGAAGGCGGATGGCGACGCAGGTAGAGGCAATCACTTGCAACACCATCTTTTCGCTCTCCATGACGAGCGTGCGCAATGGCCATGGGTCACGCGCCGATCGACTGCTTCTCGCGAAGGTCAGTCACCCACAAGCGGCTGACGCTACAGCCGAACCCCAACATGAAGGCGACGACGGCGATGTAAAACTCTCGCGTCGATCATCTCCACGTCCCCCTCCTTAGCTCCGCGCGCGTAGCGTCATCCCCTCTTTTGAAAATGCGTCACTTTCGTGGGGCGTGGCGCCGCTGTTCGGCACGGATGGGTGACTTGTGAGCTCACCATCACGACCGCTGCATTCGTATGAAACGTTGCAGGGACGGAAAGGGCGACCACGCTACCGTGGCCGTGAGGGAGATGTTAGATGGGGAGACGGGAGGGCGGGCTCAAGGCCACGCCCTTACAGAAAAATGTCAACTGTGGGGACGGATGTGGGAGGGTCAGGGCGACGAAATAGGTTCGAGGTTCCCCGGGGAACGCTGCAGGGTCGCCTTGCATGCGAATCAACGATTGACGTGCATCGGTAGGGGCGTACCCTTGTGGAACCCTTGTGGTCGCCCTCCCGTCTCCCCGTCTAACATGTCGCTCACGCGCACGGTGACATGGTCGCGCTTAGAGCCTATAGCTACGTACCCTCGGCACCATTGCATCATCCTTAGAAATATGTCTGACTTTCATGGGGTGTTGCGTCGCGTGCGGCATGGGGGACTTCTTGGAAAATTTGCTTGCCCCCACCCGCTCTAGTACATTCCTGGTCGGGGCGGCACGCGATGCACCGCTCAAGTCCCGCCGCAGAAAGGGTCACGCGCTGGCCACCAGGGTCAGCGCGAGGAGTGCACGAGGGCTACTGGGGACCGAATACGACGTAGGTGCACAGCTACATCCTTTCACTTGTGACGTCGCCGGGAGTGGCGATGCTGACGGTCGCGTTGTTTGGCCGCTTCTGCAGAACCTGGGCCCCGGCCGGTCCAGCCAGCGCCACGACCTCGTCACGGCTGGGATATGGCAGGTGCGCGGGAAGGCCGCCGAACAGCCCCATCTTGGTCATGAGCGTGTACGCGTCGCGGACATACACGAACAGGTCTGTCTCAAACGCCTTGTTATCGAGAGGGATCGCGTCCGGCACGTTCTGCACGGCCTGAAGCGCACGGGCCAGCGCACGCTCTTCCGCGAGAACCGCGCCGGCCTGAAATGCCCACTTAACCAGCAGTGGTTGGCCCAGCTCGGCGAACTCTCGAGCTGCCGTCATGAAGGTGCCGACAAAAATGGTTACAACCAGCTCCGCCCGCTTGAGACTGAGCGGGCCGAAGGTCCCAATTGCTCCCACCGTAAAGGTGTCGGTCAGGGACTGAGCGCCGAGGGATTCCAGGAAGTCGACGCGTGCCAGATTCCCCACAATCGCCGATTGCTGGCTCGAAAGTTGAACCGGGTTGATCCCCGGCTGCTTGGGCGCGGTGAGATTGCTGGCGTTGATGGCCACGGCGAACCGCTCCATGGTGACCAGCACGTTGAGAATGTCCTGTATGGCCTCAGGTGTGTACGTGCCGGGGACTTGCGGGTAAAACGGGAAATCCATCCTCCCCAGAATACTCTGCGCGTCCGTGATTCCGGGAAAGGCGGTGACCGCGGCGCCTGCGCCGGCCCATGCCAGCATCTGAGCACGGCTGATGCGGCGTGTTTGCCCGTCGGTGCTCGGAGCCGAATCACGTATCACGACTCGTTCATGCTGGTCCATCGTCATCTCCTTTGAATTCTCCTGCTGGTGCGTAGATGGGCTTCATTGCCCGTGGGACGGATCTTGACGTCCAGTCTGCACTGGATCGCCCCGTCGCACCATGAGCAAGCCACGCACTTTGCCACGCACTTTCTTTTGATCCGTCTGGCCGTGAGGGCTGAGTCGCGTGATAGCATCGCCCAGGCTCGGCACACTCTCCTGTGGGAAGGTCGACACGGTGACAAAGGAAAGAGGCACCACATTCGGTTGGCTCTTGCGTCAACATCGAACGGCTGCGGGTCTTACGCAAGAGGAGCTGGCGGAGCGCGCCGGATTGAGTGAGCGGGCGATCAGCGATTTGGAACGCGGCGCGCGGACCAAGCCGTGGCCAGATACTGTTGCTCTGCTGGCCGGCGCGCTTCGGCTCGAGACCGACCAGCGAGAAGCGCTGGAACGCGCCGTCATGCGCTCGCGTAAAACAGACCTGGAGCCGTATTTGCGAATGGGGCCCACGCCGCTGCCGGCCGATCTGACTCGGCTTCTCGGCAGGGAGCGGGACGAAGCCGCGGTCGCCCACCTGTTGCGGCGTGACGATGTCCGGCTGCTCACCCTAACAGGGCCGGGCGGCATCGGGAAGACGCGGCTGGCACTGCGCGTCGGGAGGACCGAGGCCCCACGCTATCCGGACGGCGTACGATTCGTTCCGCTGGCACCTCTCCGACGTGCCGAGCACGTGGCGCCGGCCATTGCCCTCGCGCTTGGTCTAGAGGAGGTGCGCGGGGAGCCTCTGGTCCAAACTCTGCGGCGACGCGCGGGGAAGAGGCACGGTTCACGATGATGGAGACGGTACGGGACTACTCGCTGGAACGACTGGCGGAAAGCGGCAAGTTTGACCAGGCGTCTGCCGCCTACGCCCGCTACTTCCTGATGCTGTCGGAAGAGGCCGGAAACGCCTTTTTTGCGCCCGATGAAGTCGCGTGGTTTCAATGGTTCGCGGCCGAGAGGGACAACCTTCGCGGCGTCCTGGCATGGTCGCTTGATCGTGACGTCGAGCTGGGACTGCGAATCGCAGGCGCCCTGCGGCGTTACTTGGTGATGGACGGCCACTACAGCGAGTGGCGAAGCTGGATCGACGACGCATTGACGAGAACCAGCCTCGTCGCTCCGCGAGTGCGCTCGCACGGGATATTTGCAGCCGCATGGCTAGTGATGCACCAGGGAATTTTACCGGCGGCCATCGACCGGTGCCAAGAGGGCTTGGTCATAGCTCGGGCCCTCGGCGACCTGTCGCTGATTTGGGTCGGGGTGGCATGTCTTGGACTCTGTGAGCTGGCCCGAGGGGACGCCTCGGCGGCGACCGCGTTGTTCGAGGAAGGTCTGGACATCTGCGGCAAGCTGGGGGAGGCACCGTTCCGTGGGGGCGTCCTGTATTGTCTCGGTCTTGCCATGCAGATGAGGGGCGACTACGACCAGGCCCGAGAGCGCATGGAGGAGGCCGTCGAGGTCCTGCGGGCCCAAGGAGAGCGGTACACCGTCGGATCCACGTTGCGCTCACTGGGCGGGATTGCGCTGTCGCAGGGAGATTACGATCGCGCCCGAGCGAGATTTCAAGAAGGATTGAGAGCCGCGCTGGTGGCATACCATCGTGAGGGTGTGGCAAGTGCGCTTGAGGGAATCGCCGGGACCCGGCTTGCCAAAGGGGATCTCGAGGGAGCGGCTCGACTACGAGGAGCGGCAGACGCGGTTCATGACGAGCTGCACGGTCCCACGAACGGCGACGATGATATTCCATTTGCGCGTCTTCCGCACGTCTCTCCCCACCTGCGAGTGATCGCTACCGAGTTGAACGAGCCGCGATGGAAAGCAGCACGGGACGAGGGGTATCGCGCTCCCGTCGAGCAGGCCGTGGACGATGCTTTGGAGGAGTGGGAAGCGGGGTGACGGACCGAGGGCGGCTCTGACGATCACTACGCATCGTGATAGATCTGCAGGTCAAGGCCGTAGGTCAAGGCTGTAGGTGGCTGTAGGTCAGGGCTTTCAGCCGTAGGTCAGGCCTGAAGGCAGCCTGAAGGCCGTCAAGTCTCCCATTAAGCGCTCGCGACGTCCAAGAGGTACCCCTTGCGTAGGTCAGGCCTTCGGGCCAATACGGTTTGGTTAAGGAAGACTGGCACGCTTGTCGTTCTCTGTGATGTGTCGGGTCGCGATGACGGCGGCGCCGATGATGCCCGAATTGTCGCCGAGAGCGGCTTTGACGATCTCCACGCTTTGGGCAGGGGCAAACAGCGCTCCCTGCTTCGCGGTGCGTGCTGCGATCTGAAAGAACAGATCGACCTCCTGCACCATGCCGCCGCCCAGGACAATGCGGGGCGGATTGTAGAAGTTGATGATCGACACCAGGCCCGCACCCAGGTAGCGACCTCCCGTCTCGACCATCTCTCGCGCCAGCTCATCGCCCCGTTCGACCGCCTGACCCAGGGCTTTCGAGCGAATCTGAGTCTGAGAGATGTCCAAGGGGTTGGGGTCCGGCTCGAGGTCGCTCAACGAGCTCTGTCTCCCCTGGCGCATTCCGGCGATGACGGTCCGGACGACCGCCGCGCGGGAGGCATACGCTTCGAGGTGTCCAAGTCCGCCACATCCGCAAATGCGCCCGCCGTAATCGATCACCATGTGGCCGAGCTCGCCG
>QHBP01000256.1 GCA_003244175.1 Chloroflexota bacterium | reverse complement strand
CGAGTTCGCGCACGACATGATGGGCAGCGGATGGATCTACACCAACCGAGACACGGTTTCCGTCGGCTTCGGAGCCATTGTCAGTCACATGGTCGAGACCAAGGCAAGCCCGCACGAGCTGATCGAAGGTCTGAAGAGCCACCCCGCCGTCCGTCCACTGCTCGAGGGATCGGAGATCAAAGAATACTCGGCGCACCTCATCCCAGAGGTGCGCTTCGAGGAGATGCCACGTCCCTATGGCAACGGGTACATGCTCCTCGGCGATACGGCGGGCTTTGTCAACTTCTTGTATCAAGAGGGCTCGAACATGGCCATCATCAGCGGAAAGCTCGCTGCGGAGACAGCGATCGCGGCCAAGGAGAAGGGCGACTTCTCCGCCGTCACGCTGGCCCTCTACCAGGACAAGCTCAAGGACAGCTTCATCCTCAAGGACCTGCACGATCTGCGCAATGCCCCGGCGTTTTTCAGGACGCACCGCGAGTTCTTTGGCGTGTACCCGCGCATGCTAAATCAAGCGGCCAAGGAGTTCCTGACCGTCGACGCGGCGCCGAAGAAAGACAAGCGCGGCGATATCCTACGTATGATTCGACGCGGCAGACCTCTATGGCGTATCGGCAAGGACGTGGTGGAAGCCGCGCTCGCGTTTCGCTAAGAGTAGTACACGATTCCCAGGCCAACAATGACGATCGCCACGCCCATGAGGGTCAGCGTCGCGGGAACGCCCGCGACGGCCGCAATGCCGCCAACCAGGATCAGCGGAGGAATAGCGAGGCCGGCCGTCAACGTCTGCTGCAGCGCCAGCACGCGTCCCCGCACCTCCGGGGTCGCTCGCTCCTGCACGATGGTTTGAACGGGAGCGTTGATGAACGCGACCTCGATGCCTAGCAACGCGGCAATGGGCACCATGATCGTGGTCTGCTGCACGCCCGAGGGAATGGGCAGGCCGGCGGCACCGAGGGTGTGCCAGAAGGATGAGATGATCGTCGTGGCGGCCAGCGCAATCACGGTTCCGCCCAGGGCGATCAGAGAGACAAGGACCAGGCGATCCTTCCGGAGTCGTTGTCCCCACTGCCCCAAAATGAACATACCGATACCAAGTCCCAGGCCGGCCGGCGCCAGAAGAAAGAAGAGGGACGTGCTGGTCTGTCCGATCCCGAGGTTGTGAGTGAGGAAGGCCGGTCCCACCTCCGCCAGCACCAGCAGGAGTGTGGGCGCGAGGCTGATCTGCAACAGGGCGACCGCCAGCGGTGGATCGTCGACGACGAAGCGAGTCGCCTCGGCAAGATCCCCCCATGTCCGTACGACAAGCCTACGCAGATTGCCCGCGCTTGCCGCCTTTCGCCGGTCGGTAACGGGGGGGAGCGGAATCAGTACGGCCGCGGAGAGTGCGAACAGGGCAGCCAGTACAAGAAGCGTTATCCGAATCCCAAACAGACCGATCACGATGGGCGCAATCGCGAATCCGATAGCCTGCGAGGCCATGAAGGTCATCTGGAACAGCGAGTTCGCGGTAATCAGCTGCTCTCCATAGACGAGCAGCGGCAGCGTCGATCCTTCGGCGGGGGCAAACGGCTGGCTGACGACGGCAACCAGAAAGGTCACGGCGTAGAGGCCCCCCACGTTTGTCTCGAAGAGCAGGTATGCCAGGACTCCGAAGACGCGGATGACATTCGTGCCGACCAGAATCAACCTCTTGGAGAAGCGGTCGACGAAGACACCCGATACGCTGCTGAAGAGGACGGTGGGAAGCTGGACCAGAATGATCGTGAAACCGATGCCTGCCGGGGACGCTCCGGTCAGGTGTCCGACCATGATGATCAGGGCGTACCAGAGGCTGTTTTGCGCAGTTTGAGAGGCCATCTGAGCGACCCAGATGGCGAGGAAGTTCCGATTCGACAAAACAGCCCGGAACCCCGTGCCGGATGTCGCGGCCGCTATTGTCGCTTGGTCGGGGAGGACAGGGTGCGAGCCCGAAGGCGCGGTCTCAGGGCTCTGACGCAGGGATTCGCTCAACGGGTAGTCTCCCCGACCGCAGCTGCGGCGCTTCTGAGATCCAGCGTTCGTAGGTTTGAACAGATCGTAGCAGGTCATGGCCCAAACCAACGTTCCGGCTGCGCTCTCCCTGGGCGCGTCGCAGGTCAGGGTTTCTCACGATGTGGAGCAACGCGGTTGCTGCGCGTTCCGCATCGCCCGCCGGGACCAAGAATCCGTTCTCCCCGTCATGGACCAGCTCGGGAAGCGCGCCCGCTTGTACCGCTACCACCGGCAAGCCGCTCGCGACGGCCTCCAACGTCCCAATGCTTTGCAGCTCGACCGGTGACGTAATGAAGTAGACGTCCGCCAGGCGATAGAGATCGGCAAAGTCGGCATCGGCAAGGTAACCAATGAATGTGAGATGGGAATCAAGATGGAGAGTCGACGCAAGTCGCGCAAGACGGTCTTCCTCTTTGCCTCTACCGCCCACCACGAACTGAGCGTCGAGCTGCTGAGTCACGGCAGCGGCGGCTCGCAGCCACACATCCATCTGTTTTTCCGCGTCCAACCGTCCCGTGTACAGCACGACGGGGCGATCGTCCAACCGCAGTCGACGGCGCAGTCCGCGGTTGCGTGTCCCGGGAGCAAACCGCGTTGTGTCGACGCCATTCGAGATTGCCTGGATTGGGCGGCCGTGGCCCAGCTCGCGCAGCCTTTCAGCCGCCGTGACGGTCGGGGTCGCTACCGAGTCCGCATAAGACAGGACATGCAGGAGCCAGCGGGCCAATGCCGAAGCGCCGATCCGGTACAGAAGTCCGGTGTCTCTGATTCCCCACAGTGAGCACTCAGGCACCGTGTGATTTGTCGCCACCACGGCAAGGCCACGTCCCCTTGCCAAACGAGCGGCGGCGGCGCTGAGCGGAAACGGGTGATGGAAGTGCACCACGTCCGGCTGCACACGGTCCAGCCATTCTCGTGCATCTCGAAAGGGGTGCGATGCCACGCGCACTCCGTATCCGAACGGAACCGGCATCGTCGCGGCCCGAGTAATCCAAAGATCCCCGTCGGATTCCAGATGCCTCGATTTATGCGGACTGGGCGCAAGGAGCGCCACCTCATGGCCGAGCGCGAGAAGGCCTTGACCGAGACTCCGGACGACGGTTGCGGGCCCTCCGATCCACGGATAGTAGAAATCGGTTACCAGCCCGATCTTCACTAAACGACGGCGTGCGTCTCTAGGAAGTCGCGGCGTTCGTGCTCGATTCTTCGTCGCTCCTTGATGTAGCGGATGTCGGCGAGCAAGCTCAGGGCAAAGCTGGAGTCGAACTTGTAGTAGAAAGACGGATGCAGGTAGCAGAGGTTGCTGCAACCGTCGCAGAAGTTGAACCTGCCTGCCTTCTCCTGCATCTTCTTCCACCTGTCCGTCTCAAAGAATTCGACGATATTCCAGTCGAATTTTACCCGCTGCGCGAGCTTGTGGTAGCAGGGGTACAGTAAGTATCCGTCCGGCGAGATGGCGAGGACGGCGTTCGACGCTTTGCACGATCGGTGAGCGCTCTGATTGCCGCCCTTGGCGAATAATCGTGTCTCCGCCCAGTTGACGTAAACATTTTTTTCGCGGGCGACCGCGTTGGCCTTCCTGAGCTGCTCGATATCAACGCCGTCGTTGCCGAAGTACTCCCACTCGGGCTGTACCTTTAAGATGCACTGTTTCTCGCGGCAGAGCTCGATCATGCCGGGCAGAAGGTCCGCGTTGTCGTTCGTCAAGACAAAGATGATCTGATACGGCTCATCAAGCCGGCGCGCCAGATCGAGGCTCTTGATCACCCAGTCATAGGAGTTGTCCCGGCGCAAGGTATTGTGCGGCTCAGGGCCTGGCGAGCACAAGGAGAAGTTGAGAATGTCGACAAGTCCCCGCAGCTCCTGCGCGCGCCGCGGATAGAGCGTGCAATTGGTCGTCATCTGCGTGCGGAAGCCTCGGTCCTTCGCCGCCCTCAGGAGAACCGCGATGTCCTTGCGCAAGAGGGGTTCGCCGCCTGTGAAGTCGATCAGCCTGACTCCCAGCTTTTTGAGGATGTCGAAATGCTCGACACATGTATCGGTCGGAGTGTACTGCGAGACCGGTAGAACGTCCATGGGGCCATCAGGGATGTTGCAGAACACACACCTGGCATTGCACTTATACGTGACGTAGTAGTACGCCATCACCGGCTTTCCAAGCATAGGCCCGAGGACGAGATCCACCATGGCCGGGGCCCGGTTGGGTCGCAAAGTCTCGAGGTTCAAAAGGACTCCTCTCGCATGTCGCCAGGCTCACGCGCTTCTGGCGCCCTTAAGATCAGTAGAAGTATAACGGAGCCCCATTGAGCCCTTTGTCCGTGAAAATACGTAGAGATTGGCGGGATTTATGGGCCGGCGTACAGCCGGGAGAAAGGTGGCAACATGGGTGACGAGCTCCTCTGGGCATCCGATATCGCGATCAAGGGAGCTGATCTGGCTCTCTCCTTCTACTCGCCGGACAAAATGGAAACGCGGGCAAAAGGGCAGCGGGACATCGTGACCGCGGCTGATGTCGCCGTCGAGAGATTCGTCAGAGAGAGCCTGCGCAAGCGTTTTCCCGCGGACGACGTCGTGGGCGAAGAGGGAGGCGGTGACGACAGCGGAGGATGCAGACGGTGGTACGTGGACCCGGTGGACGGCACGTTCAACTACTCGCGAGGCATTCCGGTGTGGTGCTTGAGCCTCGCTCTATTTGAAGCTAGACAACCCGTGCTTGGTGCCATACGTGATCCCTTGCGCGGCGAAATCTTCGTGGCCGCGCGCGGACGTGGGGCGAAATGCAACGGGGCGACGCTCGCCGCAACCTCTCAACTGGACCTTTCTCGGGCGGTCGTCCATATGACCGTGGACTTTGACGACGAGAGCATGAACGTCGGTCTCGACGACCTGCGGCGCCTCCAGCCAAAGGTTCTTCGAACTCGCAATCTGGGATCCGTGGCCCTTGCGTTGGCGTATGTCGCAGCCGGGAGGCTCGACGCAGTGCTTCACCGGTTCGCACACACCTGGGACTTCGGGGCCGGAGTTGCGCTCATCCTCGAAACGGGAGGGTGTGTGACGGCAATCGACGGCTCTCCCTACCGCGAAGGTAGCACCTCCGTGCTCGCCGCCGGAAACGGCGAGCTGCATGCCGCGCTGCTCCACGCGCTCCGGTCACATTGAGCCTCCGCCACTAAAATAGACGGTGAATTCGACTCTTCGTTCACGTTCCCTGCCTCACCATGCGTTGCGGCGGCTGCTAATCGCCATCGCGTTTCTCCTCCTCGGTTTTCTCGCCTACGGAGGCTGGCAGGTGTACAGGGTGTACAACGATGTTCACAAGATATACGTGCCCGTGCCCAGACCCATCGACGAGCCCACAGTGGTGCCATCGCCATTCAACGGAACCAAGCGCATCAACGTGCTCGTCCTGGGAAGTGACAATGACAAGAAAAAAGAGGAGGCGCGTCCCCTTTCCCAAAGCATGATTGTCGTGACGATCGATCCCGTGCACAGCAAGGTGGGAATTCTCTCTATCCCGCGCGACTTCTGGGTCCCCATACCGCGGCACCACATGGGGAAGATCATGCTGGCGTACAAGTACGGCGGCGTGCAGCTTGCGCGCGAGACGGTGGAGCATCTCTTTCCATTCAAGATCGACTACTACGCATGGGTTGGCTTGAACGGCTTCATCAAGGTCATCGACACGTTCAATGGGGTGACGCTGGATGTCAACCACCCGGTCCTGGATGACTCCTACCCCAACGATCTCACCAGCTCCAACCCTTACGGTTACAAACGCGTCTTCATTCCCGCCGGGTGGCAGCATATGGATGGATCACAGGCACTTGAATATGTACGATCCCGGCATGGCGACCTCATCGGCGACTTCGGCCGCTCGGCGCGCCAGCAGCAAGTGTTGCTGCAGCTGCGAACCAAAGCCGCCGGATTCTCATTGCTTCAGCACCTGCTCCCTCTCGCGGACGAGCTGAGCAAGAGCGTCCGCACCGATGTAGCTCCGTCCGACCTGCTCCCCGTCGAGCGCCTCGTCCGGCGGATCCAGCCCCAGGACATCAATCAGACGGTCCTGTCCTGCCCGGCGTTTTGCAGCCCTGGCACGACGCGCGACGGCCAGGACATATTGATTCCGTACTGGCCGAAGATTAGAGCCACGGTTCGCCAGATGTTTGCGCCCATCGCTTCTGCCACGGCCCGGACTCAGCCGAGTCCCAACCCGCGTCCGACTCCACACGGAGGGGTCCCGTCACGGGCTGCGTCGACGGCGACCGCCAGGGCGACTCCCCTTCCAACCGCAACGCCCAGATCGACGCCCGTCCCGCCCGCATTCCATCGCCTTGCGGGCAAGATTCTCTTCGTGAAGGACGGGAACCTGTTTGAGCTGAGGTCGGGACAGGATATCCATCAGTTGACCTTCACCGGGGATGTCGCCATGCCCGTCCCGTCTCCAAAGGATCCGTCGCGGATCGCTTTGGTGCGTTTTCCCAACAGTGAGAATGTCTCAGATATCTGGCTGCTGGACAGTGACACGGGCAAGATGACACGGGTGACCAACGACGCTTCGACTTCGTCCGACGTTCGCAACAACATGTGGGCGATCTGGCCCATGTGGTCGCCGGACGGCAGCCGGCTTCTTTTCAGCTCCGACCAGGCCAAGCTTCGATTTCTTCCCAGTGACGCCAGAGCAGTGGACCTCGCGGTGTGGTCATGGCCGCTCGCCGGTGGCTCTCCAGTCCAGCTCACCGTTCCCGCCCAGGGAGCCGGGGGAGATACGAGTCCGGTGTGGCGACCTGGATCGACGCAATTTGCGTACGTCAAGTGGGATTACACACAGACCGCGAATCAACCCTATTCGCAGATTTACCTGCGAGATACGGTCACCTCGAATGAGTTTGCGGTCACACCGGTTGGGGGTCGCGTCTTGCAACCGTCGTGGGATGCGGGAGGACAACGTCTGGCGTTCGTCCGGCGGAGCCTCTCAGGCGTGGACGAAATAGTGGTGGCCGCGGTCCAACAGACGTCAAAAGGTCCGCAGCTGGGTCCGCGCAACCTCATCGCCCGCGGTGAGGTGGGTCAGCCATCCTTCTCACCCGATGGTCGCTGGATCTCCTTCGTACGCGCCCGGGAGGACGGCTTCGCGCTCTACGTCGCGCCCGCAAACGGAGGTCGGGCCGAACAGGTACCGGTGCTCGGAGCGTCGCTCGATGGACGCTGGCGCCCGGTTTGGATCCGTTAACGATCGAGGAGTCGGAAGTCGCGATCGAGGACACTCATCACGACACCGTCAACCCACTCGCCGTTGAAGAACGCCCAGTCCCGCAAAACCCCCTCGCGCACAAAGCCGTTCTTCTCGTATGAGCGTTGAGCGCGCTCGTTCGTCTCGTGCACGTTCAGAGCCACTCGATGCAGATCCAGCTGGAGGAAGAGGTACCGTAGCAGGGTGCGCATCGCGTCCGTTCCGTAGCCGCCGCCCCAGTACCCTGACTCCCCTATTAAGATGGATGTCCAGGCGCTTCGCGATGGCCAGTCGAGATCGTAGTAGTCGATCTGTCCAATCGGGACACCATCGTTCGTCTCGATGATGTACTTCCGCGAGTTGCCGCGGGATGCCTCGCGGCGCTCGCGCTCGGCGACATCCCACATCGATTCCGTGTTGCCGGGACGGCCCCAATAAAGCATCCCCTCGGAGCCGTTGACCCATCTGTGCAGATTCTCGTAATCGTCCTGTTCAACCGCTCGCAGGTTCACCAGGGTCCCCGTCAACATGTCGCACCTCTCGGACGATTATCGACGTTGTGGGTGGCGGGGGGTCAGGATGTCTTCTTTACCTGTGCTAGCCTGTGCAGTGAGTGACAGGCCTATCATCACGCTGACCACAGATTTTGGGTTGCGTGACCCCTATGTGGGCGCGATGAAGGGCGTGATCGCCTCCATCGCGCCCGGTGCCTCCGTGTTCGACATAAGCCACGACGTTGCCCCGCAGGACATCGAAGGCGGCGCCTTTCTCATCGCGGCCGCCTGTCCCTACTATCCTTCACACGCCGTCCACGTCGGCGTCGTCGATCCCGGCGTGGGAACAGACCGCAGGCCGGTCGCCATTGCGACCAAGAGAGGAACGTTCGTCGGTCCGGATAACGGACTGTTCTCTCGAGTGCTTCTGGAACTTGGAGAGGCGGAGGTAATAGACGCGACGCTGCGGGGAGCCCGTGCCTTCCAGCTGTCCGATCCGGGGTTCCATTTGCCTGACGTGAGCGCAACCTTTCACGGCCGCGACATTTTCGCCCCCGTCGCCGCCCATCTCGCGGTAGGAGTGCCACCGGAGGACGTGGGCGTGGCTCTGCAAGAGCTGTCCCTCGGGCCCCTGTCAATCCCCGAGAAGTCAGAGGGGGTCGTCATCGGACGCATCACCCACGTCGATCGATTTGGCAATGCCATCACCAACATTTCCTCCGATCTCTTGCCCGTTCGAGCCCTTATTGAGGTCGGCGGCGTCGTGCTGCAGGGGATCGCGCGGACCTACCAAGACGGGGATCTGGTGGCCCTGGTGGGAAGTGCCGGGGTCCTCGAGGTTGCCGCGCGCGAAGATAGCGCGGCTCGCATCCTCCGTCTCCATCCCGGCGATCCCTGCGTGGTGCGCACCGCTGTGTGAGGGGCCTCTCCCTGCTTTGCCTCTTCTCCCTTGTCATGGCCGGTTGCGGTCGTGTGCAGCCGCGAATATCGTCTCTGCAGCTCTTGAACGGAATGCGGTCCGCTTTCCGGTCGGCATCCGTGGCCGACGCTCAGGTAGCGCGAGACGTTTCACCCCTGCAGACGGACATGGCGGCCTTGCGCTTCCAGTCAGTTCAAGAAGGGACAGTTCGAGTGCGCCGGGATGCGCGCAGACTCGAGAAGATCACCGGCCGAAACGGCCATGCGCTCAGGGCGCTCGTACGCGGCGGATTGTCCGCTCGCGCGCGCGTCTACGTCCGCATGGCCACCGTGACCATGTCTCTGCAGTGGCAAGAGGCGGCAACCCTGGAGAGAGTCGCCGGTCTCTTGTGGCACGACCCATTCTTGCTGAAGAGCGGCTCTGCCGCGCGACTCCATCGACTCGACGCTCAGGCCTGCAAACAATCCTGGAGCGCATGGCACGAGTCCGTTCTGGCCAACAGCTATCTGAGACACCATCGCGGGTGGTTTCGATACGTGTCCGTTCCCCCTACGCGCAAATAGATTTGTGGGAGACAGAAATGAGGACGATTCGACTTGCGATCACCGGCTTCGGGAACGTCGGGACGGGAATAGCGATCCTGCTGCGAGACCGCGGGCAGGAGTACCGTGAGCGCTATGGCCTCGAGTTGATGATTACGGGCGTGGCGGACCGCGGTGGGGCGGTTACACATCCCGACGGGCTCGATCCGGCCGATCTCTTAAGTGTCAAACGAGAACAGGCAACCGTTGCCGAGTCGAGTCTCGGCCACGTCGGACTGCGGGGCGAACGCTTTTTGGATCTTGCGGCCGCTGATGTACTGCTGGAAACAGCCAGCACTAGCTTTGAAGACGCCGAGCCCGGATGGAGCTACGTCCGTCAGGCTCTGCGGCGAGATATGGACGTGGTTCTGGCAAGCAAGGGCGCGCTCGCCTTGTATTGGGACCAGTTAACGGCCGAGGCGCGTGAGAACGGTCGAATCGTCAATTTTTCCGCGACAGTAGGGGCTCCGCTGCCGGCGGTCGAGATTGCCCGGTGGGCTCTCCCGGGCGTCGCTATACGGGGATTTGAGGGCATTCTGAATGGCACGTCGAACACCATCCTTACCTTGATGGCCCAGGGTGCGACGTACGAGGAAGGCGTCCAACGTGCGCAAGAGATCGGCATCGCTGAGACCGACCCCACCCTTGATGTCGACGGATGGGACGCTGCGGCCAAGGTTGTGATCGTCGCCAACGCGGTCCTGGGCTGCTCCTTACGGCTCGACGACGTACGGAGGGAGGGCATCCGCAACATCACGCGCAAGGAGATTCAGAGCGCGAGCGAGGAGGGGCAGGTGATCAAGCTCATCGCCCGCGCGATGCGTACGCCCGAGGGGCTGAGGGCTGAGGTTGCCCCACAAAGACGATCCCACGCGGATTCTCTGGGACGGCTGCATGGTGGCGATATTGGCATAGTCTTCGTCACCGACCTCTATGGGGACGTCTCCGCCACCGTCGAGAACGCGGATCACCAGGGCGCCATACCGACGTCGATGACGGTTCTCCGCGACGTCATCAATCTCGCGCGGGAGCGGAGCTGGACGTCGGAATAGCCGCGCGCGGCCCCTCTACCCAGACCTGGCCGTCCTCTCCGTGTTCCTTCTTCCAGATCGGAACTA
>QHBP01000351.1 GCA_003244175.1 Chloroflexota bacterium | reverse complement strand
ATTCGGGCGATAGAGGAGGTGTTGAACCTTGGAAGCTATTGATCGATATCTAGAGATGCCGTACCACATTGTGCTCGTCCGCGACGAAGACGAGGAAGGCGACGTCGAGTATGTCGCTCAGGTACTGGAACTGAAGGGGTGCATCAGCCAGGGAGAAACTCCCGATGACGCGGTACGGAGCGTGCATGATGCCATGGTGGGCTGGATCACGGTCGCGCTGGAGGACGGTAAAGCGATTCCCGAACCTGCATCCGATTCGCCATATAGCGGGAAGTTTCTGGTACGTTGCCCAAAGACTCTGCATGGCGCACTGGCCCTAGCGGCCGAGCGCGAAGGTGTGAGCCTAAACCAATTCGTGATGGGCGCACTTGCGGCTGCTGTCGGCTGGCGGACGGAGATGCCAGATCAGCTGGAGACGCGAGATATCGGCGCTGTCAGCCGGCTGGCATAGTTCCATCGCAGGCAAATTAGTCCCTATTCCTCCCCTCTATAGATGCACCCCGAGGTGCAGGTCTCGCGGACCACAACCTGGCTCAACTCCGGAAGCTCCGGCTGCAGCCGATCCCACACCCAGCGGGCCAGCACCTCGCTTGTCGGGTTCTCCAGACCGGGGATCTCATTGAGGTAGCGGTGATCCAGTTGGTCGTGGAGCGGGGCAAAGACCTCTTTGAGCCGGGCGAAGTCCATGACCCAGCCGGTGTGCGGATCCACCGCGCCGCGCACATACAGCGCAATCCGGAAGCTGTGGCCGTGTAGCCGGGCACACTTGTGGCCCTCGGGGACATGTGGCAAGCGGTGGGCCGCCTCGAAGCTGAATTCCCTGAAGAGTTCCATCTCAGTGACGGGCCGGCTCACGGGGCGATGCCTCGCGCTCGTGCCGGTGTCGGTGCGCGGCGGCACGCGCATCCTCGCTGGTCACCTGTTGGTTGTTCCGTCCTTCGCCTTCGGCGATTGCGGTGTGGCTGTACTGCAGGCGCGGCCCAAAGCGCCAGGTGGGATGGCGGCGCAGCAGCTGCATGGTTCGCTCCACCGTCTCTGCTAATGGCGGGCATCCCTCCGGCATGAGACACACCGGTGGCAGGGGACGGCCAAGCGCGGCCAGCTCCTGCTCATGACGCTGGACGATCTCCGGCGTGAAGTGCTCATCTACCACGTACTTCAACTCACTGGCGGCGAGCAGGACATTGGGAGCCACGTCGAAATCCACAGGGTACTTGGGCGAGAGGGTTGTCCAATTCGGCCGCTCGACTCCCTTATAGGGAAAGGCTCCGGACGTCTCCAGATGCAGCGAGCGTTGAGGAAAGTGGCGCCGGAGGGTTTCCAGCAGCGGATCGAGATCGTAGATCAGCGGCTCGCCGCCGGTGATCACAATCAACTCGCTTTCTGGATAAACGCTGACGATTTCGGGTATCGCCTCCACGGCCACGCGCTCACCTCCGGCATACCAGGTGAGCTTGGAATCGCACCAGGAGCAACCCACCGGGCAGCCCTGCAGGCGGAGGAAGACTGCGGTGCGGCCGGCATGTGCCCCCTCGCCCTGAATACTCCAGAAGTGCTCGTTCAACTGAAGATGCATCAGGTCACACGGTAGGGAATGGGATCAGCCAGTCCATTCTCGGCAAACCCTCGTTGACGCAGTGCGCAGGCGTCGCAGCGACCACAGGCGGCGCCATCCGCTGAGGGATCATAGCAGGTGGTGGTCGTGCTGTAGTCCACACCAAGTCGCAGACCGACGGCGATAATCTCCGCTTTGGTCATCCGCAGCAGCGGGGTATGGATGGTGAGATGCGTTCGTCCCTCGACACCGGCCCTGGTCGCCAGGTTGGCCATCCGTTCGTAGGCCTCGATGTACTCCGGCCGGCAGTCGGGATAGCCGCTGTAATCCAGGGCGTTGACCCCGATAAAGATGTCGCTCGCCTCCACCACCTCGGCCCAGGCGAGGGCGAAGGAAAGAAAGATGGTGTTGCGCGCCGGCACATAGGTGATGGGGATACCGTCCTTACCCATGTCGTCCAGCGGCCGGTCCTTGGGCACATCGATGCTATCGGTAAGCGCCGAGCCGCCGAATTGCCGCAAATCGATATCAATGATGGTGTGCCGCTTCACGCCAAAGCCGGCGGCGATCCGACGGGCCGCCTCGATCTCCACGGCATGGCGCTGACCATAGCGAAAGGTGAGGGCGAAGGGATGATATCCCTCGGCACACGCCATGGCCAGTACGGTGGTGGAGTCCAGACCCCCGCTGAGAAGGATAATCGCTGGTTTGCCACTCATGAAATACTGTCTCTTCATTACAGGGTCCTTGATTGGAATAACTATGCGTTACCTTAATCCATGGATGTCGTCGACTCAGAATCCACGGTGTCACTTATCCCAAAAAGAGGGTAGAGCAAGTGCCTGGCCGTATGCGCGCAGTATATTACCGCGATCAAGATGGTCAAGAACCAGTGAACCAGTACATTGATCAACTGCCGCCGAATATTCAGGGGGGAATTGACTGGAACATCTCCTTGCTCAACGCTCTGAATGAGACTGATCCTCCACTGGAATATCCCCATACTTCCCAAGTTGACGGAGAATTGCGTGAGCCGCGCTGCAAAGTCGGCGGCTATCAGTACAGGATCCTGTAC
>QHBP01000348.1 GCA_003244175.1 Chloroflexota bacterium | reverse complement strand
GGCCACCCGCACTGCAAGGGTCCTGGCTGAGAGGCGCGCGTCCCCGGGGAAGGAGTAGACGACGCTGTGGCGAAACCGTCTGTGCGTCTCGTCCGTAATCGCTGCATCCGTTCTGTAGACCGTGATTGGCACACTCAGGCCCGGCGGTCGGATGTGCAAGAACTTAAAAATGGTGACTTCATAGCCGAAGGTCCGCGTACCAGATCGTAGGTGCCCCACCAGGTACCACCACTCATTGGCGGCCGTAGAGTGGGCCGCCTGGTCAGACGGCAAATGCACCACGGGTTTGAGATTCGCTAGCGCTGCCGGACCGTGTGCCTTGCTACCCCCGCATGCACTTAAAGAAATGAGGAGCAGGAACGCCACAATGAAACGCGATGGGCGTTGCTTCAAGACGAATCACACACCTTTCTCTGGGCTCCAATCTCGGTGACCGGGAGGCCAACATTCGAGCTGCCGTCGACCAGCTCTCCACTGAACTGCGCATCCTGCAAGTCTCTTCTATCTACGAGACAGCTCCGCTTGGGGTTGTCGATCAACCCCAGTTCTTCAACATTGCTCTTGAGGCAGAGACCATCCTGCCTCCACTCGGGCTGCTGACCCGGCTCAAGGAAATTGAGGAGCAGCTTGGCCGGGAACCGAGCTATCACTGGGGTCCGAGGGTCATTGATATTGACATCATCTTATTCGGTCGTCTCCATCAGGATACCGCTGAGCTTGTCATACCTCATGCCGCTATGATGCGACGCGCGTTTGTCCTCGTGCCGCTGGTCGAGATCGCGCCCAACGAGGTCCATCCGGTGATCGGGCTGTCCGTATCGAGGCTCCTCGACGACGTTTCGGGGCGGGAGACGGTGCGCAAGGTCAAGCGTTACTAAGAACGCGCTTTCACGTTGTATCCGAGGACACCGTTTGACGGTAGTTTCGCCGAACCTATGTCCGGCAGGCCGTGATAGCATCCGAGGGAGACCGATCGATGCGGATACTCCTCGTCGAGGACGATCCCAAGATTAGCGCCATAGTACGCCAGGCCTTGCAGGAGGAGGCGTACGCCGTTGACGTCGCTTTTGACGGCGACCGTGCCGAGGAGCTGGCGTTCGTCAATAAGTACGATGCCATCGTGCTCGATCTCATGTTGCCTGGGCGGCCCGGTCTAGAGGTGTGCAAGGCACTCCGGGAGGAAGGATCGACGGCTCCAGTGCTCATTCTCACTGCCCGAGACACGCTGGAAGATCGTGTCGCTGGTCTTGACTCTGGGGCAGATGATTACCTGGTGAAGCCGTTCCACGTCGAGGAGCTGCTGGCGCGCGTACGGGCACTTCTCCGGCGTCAGGCTCCGGTAAAGAGTACGCGCCTCACCGTCGGTGACCTGGCGGTTGACACCGCGGCGCACTCGGTGACCCGGGGGGGCGAGCGGATTGAGCTCACACAGACCGAGTACGCCATCCTCGAGCACATGGCAAGACATGCTGGCGCCGTCATTGGGCGTGGCGAGCTGATGGAGAGTGTCTGGGACGAAAACTACGAGGGTCTCTCCAACATTGTGGACGTCTATATGCGGCGCCTCAGAACCAAGATCGACGAAGGGTCGCCTGTGCGCCTGATAGAGACCATTCGCGGCGCCGGTTACCGCCTACGGGTACCTGAACATGCATCGGTTTCTGCATAGTATTCGGCTCCGTCTTACGCTCTGGTACGCCGGAGTACTTGCCGTCGCCCTGTTGCTCTTTGCGCTGTCCGTATATATCTTCGTTGTTCGCACGCTGCAGAGCAGCATTGATACCGCCCTTGGTAGCTACGGCCAGCAGGCGGTGGGTCGCCAGGTGCAGGGAAGACTCAATGCTCGAACTGTGCGCGCTTCGCCCGTTTTCCATTCTGAGCCTCTCGCCGCTCTGCTGATCATGGACATTCACGGCAAGAAGAAGAAACTCGTGAAGAGCGACGCGCCCTCTCCCAGCTATCAGGAGCTGCGGATCGCTCTCCAGAGCGGCAGGGAGAGCTGCGGAACATTCCAGGTTGTCGTGCCCAGAAACGCCAAGAGTCCCCCCCGTTCACCTGAGAGATATTGCATCAAGCTTGTCTACCATCACGGCAGGGCGGTGGGTGGCGTGGAAGTGCTCCAGTCCCTCGCGGGAGTCGATCAGGCGCTCGACCGTCTCAGACTTGCGCTGCTCCTGGGCATTCCCTTCGCCTTGTTACTTGCAGGCGCGGGTGGCTGGGTTCTCGCCGGTCGAGCCCTCGAGCCGGTGGATAGCATCACGCAGATGGCTCGGTCGATCACAGCGACCGATTTGAGCCGCCGTATCAACCTGTCACGTCAGGATGAGCTGGGCAGGCTTGCAGGCACGTTTGACGACATGATCGAACGATTGGAGCGAGCCTTCCAGGAACAACGGCAGCTCACGGCTGACGTGTCTCACGAGCTTCGCTCGCCGCTTACTGTCCTGGAAGCTCAGACGACCCTATCGCTGAAGCGTGCACGCACGCCGGAAGAGTACCAGCAGGTCTTGATCAGCGTGCAGGAAGAGGTCGAGCGCATGTCTGGCATGGTGAAGCATCTTCTTATGCTTGCACGCGCGGACGCCGGCCAGGAGGAGATGCTCTTCCAGCCCGTCCTTCTGGGCGCGATCGCGGAGCCGATTGTGGACGGCATGCAAGCACTGGTTCACGAGAAGGGCGTCAGTCTATCTCTCAGGGCCGATCGAGGAGTGCTCGTTCACGGGAATGCCGGCAGGCTGCGACAGATGCTCCTCAATCTGCTGGATAACGCCGTGCGGCACACTCCTGCTGGCGGAAGGGTCGAGGTGACGGTCGGAACGGAGAGCGCCATGGCTCTCCTGACCGTGACAGATTCCGGCGAAGGGATCGAAATTCAGGACCTGCCCCACATTTTTCACCGCTTCTATCGTGGAGACAGAGCCAGACAGCGGGGCACGGGTAACTCCGGTCTGGGACTTTCGATAGTGAAGTGGATTGTAGAAGCTCACGGCGGTGACATCGAGGTACGGTCAGAATCGGGAAGGGGTTCAGCCTTTAGGGTTTCATTGCCGCTGGCCGTCCCCGAGCTGGTCGAAGCCGGCGGAGTGTAGGGGTGCAGATCGTCTGCATCCACGGTGCGGGCGAATCCACAGCCATCTGGCGTGCCCAGGTCGAATCACTCGAAGGAGTCACGGCCATCAATCTTCCCGGCCACGGCGACCGGGCGGGATCAGGCCACGACGCGGTTGACGACTATGCGGGGTGGTTGTCGGAGAACCTGGACCCGCGCGATCCGCTCATCCTTGCCGGTCACTCTCTTGGCGGTGCCGTGGCGCTGCACCTGGCACTCCAGCGGCCTCCGCCCCGGTGGCTCGCCGGACTCATCCTCATTGCCACGGGAGCTCGCTTGCGCGTGCACTCGCGAATTCTCAACCTGCTGGAAACCGACTTCGAAGCGGCCATATCCCTTCTGTGTGAATGGGAGGTTGGCGACACCATTGGCGGTCAGGTCACCGGGGTCGTGGCCGCGGCCCTTCGCCAGGCTGGGCCGGAGGTAACCCGTGGAGACTTTTTGGCGGCCGACGCCTTCGATGTGATGAACCAGCTCGATCGTATTCAGTTACCGGCAGTGGCGGTGGCCGGCAGCGACGACAGAATGACACCCCTCAAG
>QHBP01000344.1 GCA_003244175.1 Chloroflexota bacterium | reverse complement strand
TCTCGTCACCGGCCTGCTTTTTTGGAGTCAGATCGTGGATCAGCGGACGGTCCACACTCAGTTGGGCTACGTGGAGCGCGCCTTGTATGTAGTGATTGCCGGCTTTTCGACGAACTTTCTTGCCATGTTTTTTGTCTTCGCGCCGCGCCCGCTGTACAGCGGCTATGCTGGCGTGGTGCATCGGACGGGAGGGATCACCGCCCTGGCCGACCAGCAGTACGCCGGGGCCATCATGTGGGTTCCTGTGCTGTTTCTGTTCGGTGTCGCGTTTAGCGTATGTATGTTTAAGTGGTTGGGGCAGGACGAAGCACTCTACGATCTGCCCAACCGTTCAACACCAGCGCGTTCCGCGCTGCGTGATCGAGTGGACGGCACAGCCGTGCGATTGCCCTGATTCATGACGAGTCTGAAGTGGAGGGAGCGATGACTAGCGGAAGGCCGGGTGGGCGAGCTCGAATTTATGTGGGCGTGGGGACTTTACTCGTCGTCATAGCCACGATTATTTATGTTCTAGGAGTCATGTACAAGCCGGCGTATGGAGCATACCGGAGCGCTAATCGCTTTGAACATGTACAGACGATGGCCAACGGGCAAACACACACCACCCTAGAGCTGAACATTGTGCAGACAGTCAATACTGGTCCACACTCTGACTGGCTTGGCTACCAGACGCTCGATGGTAATACTCCCGGAACTGTCTTTTCTGTTCCGGCGCATTCGCTAGTGACGATCATCGTCCACAACTACGACAGCCGAACTGCCCTGCGTAACACCTTCTTTACTCTGGTCCAGGGCACGGTGGGCGGCGTTGAGTATGTGAACAACAAGCCAATACGCGTCATGAGTCCCGACTTCACATCACATACATTCACCATTCCCGACCTGGGTGTGAGTGTCCCCATGGAGGGTATACCCAGCAACGCCAAAGCTAACGCCTTTGAGACCATGAAGTTCACCTTCCGTACCAACGGTACCGGTGTTATCCGCTGGCAGTGCATCGTTCCCTGTGGCTCCGGCCTGAACGGCTTTGGAGGCCCCATGCAAGAAATCGGCTATATGGATGGTCTGATTACCGTCACGTAGTATCCCCGGGCCACGGCCCATAGTCGAGTCCGGAAGAAAGGATGTCGCTCATGCGAGGGGTGAACCACGGCGTACGCATCGCCGCTATCTGGGTCGTCGCGTCGATCATCGTCGATCTGCTCATCGGAATCATACCGATTCCGTCACCGGTGGGTTCCTCCGAAGCCCTCGGCGAGCACCAAACTCTCTACATGCTGTTCTATGTAGGAGCGCCCATCTTTGTTTTCGTCTGGGTTCTTCTGGTCTACAATCTCATTGTTTTTCGCAGCCGTCCCGACGTATCGGCCGATGACGTGCCCGACCGTCCTCCTAGCAATCCCATCCTGCTGATCTGGGCCGGATTGAGCTTTATCATCGTCCTCTTTCTCGCCGGATGGGGAACGTTTACCCTCCACGAAATTACTGCTGCGCCTTCGGCGCCGGTGACGGTAGCGCACGCGCAACGCCATGGTCAATCGACCAAGACAGTTTCCACCAGTAAGCCGGCATCGATTATGGATGTGCAGGTCATTGGTCAGCAGTGGCAGTGGACCTTCCGCTATCCGTCTAATGGCGGCATGGAGACCAACTACCTGGAATTGCCGGTGGAAACGCCGGTCAGATTTAATGTCACGTCGCTTGATGTTGTCCATAGCTTCTGGATCTACGATTACGACGTCAAGGAAGACGCGGTTCCCGGTGTGAGCAACGAGGCCTACTTCCTGGCCCGCATGACAGGATCAACCACGCCGGATGGACATAACATTGTAGTGTGTAACGAACTCTGTGGTCTCTGGCATGGAAACATGCACGCCGACTTGAAAGTGGTAAGTCAGTCGGCCTTCACCAAATGGGCCAGAGCACAGGAAGCGTTCGAGCGGAAGGTGGGCTTCCTCAAGGCGCTCCCTCCGTATGCAACCGTGTACTGGGCCCAGCCCGTCTGGCCGCCGGCCCCGCAGGATCAATCCCCGTAGACGCGCCGGCAGCCGTTGACCCGGTGACCGATCATCACATGAAACTCGCTGTGCATCAACCTGTAGTGCTTGATAGTTCATCCGCACATGGCCGGCTACGTCGCTGGGGCAAAATCGTGGGCTACGTGCTGGCTGGCGTCGTCGTCCTGCTCGTCCTGGTTGGCCAGGCCATTTTTCTTAGTGGGGCATTGGGAAGCATGGCAACCGGCACCTTGCATGGCGCCCCCAAGATCCCTGGACCGCACGCTCCTTTGGCTGCTCGGCTCAACGCGATCCTGGCGCTCTCGTTCGATCCCAGCGACCGCGGAGTGCGCCGCTATCGTCTCAGTAGCGTACGCCGCGATCCTCACTCGCGACAGTACCGCGTGACGATCATCTGGTCGATCAACAATGATGTAGGCGCCGGTACCATCGGCGATGGCGCCGCTCAAGACGCGTACTCGGTCTTTCGGAACGTATTCAGCAGAAATCTGCCGGTCTCCCAGGTTCGCTTAGAGGGCACGTATCCGTCGACCGGAACCTCAGGTTCTCAACGTGAACAGATGGTTATGCGGCTGTCCATGGACTCCCGCGTGGCTCGAACCGTGAACAGCGCGGGTTGGGATACGGTTGACCCACAAACGCTCTGGCCGTTGATCGATCGATCATACGTGGCGCCTGCTTTCCAACCAATGTCTACGGAGTAGGGCTCGGCGTGCCTCTATCCACTGTGATCCGCCGGCCCTGCCCCGGCGGCGGATTGTCGTCTTCTTGATCGGTGGATGTAGGCAGGAAGATCCGAAAACATGATCCTTCACCCTTTATGCTCTCCACCACGACCCGGCCGCCCATTAACTTGGTAAACTCGCGCACAATCGCCAGTCCGAGTCCGGCGCCTCCCGCCCGGCGGCTGCGCGCCACATCCACCCGATACAGCCGGTCAAAGAGAAACGGGAGATGCTCTGCCTCGATCCCCTCACCAGTATCGGCAACCGCGGCGACCACCCACCCGTCCTCCCGGGTGACCGACAGCACGATGATCCCGCCTTCCGGTGTGTGACGTACCGCGTTGCGAATCAAATTGGCGAGGATCTGACGCAGGCGATCGGCATCAGCCAGCGCGAGCGGCAGTCCGGGAGCGACCTCCACGGATAGTCTGATGTGCCCTTCCTGCAGTGCTAATGGCCGCATGAGCTTTACCAGGTCGTCAGCCAGGGCCGCGACGTCCACCGGATGGCGTTCGACTCGCAGCGACCCACTTTCCGCCCGGGACAGCGTGAAAAGATCGTCGACCAATGTCGTCAAACGGTCGGTTTCGTGCTGCAGCGCGGCGAGGGTCGCCGGCGGTAGCGCCGGCTCACGAGAGGCGTGCGCGCCCGAGGTCACCGCTTGACGCATGTCGAGCGTATCGAGGTGGGCGCGCAGCACGGCTAACGGCGTGCGCAGCTCGTGTGAGATGTTGGCCACCAACTCCTGACGCCGCCGCAGGGCTCCTTCCGCCTCCGCGCGCGCCGCACGCAGATCATCCATCGCTGTGCCCAGGTGCTCGGCCATGCTATTTACATCGCTGGCTAAAACACCAATCTCGTTCCGACTGTCCACCGGCGCCCGTTGCGAAAGATCACCGGCGGCGATTGCCCGCGTGACCCAGGCCACTGCCTCCAGTCGCCGAGTAAGCCCACGGGCAACAAGATAGGAGAATAG
>QHBP01000431.1 GCA_003244175.1 Chloroflexota bacterium | reverse complement strand
CCGATCTGTGCCTTCTCTCGATCAAGCACACCGCGCAGGTCGCGTATGTCCTGGACGCCGGTGTGGCCGCCCTTTACTGAGATGATCACCTGCTTGGATTTGCTACTTGACGCTTCATCAAAGAAATACACTCGTCCATCAATGCCCTTGTCCGCTCCCTTTTTCTGCTCGACTGGCCATCCCAAGACCTCCCCAATCACCCAGTATTGAAATTGGTACTTATCTTGGGCGGCAAGCGCCTTAGCGCTTTCAAGGTCCTTTGGCTCGCCGATGACCCGATATGTCTTGGCGACTCCCTCGCCATAAGCATCGAGGAGTCTTTTTTTGATGAGGGACACCGCCAGGTGCGTGATATCGATACCGATCCATCGTCGTCCCATCCGTTGGGCCGCGTCGATAGTGGTGCCACAGCCGCAAAATGGGTCTAGGACGATGTCGCCGGGATTCGAAGACGCCGCGAGGATACGCTGCAGGAGCGCCAGCGGTTTTTGGGTGGGATAGCTAAGGCGTTCCTGATCCTTCGGTGAAAGCCATCGAACATCCTTATCGATGCCTTCATTTGTGCCAAAGACGGTACCCTCCGTGTAGGGCTGAAACGCCCAAATGTCGGGGACGGGCATCCCGTCACTCGGTTTCAGGTAACGCTCGTACATCGGCCACGCCTGCCCAGGAGTAATCTTGATGTGACCGTGAGCCAGAAGAAGATCCAGCTTTTGGTGCTGGCCTAGTCCCGCGACATCCTCCTCCAAATCCTCAATCAGCCCGCCTGGTATCGCCCAGTGGCGACCCTTGGCTGATGGATCGAAGCCGTGCCATGGCTTGCCGGACTCGCCGCCTCGTAGTCCACTACCAGTCAGCACATTGCCGTAGTAGGCAGTGCGCCATCCCTTCTCGTCATGAACGAAATACTCCTCGACGTGTCCGCGCATGTATGGGCGCGTCGGGGAATTCCAACGATAGCTAGTCGACTTCGTATAAAAGAGGATGGTGTCGTGGATGGGCCCGTACCGCCGCGTCTTGCCGTGAGCGCCGGTGCGCCTCCATACGATTTCGCTGCGGAAGTTTTCTGGCCCGAAGATCGCGTCCATAAGCACCTTGAGGTAATGACTGGCGGTGGGATCGCAGTGCAGATAGATGCTCCCAGTGGATTTCAACACGCTTCGAAGCATGACCAGACGCGGCGCCATCATCGCGAGGTAGGCCATGAGGTTCCGCTCCTTCAACAGGGTGCGGAAACCTAGCATCGCAAGCGAAACCTGGTCACCAAGGGTAACAAGCTCTTTATAGGCTTGTTCGGCCTTATCCGTCCAGACCCACGTGTCTTCGAAAACCTGGATCTGCGCCGCTGATTGCATACCGCCTTTCTCCGGGAAGAAGACGTTGTACGCCGTGTTTGAATTAAACGGCGGATCGAGGTACACGAGATCTACCGACTCTTTCGTGACGTGGTCTCGCAGCACCTCGAGGTTGTCGCCGTAGTACAACAGGTTCGGGTCAGTCATCTGGCATTCTCAGCTCGCCTCGCGATCAACTAGAGACACGACCGCAACCCCGTGTTTGTACACGAGCGACGGCGAAGCCGCGTCCTCCGGCCACACGATCAGGCTGAATTGATCGAACTCCACCAGCTCGCCGACGAGGCTTTTACCGTCGAGCAGCCGTACGCTCACATCCTTGTGGTGCGCTTCGAGCAGCCATGTCCGCTGTGCGCGGTGTGGATCGATCGGTACCTTGACCCCCGTGGGCACGCTGGGGGTTGTAGACGGCGTCATAGCGGCCGTTGGGGACTTCTCAGGCGGCTGTGCCATCAGCGTACCCCCTCGCCCGTACCGCTCGCGTTATGCGGCTTGCGCGGTTTACCTTTGGGCCAGCCGCCTTTACGAGGCACGCTGGCGAATGCCTCTACATCTTTGCGGGGCAGCAGGTAGAGCTGCCGATGAACTCTCGTCGCGGAAAGCTTTCCCTCAGCGATCACCCCGCGTACCCTGCCGGACGTGACGCCACACCGCGCGGCTGTCGTCGCCGGCAACGACTCGTCCGTCACGCTATACCGCCGCTTCGGTGAGCTCGCCTTGTCGGGGAACACGCTCCTCCCGACCAACGGCGCTCCGGGCGTGGTCGTGCCCGCGCTGAACGTTAACACGGCGCTGACTCGGGCGCAGGCGGCGGTCCTCAAGATTGACGCGGAAGGCATGGAGGCCTCGCTCGTTTACGCGGTGGAAGACTGGTCCCCGATCCGGGCTGTAGTGCTCGAGTATCACGCAGAGCTGCTCGGCGATGCGTCCGGTGTGGGCCTGCAGGAGTTCCTGGGCTATCTTCAAGCGGCCTTCCCGCGCGTGCAGCTCGAGCGCAGCAGCACCCTCGCTCGATGTTTCCTCGTCGCGGCCGCGCTGAGCTCAGGACTTCCAAAAGTATTCCTCAACGAATAACGGCCTCTCCATGCGTCCGTGGATCCCGGTGAGGCGGCACTCAGCGATCTTGCAACACAAAGTCTGTCAGCTCTTGCGCATCCGCAACCCGTTTCAGCTCGGTGTACTGCATCTCTCCCGGCGATGTTTCCGTGGCAAGGCGGTAGCCGAGCGTGATCGCAAGGATCATTTCATCGACCTCGGCCCGCACCGCCTCCGTCGTGGGCGCCGCGGGCCGTAGGAGAAAGCCGAAGTGCTTCTCTTCGAATCGCTCGCAGTCGGGAAGGATCGTGTCGTCGAGGCTGATGCCACCGGGGTCTGGCTGAGCTCCGGGTGGGAAGTCCTGACCACGAGACCGGTAGTCTCCGAAGCGTCCTTCCGGATGGCCGCGCCGCTCCCGCACGTCGAGTTGCCACTTGTAGGCCGCCACCCTCCCGACGTTCTTGATCAGGAATCGTAGTTGTGTGGCAAGGAACGTCGCCCCCTCAACGTTCGTTGCCAATCTCGGCGCCATCGCGACGAGCTCCACTTCGAGCGCCGGGCTGACCAGCCGCTGGCGCAACAGTTCCAGATGGAAGTGCGTCGCGGGCACGGATCGGCCGGCCTCTCGATAGTAGTAGATGAACTTCCTCGCGTCCGAGCTCTCTCGTATGCATTGGTGTGGTGCGA
>QHBP01000083.1 GCA_003244175.1 Chloroflexota bacterium | reverse complement strand
GTCCAGACCGCTAGCACGGTTGAGCCGGCGACCGCAACCGCTGCATCTCCTCCGGCAGCCCCGGCCCCGGCACCCGTCGCGGAGGCTGCTGAACCTGTACCTGCTGTCTCAACTCCGCCACCGCCGGCATCCAGCTCTGGCCTCACCGGAAGTGTCGAGGACTCCAACGCGCCAATCACGGCGTCGGCGGCCGGCACGGAGAGCGGCACCGAGGCATGTCCTCGCTGTCAGACCGACAACGAGCCTCAGGCCAAGTTTTGCCGGAGCTGCGGAACGGCCCTAACCACAGCTGGCTAGGCGCTCGTCAAGGTTCTCGCTCTAAAATAGGTCCACGAGGCCTGCCCTCCAGCAGGGGGGCGGGCTTTTCTCTATCAGGAGGCCCCTGATGTCCGGCCGCGATCGTTACTACATCACAACCACGATTCCCTATGTCAACGGGAAGCCCCACATCGGGCACGCGCAGGAATTCGCCCAAACAGATGCGTTTGGGCGCTATCACCGCCTGCGGGGTGACGATACCTATGTACTGACGGGGACCGACGAGAACGCCCTAAAGAACGTGCAGGCAGCAGAGAAAGAAGGAGTCTCCACGCGGGAGCTGGTGGACCGCAACGCACAGCGATTTCGCGAGCTGGCCGAAGGTCTCAATCTCTCATTCGACCAATTCATCAGAACCTCTGTGGATCCTCGCCACAAGGCGGGAGCCGAGAAGATCTGGGCAGCGGTGGCTGCCTCAGGCGACATCTACCGCAAGTACTACAGCGGGCTCTATTGCGTTGGCTGCGAACGCTATTACGAAGCGTCTGAGCTGACGGACGGGCTCTGTCCCGAGCACGAGGTGGCACCTGAGCTCATCGAGGAAGAGAACTACTTTTTCCGACTCTCACGATACGGCGACCAGCTCCACGAGCTCATAGCATCAAACCAGATTCTGGTGCTGCCGGAGACGCGGCGCAACGAGGCACTCAGCTTCATCTCCCGCGGCTTGCAAGACATCAGCATCTCCCGAAGCACTGAGCGTGCCCGAAATTGGGGCATTCCCGTACCTGGAGACCCTTCCCAGGTCATCTACGTCTGGTTCGACGCATTGGCGAATTACCTGACGGCCCTTGACTACGCCGCGGACGGCGAGCTGTATCAGAAGTACTGGGTGGACAACCCTCACCGGGTTCACGACCTGGGCAAGGGAGTGATCAGATTCCACGCAATCTACTGGCCGGCAATGTTGCTGTCAGCGGGCCTGGCCCTGCCTACGGTGATCTTCGTTCACGGCTATATCAACGTCGCGGGGACCAAGGTGAGCAAGTCGCTCGGCAACGCCATAGATCCGGAAAAGCTGGTGAACGAGTACGGGTCGGAAGCCGTGCGTTACTACCTCTTGCGAGCAGCATCAGCCACAGCCGATCACAACTTCACCTACGAGGCCCTGGAGACGCGCTACAATGCCGATCTGGCGAACGACCTGGGGAATCTGGTGAATCGCACGCTCAGCATGCTGACACGTTACCGGGGGGGCGAGGTTCCTGCGCCCGGTGATCAGGCGGAAACGGAGAAGGCGCTGCAGGAGACGGCGGAAAATATCCCACCCCAGGTCTCGCAGGCACTTGATGACTACAACCCGCAGGCTGCGCTGGACATCTCCTGGCAACTGGTGACGCGGGCAAACAAGTACGTAGAAGAGACCGCGCCATGGCAGCTGGCTAAACAGGAACACCAGGGCGACTCAGAGGCTGCGGAGCGTCTGTCGACCGTCCTCTATACCCTCGGCGAGAGCGTACGCCTGATCGGCGTGCTGCTGGAGCCTTTCTTGCCGGAAACCGCCGGCAAGATTCTGGAGCAGCTGGGGTGCGCGCAATCAGAGCCTGCCGGCTGGGCCGATGCTCTCACGTGGGGAAGAAGTGAGCCCGGCACCACAGTTGCAGCACCGGAGCCTCTGTTCCCGCGCCGGGACGTGGTGCCACGCACGGCCGGAGAGGCGACTCCACGTTAATCGCCTTAGTGTTGCCGAGGCAGCAACAAAACACGTGCATAACTAGAACATTTGTCCTATTATAGTCGGGTGACACATGGTACTTCGAAATGCGAATCCCGGCAACTTCGTAGGCGCGGAGTGCCGCGAAATCGAATCCGGCAACTGCGGTACGACCGGGACGTGACCTTGCGCACGCTGGCACGTCGCGTTGGCATGGACGCCGGCCAGCTTTCGCGCTTAGAGCGTGGACTGTCCAGCTGCTCTCTGCCGCTTGCGCTTGCCATCGCGGGCTATCTCAAGGTCAGCGTCGAGGACGTATTCCCTCCCAGCGTCGAATGACCGCAGACAACCAAGCTTCCGGGCAGACAACCCGTTCTGACGCACCGGAGCTACCTCTGGACTGTCTGATCTAAGAATTACCCACGCTGGCTAAGACTGCGTCCCAGGCAAGCTCGGACGTCAGGGCGCCCAAATCGGAGCCGTGCAGTTGCGGGTCGTCGACCTCGTCTGTAGTAACCGCGAACAGAACGTCACCGTCATTGAGACAGTGGAACGGTTGAATAGCCCGAGCCATAGATGCGTGCACTTGGCGCGCCAGCTGGGTGAGCCGCCAGCCATCCAGTCTCTGGTTGGTGATCACCACAGTGAGGGTGGTATTCCCGGGCGGAGTACTCGACGCGCTCATCGCCGCCACGCGCTCGAAGCCCTCACTCGGTCTTTGGCGCTCCCCGGTATTCGGATCCAGATTCCCGCGGATGGTTTTACCGTGCCGATCAACAATGGCGCCAATGGAGTTCACAACGCTGAAGACGGCAATCTTAGTCTGCCC
>QHBP01000380.1 GCA_003244175.1 Chloroflexota bacterium | reverse complement strand
GGCCGCGGTGCGCCGGCTCGTCACGGTCACTCTGGCTGGATTGCGCCCCCCGCGGTGATTCTTTTTTGTACCGCTGGAGCCGGAAGCCCTCCTCAACGTTTCACTTCGAGACCTGTCAGCCTGCTCTCAGCGAACGCTGAAGCGGCGTTCCAGGCGCTGTGCCACAGCGTGCCAGTCGCCGAAGTAAACCACAGAATGTGCCTCGCGACATGACAGAAGCCGGAAGGAGTCAGCAGTGGCCATACAGCGGATCGCTGACCCGACCGCAGAGGAAATCCGGCATCCGAACGTGCGACACTGCAAGACTGGTTCCGCTGACGGGACACACAGATCCGATTCCCTGATACTGGTATTTTCCCCGGCGAGGCGGAGATCCTGTTAACAACCATGAGGCGTACGATGCGGCGGCCACTTTCACCGGAAACCTTGGCGGCCCAAGCCATGGGGGACATTGACCCGGTCTCCGGTGCCTTGGCGCCATTCATCCATCTATCGACAAACTACGAGCAACTGGCGGATGGCTCTTACCATCAGGGGCGCGTGTACACCCGGGCCGATAATCCGACCTACGAGTACGCCGAGCAGCTCCTCGCATCATTGGAGGGTGGCGGGTCCCGTTGCGCGCTGTTCGCATCCGGCATGGCTGCCGCGACCGCCGTCTTTCAGTCCCTGCTGCCGGGTGACCACGTCTTAGTCGCCAGGATGCTGTATTGGGGGCTACGAAAGTGGCTCGCAGAGTTCGGACTCACCTGGGGTCTGGACGTGGAGTTCATCGACATGACCGATTTGGCCGTTGTGGAGTCTGCGATCAGACCGGGACGAACGCGGCTTCTGTGGGTCGAGACGCCGGCGAATCCGACCTGGGCGATCACGGACCTTGCCGCCGTGTGCAAGATTGCCCACGCGGCCGGTGCAAGGGTAGGCGTAGACAACACCGTGGCAACGCCCGTACTGACTCGGCCCTTCGAGTTCGGCGCTGATATCGTCGTCCATTCCGCCACGAAATATCTCAACGGCCACAGTGACCTCTTGGCCGGGGCGGTGCTGACCGCCCGCCCTGATCCCTTCTGGGAGCGCATTCGTTCCTGGCGACGCAACGGCGGCGCGGTGCTCGGACCATTCGAGGCGTGGCTTCTGCAACGCGGCATGCGCACGCTATTCCTCCGCGTGCACCGGGCCTCCGCGAGCGCGCTTACCATCGCCCGTCAGTTGGGGGAGCATCGTTCTCTGAAGGCCGTACTCTATCCGGGCCTCCCCGCACACCCGGGTCACGAGATCGCGGCGCGTCAGATGCAGGGTGGGTTCGGCGGGATGCTCTCGATCCGACTGGTGGGAGGGGCGGAGGAAGCCCGAGCCGTTCTCGCCGCGGTTCAGGTCTTTAAGCGAGCCACAAGCCTGGGGGGAGTCGAGAGCCTCATCGAGCACCGGAGCAGCATGGAGGGACCATCGTCCCCCGTGCCCGACGATCTGTTGCGCCTGTCGATCGGCATTGAGGCGCCGGAAGATCTGCTGGCCGATCTGGAAGCCGCGCTCGATTCGGCGAGTCGGAGTCCGGTCCCTGCTGGGCTGAACTAAGAGGAGTTACCCACCATGGACTTGGTCGATCGGATAGCGGCCGCGCTCGCACCGAGCGTGCTCCCTTCCGTCATTGCTCGCGGTGGGGAGTTGCACGTGCTTGCCGTGGAGAACGGCGTTGTGCTCCTTAAGGTGAGCGGGTCCCCCGGCGCGACCCTCCCGCTGATTGCGCAGATCGAAATGCTGACTCGCGCCGCCGTCCCGGAGGTTACCGGCGTACGGTTGGTTGGAAACGATGGACACGCGTCACAGGGAACGACCCCCGGCGATTTGCCGGAACGTGTGCGCCATATTCTTGATGTAGAGATCAACCCGACGATTGCAACCCACCGCGGGCGGGTGGTTCTTGTGTCGGCCGACAAAGGCTGGGTGCGCGTCCGTCTCGAAGGCGGGTGCCAGGGGTGCAGCCTGGCGGAAGTGACCCTCCGCCAGGGTATCGGACCGTTGCTCCGGGCCGCCATTCCTGAGATGGTCGGCCTGGTGGACGTCACCGACCATGAAGCGGGAACCGTGCCCTTCTTTTCGCCTGCAAAGCGCTGAGGGTATCGGTCGAAACCAGGAGCAAGGAGATACGGGTTGGAAGAAAACCAATCCGACATGATCGAGGCTCGCCGCGTCTTGCTGCTTGTCCCCCGCGTGACGTATCGGGCAGCCGATTTCCTCGCTGCAGCAAGCCGCCTCGGGATCGAGGTCGTGATCGGTAGTGACGGGGCACTACCGCTCGGCGTGCGCCCGGTCATCCCGGTCGATCCGTACGATCTGCCCGGAAGCATTGATCGCATCGTCCGCTCGGGCGGACCGCTCGATGCCGTTGTCGCGGTTGACACGCCAATGCTGGCGGTCGCGGCAGCCGTGGGCGAGCGCATCGGACTGCCCCACAACCCGATGGAGGCGGTGATGGCAACGATGGACAAGAGGGCGCAGCGATGTCGGTGGGCGGCAACCGGGGTGCCTCAGCCGGCGTTTCGGGTCATTGCGGCCGGGTCCGACGAGTACGCGGTGATGAGCGTAGCAGCGGAACTGAAGTTCCCCTGCGTGGTCAAGGCATTGTCGTTGAGCGGCAGTCAGGGGATTCTGCGCGTCGATCATGCCACCGATGTGCCCGTCGCCGCGCGGCGAATCCGGCGCGTGCTGTCGGAAGGCCGGGGGACGGACATCGAACCGCTGCTCATCGAGGAATACGTGCCGGGCCTTGAGATCAGTATCGACGCCCTCCTCACCGACGGCGTCGCGACGGTCATCGCCGTATTTGACAAGCCCGAGATGCCCGATGGACCGACCTTTGAAGAGACGATGCTGATCTGTCCGGCTCGGCTATCGGACGAAACCCTAGCTGCATCCGTTTCGGTGGCCGAGCGAGCTACTCGTGCGCTCGGGCTCCGGCACGGTCCCATCCACGCCGAACTCCGGATCGACCCTCGTCACGGCGACGAGAGGCCCACCATGCTTGAGTTGGCGGCGCGGTCGATTGGTGGCCTCTGCTCGCGCGCCCTCCGATTCGCCGGCAATACAAGCCTCGAGGAGATGGTACTGCTCAACGCATTAGGCGTTGGCGTGACGCCACAGCAAGAGACGGGGACTGCTGGGATATTTATGCTTCCCTTGGAGCGTGCGGGGGTGCTCCACGCGATCGAGGGCCAGACTGAGGCCGCCGACGTCCCGGGAATCACGGGGCTCTCGATCTCCATCCCGCTGGGCGAGACTGTCCATCCACTCCCGGAGGGCGACCGTTACCTCGGTTTCGTCTTTGGGTCGGGCGGCACTCCGGAGGACGTCGAGGCAGCGCTTCGTGCGGCGCGCCTGCGGCTCCGTGTGGTCATCCGCTGAGCGGAGACCGTTCGGATGTCACCACTGACCTCATCCATGCAAATCTGGCCGTCACCCACCACAAACCAGTCAGCCGCCTACCGTTTGCCCCTTACCGTGATAGCTTCTCTATCCTCGAACGAAAGTTTCGGCATCGCAACCTCGTCACACTCCGTTTCGACCTCTAGACCCTTCGTTCGCTTTTTGTTGCGGTGACAACGCAAGGGTTCCTGACACTCGGCCCAACGCGTCAATGGAAACCCTGACGACCAAAAGCAACGTCTCCTTTCTTGCAGGATTGCAAACGCTGATGAACCGATCGGGAGGTCGGAAAGTGACGGTGCCGGAGCAGCTCCACGCGCCGGAGCTCGGCGTCATGGAAAAGAGTCCTCGTATGAAGCGGATGCCCACTCGGGTTTGACGAATGAAGACCCGGTACGCCAGTTTGATCGGATATCGTCCAACGCCGTCAATATCGAGGGTCAGCATCCGATATCCGGGGTCCAGGGAATACCGGTTATAGGGCTGTGCCACGCCCGTCACCTTTTCCGAGAGTGGAGATGTGGGTATCGCGATCGAGGGTTTCGGCCCCGGAATCGAACCCGCCCGGGCCGCCCAACCCGACTCCAGGGGACCCGCGGAGGCGAGCACACCGGCGACCACCACTGAAACACCCAGGCCGGCCACCACGCCCGGACGAAGCCGCGGGGGTTGTCCCACACGCGCGGGAATGCCACCGAAACGCACCGCAAGCAGGCCCACCACGATAACCACGCTCGCGACGTAGACTCCCGTTGCCCATGCGGAGTGCGTGTCGCTACCGGTTGCTAGTCCATGAACCAGCGCCAACGTCCAGGCGACGAAGCCGGTGTAGTGGAGCGTACGCCATGTGCGATACCCAACGTGGGGCCGGACGTAGATGGAAAGGGCCAGCGCCGCGCCAAAATACATCGAAATGATGCCCGCAGCCATCCAGGGCACCCGATAGGGCCCGCTGAAGGGGACAAGTACTTCGTACCATGCGAAATGCACGAAGGAATCGAGCAGTGTGCTGACGATATGGATGGACAGGAAGCTGCCGGCCAGAAGCTGGAGAAACTGGTGCACGTCCTCGGTGAGCAGTCGGGGCCACGCGTCGCTCCGCCAGCGCAGCGACAGCAGCAGGCCAAAGACAACCCCAACCGTGAGAAGTGCGTAGACCACGAATCCCGAGCCGCGAACCACGTACCAGTACAGGGTTGCCGACTGGGGCGCAGCCAGGCCGGCAAAGGAAGTCATATGCCTCCCTTGGGCCAGGGCCACTCCCTTGTCGCGATCGTACTGCCGTCGTGGCGCACGGCCATCCCGTGCAAACCCTTACCCTCCAGAAAGTCCATCCCCTGCTCTCCGAGGAGTAGGGCGGTCTTCGCCGCCACGTCCGCCTCCACACACGACGCGGCGACGACCGTCACCGTTCGAAACGCACTGGACGAGGGGCGCCCCGTGCGGTGATCGATGAGATGGTGTCGCTCCTCGCCGGCCCTCTGCCAGCGCCGTCTCAACGTCGTGCTTGATGCTACAGCTGCGTCTCGCAACGCGATGCTTTGGGAGCCAGCGGCACCAGTGTCCTCAAGCGCAACCGTCCACTCTGCGTCGGGGCCGGCCGTGCCGCGCACCGCCACGTCGCCCCCGGCCGCAATGCAGCGTTCTCTCAAAAAGGATGTCTCGGCGATCGCAAGATCGACGGCAATTCCTTTGCCGATTCCCCCGAGATCCAGGCGCTGACCATCCAGCAGCTGAATGGTCCGCGTCTCGGGATGGCAGCGCACGGCCCGATAGTCGGGCAATCGCGCCGTCCGATGCGGAGGCCGAGGAGCACCGGAACCTGCGCCAACGTGCTCGAACGAACGATCATAGCCGGCGTGCTCCAAAGCCGACAGGATGGTCGGGTCAAAGACGCCATTCGTCTCCTCTGCAGCACGGACGGCAAGCGAGACGGCACCGAAGAGCAGCGGAGATACCTGAACCGGGTTTCCCGAGGACTGGTTGAGTGCGAACAGCTCGCTCTCCGGGAGGAAACGCGACAGAGACTTCTCAACGTCGGAGAAAACGTGAAGGACCATGCTTGCGGCTCGCTCGAACTCGGGACCAGCAACGGGTGCGAGCAGCGCGATATCCGTGTTCATCGCGTGAAAATGCGACGCTACGACACTCACGAGGCCCCGGACGATGTCTGTGGGGCACTTGAGACGTACGTCGGCGGAAGAACCTTCGTGGAGGACGTATCAAAGAACGAGTAGCCCAGATAGTCTTCCAGGCGGCTCAGCTGCTGGGCGGGCGGAGCCGCTCGACGTTGCTGTTGTCGCGTGCTCGCCGCCGCCAGACCGGAAAAGACGCCCAGGCCCGCTAAAGCGGCGATACCCAGCGACAGTTTGAGTCTGCCAAATTTCCGTCCTCGCTCAGCTCGATTCACGGACGACCTCCCGTCCACTTTGTCGAGGCGAAGGAGTCGTCCTTAACTTCGCAACAATTCACACCCACGAGCAGCTGCTCCCGTTTGCCGGTCGGTCGCGCGTCCGCACAAGCTGCCACCTACGTCAGTCGTACAGCGAAAGCGGCGGAGATACCGTGGACGTGTACCACAACCCGATAGGAGCCGGAAGCAATGGCGATGTTGTTGCCGTAGTGCAGATCCGACATGCCCTCGCGTCCCATCATGGTCATGATTGGAACCACGGTGATCCTGTGCGTCGCGGTGTTTACGAGCCTGATTAGCACGCGTGCGTGGTCTACTACCTTCCCTCCCGCTCTGGCATAGACGTGAAGCTCGAGGTGATGGTTGCACGTCGTGTGACCCATCGACATGCCGGCCATGCTTCCCATCCGGCACGCAGCCGGCCTGCCGCGCACCATTCTCTCGCCCGTGCCCGACGCGCCGCGCATCTGCATCGCTTCCGCTTTGCCGATCTGGAGAACCAGGCGATACGGGCCCGCCTGCGTCTGCCGCGTAATGCGTTGACCCTGGGCGAGGGCGGATCCGCTCACGGCGGTGATAGATGCCACGAGCGCCAGCGTCCCCACAACGACTCTTCTCCGAGATTGCGGCGCCGCGAATTTCGTACCCCGTACCATCGTTGTCATCAGAACCTATGCTCCTGCACTACATTTTACCCCTACTGGGTATGTCCGACGCGATGGTACTTCCTAAGGAGACAGGTGTGCAAGAGCTCTCTCCTTCTCCGGTGTCCGAGGTCGACGACTTATAACCCATTAGCCGGTATTCTTTACGAAAGACCCGCACCAGTGCCGCGGCTACCTCTGCCGGGCTCAGGCTCCGGATCGTGCCGTTGTCATTCGATTCGTGCTTGTGACACATACCCCCCAGGTGTATACTAGCTACAGATACCCGCCGCGGGTATTACAGATACCCCCCCCCC
>QHBP01000193.1 GCA_003244175.1 Chloroflexota bacterium | reverse complement strand
CGTGGGATCGAAGAGGAGGGCGATGGCGTCGTCGAGGCTGGGTTGATTGGCTTTGACGGTGAGGAGGTAGTCTCCTCCAGCATCGAGCACCTGCTAACAGAGGGCACGTTGGCAGGACAGGGCATCCCCGGTCAGCACGCGGCCTCGCCAGTCGATGCGCTCCACCACTGCCGGCACGACGGTCAGCTCGGCCTCGTCCTTCTGCTGCCCGTGGTCGATCGGCTCGCTGACCAGCACCACGCCATAGTCCTGGCAGAATGCCACGAGGGCATGAACGGGCGACCCGTCCTCCTCGTACTGCAGTCGACCTCGTTGGGCCTGGCCATCCAGGGCGATCCCCTGGTGGCCCCGCTCCGGTGCCACCGGGCGGATGGCCGATGCAAAGGCGGCGGCCCGCCGGCGATGACGGTAGGGATTATCAGACGAACGGAGGTGCAACACGTAGTCGCGGACGTGATCGGACCGGGCGTCCTGCCAGGCCGTGCCGCCCGTCGAGAGGAACCGAAACCAGTCGAGCAGCGCATAGGCGTAGGCCCTGATCGTTGCCTGGCTACAGTTGGTGGCAATCAGTTCGTGAAGATAATCCGTGACCTCGGCAATCACGCTGACGTCCGGGCGATACACCTGGTACGGTGGACCGATACCCGAATTCTCGCGAACCACGTAGCGTTCCTCGGCTGCCATTACTGCGCCCTCCCGTCTCATGAATGTTGGCGATGAGAAGTATCGCCAGTAATCCATTTAACGGGTCTCATTCACCTTAAGCGTCCCGAGGCGACCCAGGTCGCCGGTTATCGTCGCTGGTCTGAACTCGGGAGACAGGTGAAGAAAGGTGAGCGCGGAATCAAGATCCTAGTGCCCTACATAGACTGGACGAACAAGGACAAGGCTGAGGAGCGGGACGAGGAGAATAGAAACCAGCAGAGCGTTGTCCGTGGTTTTGGCGTGGGCACGGTCTTCGATGTCTTATCTCGAGATTCCGGAGCAGGGTGATTCTCTCGCTGTTCCTCGTCATCAGTGCGTGGTCAATACACGGATCACGTGCTCACGTACTCGATCCTGATCCGCCCCAAATTCCGCCAGGACCTTGGCGGCGATCCCGTCGCCCTCACGCACCAGGCCAAGGAGTAAATGCTCGGTGCCGAGGTAATGGTGTCCAAGCTGAGCAGCCTCCTCAGCCGATAACTCCAGGCTCCGCTTAGCGCGATGGGTGACGCCAAGACAGCGTTGCGGGGGACTCTCGCCAGAGCCGATGAGTTCGATCACGCGAGATCGGACCGCATCGAGTGAGATTCCAAGGGACGTCAATGCCTTGGCACCCACTCCATCGTGTTCAGAGATCACACCGAGGAGCAGATGTTCCGTCCCGAGGAAGTCGTGACGGTAAGCATGAGCCTCGTTCTGCGCGAGCTCCATGGCATGTCGAGCGCGCTCGGTGAAGCGTCCAAAGGCATCACCGAACAAATTTCGGGCCGGGTCCTTCTGGTTCACCCATGCGTCTAGAGCACCCCACAGAATGTCGAGAAGGGAACGACCACTGATCGGGGTATGGTCCAGGATCGCGCGTGCCTCGTCGCCGTGTCGCCGACGCCACCACGACGGGTAGAGATACAGCAAGAGGTTCATGCGGTCACGCCCAGTTTTTCCGTGCTGACCTCGATAATCCGACTCAAGCACTCGAGGTGATGCTTGAGGAAGTCCACACCTGTTGGGGTTATGCGGTACGGCCTCCGCCGGTTCTGAGGCGGCAGTGCTTCGATCAGGCCCATGCGCTCAAGCCGGTTGAGGGCACCGTACAAGGTCCCGAGGCCCAAGTTGACGCCGAGACGTTCGCCCTCGGTAATCATGGCGTACCCATGCTTGGGACCATCGGCCAGACACGTCAGGATAACGAGAGACGGGTCGGAGAATCGGCCCAGATCAGAGAGTTGTTTGGTCATCCAGATGCTCCTTTGCAGTACTACGCAGTCCACTATAATGCTAAACGTAGTAAGCGATCAACCTGCCGCCGTCTCGATGGCTGCGGCGACATCAACAGACAGCTCTTCCGCGCGGCGCAAGGCCGTCCCAATGCGGCCCACTTCCATCTCCCGTGCGGCAATCTGGCCTGCCGGCTCACCACGCTCTCGGGCGCCGCGCAACTCACGCTCATGACTGGCAAGCATGCGCCGGAAGACGGGAGCCGCACTCTTCTTCGGTTGCGCATGGACACAACCCAAACACACCAGTCCCTTCGAGCAATGCTCACCCGTCGGCAAGGCACAGAGATGCGTACCCATATCGCGCATGCTGCAGCTGGCAGTAAAGGCGGCCCATTCCTCGGCGCTGGGATTGCGGAAGCTATCCTCGCCGTGGACGGCGCCATAAGCGCCTCGGACCGCTTTGCGGTATTCCTCGATGAGGTGCGAGGGGTACAGCTTGGCATAGACCATGACGGTATCGATGGTGGCATGGCCCAGCAGCGCCTGGATGACGTGAACCGGCACGTTGTTGTTCAGATGCTCGGAGGCAAAGAGCCGCCGGCAGNNCATGGGGAAGCAGGATGAGGGGGGAGCCATCCGCCTTGCGGGCGCCGGCTGCCAGAGAGAGCGCCCGGAGCCGCCCGCGGATGGTCGTGATACCGATGGTGCTGGGATGCTTGGCGCCTTGTAGGAGGTAGGGAGCCGGGGGCTGGAGCCGCTTCTCATTGTGGTCCCAGTGTTCGCAGAACGGGACGGAATCGGTCCCATAGAAGCGTTTGACATGCCGGATGATCTCGGCAATGACCCGCCCCAACCCATCGCCAATGGGAATTACCCGGGCGCGATCGTACTTGGACGGCTTGACGTGGAGCAGGTAGTAGATCCGGCCATCGGGCATGGAGCGTTTGAGGACGTCAAGCGTCGTGAGTTCACTTGCCTCCTCGATCCTTAGCCCACTCTGGATGAGGAGCTCCAGGATCGCCCAGTCCCAGAA
>QHBP01000416.1 GCA_003244175.1 Chloroflexota bacterium | reverse complement strand
TCCTCGACCTGACCGAGGGTAGAGGGCTGCTTATGGACAACGGAGAGTGGCTGCGCCAATTGAACCTCGTCGAGTTCATGCGTGACATTGGCTCACGATTCAGCGTGAATGAGGTCTTGCGTCTGGAAGCTTACCGGGCGCGCCTCGAAGCGGGCGGTCTCACCTTCTTGGAGATGAGCTACGTGCTTATGCAGTCGTACGACTTCCTTCACCTGTACCAGAAGCACGAGTGCATTCTGCAGGTGGGCGGCAGTGACCAGTGGGGAAACAGCATCGCCGGAGCAGATTTAATACGGCGTGTTACCTCCAGAGAGGCGTACGTGCTGGTTGCACCACTCCTTCTCACCTCCGAGGGGAAGAAGATGGGCAAGACGGAGAAGGGCGCCGTGTGGCTGGATTCGCAGAGGACCTCACCGTACGACTACTATCAATACTGGCGAAACACCGATGACGGTGACGTGGAACGGTACCTAGCGATGTTCACCTTCCTGCCTATCGACGAGGTGCGAAGCCTCGCACATGTCGAAGGCGCGGAGCTGAACCGGGCGAAGGAGACTCTCGCTTTCGAGGCGACCAAGGTCGCTCACGGTGAGGAACAAGCGATCGGGGCCCGCAACGCCGCGCGAGTCCTCTTTGCGGGCGCCGAAGGTGGTGCTGATGTCCCGACCACAGCGATACCCCGAGAGAGAGTTGAAGGTGGGATTTCAGTCTCCGAGCTATTTAAGGAAGCTGGCCTGGTGGCCTCGGCAAATGAGGCACGCAGCTTGATCGGCCAGGGCGGCCTCTTTATCAATGGGGAGGCCGTGAGCGACGTCCGTGCTCGTTTGGAACCGCCCGATGGCGACGGTGACTTTATGCTGAGTCGCGGACGCAAGCGCCACATGCGCGTTGTCTTCCGCTAGATACAGCTGTGTGAAGATGCCGGGAGACAAGTACCAAGGTGACAAGCCTGTGTCTTTCCCCTTGCAGCAATGTAATGGTGCAGTCGCACGAGATCTTGGCTGAGGCGCGCTCATGAATGAAGTCCGCGTCGAAAGCTGGAATCAGCTCAACGACTGTCTTTACGAGGGGGCATGGCGGGAAGATCTGGGCCGATTCCGCTCCTATACTGCGTTCCGTGGAATGTCCAACTCTCGCTATGACCTGCGGACCGGGATATCGCGCATGGCAGGGGCGTCCGAAGGTTTGGAAGACGCCATTCTGCGCGCTTTCCAGAAGTATGCTCATCACGGTGCGAGTGCCGGAGACTCCACGTGGAACTGGCTGGCGATGGCCCAGCACCACGGGTTGATGACCCGCCTCCTGGACTGGACCTACTCCGGCTACGTGGCTTTGCACTTCGTCACCGAGGACCTTGACCACTATGACGTGGATGGCATCATCTGGGCGGTCGATTACCTCAAAACAAACACCCTCTTGCCCCGCAAGCTGAGACAGGTCCTCGAACAAGAAGGCAGCCATGTCTTCACCGCCGACATGCTCAGCAAAGCGGCTGGGAGTCTGAAGGAGTTTGACAGTCTGTCGCGGGATCCGTTCGTCGCCTTCTTCGAACCACCGTCACTGGATGCCCGTATTGTCAACCAGTACGCACTGTTTTCCCTCGTCTCCAGTCCGGCAACTGAACTCGATGACTGGCTTCAGCAACATCCGGAGACGTTCCGACGCTACGTCATCCCCGCCGAATTGAAGTGGGAGGTACGCGATAAGCTCGACCAGGCCAACATCACCGAACGGGTGCTTTATCCCGGTTTAGACGGCCTCGGCCGCTGGATTAAGCGCTACTATACGCCGAGAGTAAGGCCGTGATGTGACACGGAGAAACTCCGGAAACGAGACGGGGGCTCCGTGCACGTACCTGCTTCGGAGCCGAGGGATGACGGTTGCCGCTTGAGGGTGAAGCGCACAAGGCTCACGTGGACGTTATCGACCACACTGCCGACATCGGCCTCCAGATCCGCGCCTCAAGCGCGGGGCAAGCTTTCTCAGCTGTCGCTCTCGGCATGTTTGACATCATGGTGGACCGTCAGGCGATCCGTGCCACTGAGCGCAGGACGCTTCGCGTTGGGGCTGAAAACTGGGAGGATCTCCTTCTGCAATGGCTGCAGGAGCTGCTCTGCATGTACGAACTAGATCGGCTAGTCCCGGCCTCGTGCTCCATTCGCGAAATCGGATCGAATGCTCTTCTTGCAGACCTGGACGGTGAGGAGCTCGATCTCTCTCGTCACGCCACCGGACCTCAGATAAAGGCGGTCACCTACCACCAGCTTCGCGCGGAAGAAACTGCTGATGGCTTCGCCATCCGGGTAATCTTCGACATTTGAGGCAAAGCAGGTTTCTAGATGTCAAGCTCCAACAGAGTGGCGCTCCAGCGCAACACCCCGTGTTGACATCGTGATCGATGTCCGAGCTGCCCGAGAACGCTGGTACGGCTTTGACTCCCGGCTCGCCGCACCCCCCGATATGGCCGAGCTGAGAGCTATCTACCTGGACATGATGACTGCGGTGGGAGAGTTGCACGGATTGGTCGTTGACTGCGGGCGGCATCATCCCGCGGCCGTCGGCGTCAACGAAGCCTTTGAGGAATTTCAGGGTGGAATCCGGAAGGTCGGTCTCGACATGAGACTGACGTCGCCCGGCGGGTTTCAGATGGGATTACAGGCGTCGGTTGAAGCGGCACTGCGGACGCTCGACCGGATCGACCATGATGCTTGACGGCAGGAAAGCCGGTTCGCGCGGTTGAGCTAAGTAGTCCCCGACTCAGGTGGTCTGTCGGGCCTCGAGGTCATCGAGAGCCTCTTCGAGCAGATCCACAAGCTCTCGCAGCGTGCCCGCATCAAAAGCGAGCCTAGCGCCTGCTGTCTCGAACAACTGAGGAACCGGTACCGTGTGTCCCAGCTTCAGTGCCTCTCGATAGCGCCGAACCGCCTCCCTTTGGTCTCGTCGGGCTCCTGCCCAGATCTGTACCGCGCCCATTTCGGCGAGCGCGTATTCGACGAAGTAGAAGGGAACCTCGAACGGGTGCGGGATGCGGCGCCATTCGTTCGACCGTTCCGCCACGAGGCCGGTGTAATCGACGCCTGGTAAAAAGCGCTGTGTGAGGGCCACGTATTGTGCATCCAGAGCATCCCCATCTTTAGCCTGCTCCGGGTTTTCGTAGATCCAATGTTGGAAGGCATCGATGGTGGCGATAGCACACCAGCCCTCAATCAAACCCGCCAGGTGGTGCTCGAGAGCGCGAGCAGCATCGTCTCTTGTATAAAAACCGCCCTTGCTCTCCTCCAGGTACGGGGACGCCAGCAGCTCCATCGCGGTTGACGCAACCTCGGCAAATTCGATTGCGATAGCCTCGGTGTCGCGCTGCTGGAAATAGGGCAGTCGACTTGCTTCGAACGTGTGGAAAGCGTGCCCACCCTCGTGCAGGAGACCCACCACGTCGCCATGGGTTCCGGCCATACTCAGGAAGATAAAGGGAAGGTGCGTAGCGTTGAAGGGCAAGGAGTAGCCGCTGGTCGCCTTGTTCTTCCTCGTCTCCAGGTCGAGTAGGTCTTCGGCCACCATGATGTCGAAGTAGGCGCCGAAGTCCGGATCAACGTGGTGAAAGATCGCCGACGTCTTCCGCGTCAACTCCTCGATGTTCGCGAACGGACGGAGCGGTGGCTTCCCCGAGGGGTCGACTCGGAGGTCCCACGGGCGGAGCGCATCCACTCCCATCTGCCGCCGGCGCTTCTCCAGAAGTCGGGTGCGGGCCGGTACCACAACCTCCTCCACCGCACGGTGAAAACCTTTGCAGTCGTCTGGCGTGTAATCGAACCGGTTGAGCTGCTGCCAACGATACGCGCGGTAGTCCGGTAAGCCCGCGTTTCGCGCCAGGTCA
>QHBP01000331.1 GCA_003244175.1 Chloroflexota bacterium | reverse complement strand
GTGATCGCGGGGGCGCTCATCGGCGCGGCGGTCAGTGGTGTCGCCTTCGCGGCCGTGATAGCGCTGTGACCAACTTTCATGTCGTTGAGTGCGGTGCTAGACACTGAGCGCGACGGTACACCTCCTAGAACATGAGCAAAAGGAGCGCAGGATTAAGCCGATAGTTTCGGAACCGAAAAAATTAGGTCTTTACTTTGCACGGAGATATCGCTACACTTAGTGTGTACGTACAGCCGCTCTGTTCGAGTCAGGAGGTAGCCGACGATGATAGCGGTTGAGACACTTGTGAATCGGCCGTATGTCGAGAAGGTTTGCCAAGTCGCGCCGGTTCTCACGATCGTCAATCGAAAGGGCGGGGCCGGGAAGACCTCAGCGGCGCACAACATCGCCGGTGTCTGGGGTACATGGGGCATTCGTGTATGCCTGGTCGATCTCGACACTGCATTCAACCTTTCGGAGGCATGTGGATATCCAGAGGAACTACGCGTGCATGGTGGCGCTTGGCTTGCTAGCGGCACTCCCGAACCGTGGCCCGTGCCTAATATGCCCAACTGTGCCCTCGTGCCGTCCGGCGCACAATTGGCGAGCGGTATTGAACGTATGGAGAAGTTAGCGATCGACCGCGAGCGCTACCTTGGCAAGATACTCACTCCGCTCAGGCACCGTTTCGATGTACTTCTCCTCGACACGAAGCCCGATCTTGACATTTCAGTAACGGGGGCATTGGCCGCAGCGACCCATGTCCTTGCGACGGCGTTAACGCTCCCCCAACCAATCTATGGGGTCGTTCGCTCCTTGGGGTTAGTGGACGATCTACGCGAGGGTGTCCCCGATTTGAAAGTCATCGGTTTCCTCCCTATGGCGTATAACACGCGCGGCCTTCGACCAGCGGCCCTCGGGTCGCTCGTGGAAATGGCGCAGGAGTACGGCGTCACTTGCTTTCCACCTATCCCCTACACGGAGCATGTGGGCAAGGAGTCGCAGACGCATGTGCCGGTGGCCCTAACCTACCGCAACGCACCGGTGGGGCAGCACTACCGCTACGCAGCCGCTTTAATCGGCGATCACCTCGGCCTGACTGTCCCGACTGAATGGCTCGACCGCGGACGGCGGCTTCAGGAGCAGATGATGGAGGAGGTACTGGGCACATGAGCATGAAGTTCACCAAGGCCTCCAATCGGCGATTGGCGCTGGCGGCGGTGCCGCGCGAATCGGGAGCCTCCGACCGCCTCCTGGACAACAGTCGGCAGATGATCCGCCTGGATCTGATCGACGACAACCCGCGCAATCCGCGTGGGCGCTTAGACGAGGATTCTCTGCGCGAGTTAGCCGCGAGCATCGCCGATCATGGGTTGCTGCAAGCACCCGTGGTGCGCCGCCATCCCGAGAACCCGGACCGTTACATGGTCGTGCTGGGAGCGCGCCGTGTCGCCGCGCATCGCCTCATCGGCCGGGAGGAGGTCGAGGCTATCGTGCGGCGCCTGGACGATCATCGCGCATTCCTCGCGTCCTGTGTCGAGAACGTCCAGCGCGTCGAACTCTCGCCGCGCGAGGAGATGGACATGATCGGCGTGCTGATTGACGAACTGGGTAGTCAAGAGGCGGCCGCGCATGCATTGAGAAAGAGCGCAACGTGGCTCTCCAAGCGCAAGCGCGTCCTCGGCATCCCCGCAGTCGCCGCAGCGGTGGAGCGGGGAGAGATTAGCCTCGATCACGCGTACGACGTTATCACCCGCTCCCGCGATGAGGGGACGACGCTGGAGCATTTGGAGCGCGTGCGCACCGGCGGTCAGAATCAAGGGACGACGCGAAGCGTCCTTACGCCTCGCCCGCGGCAAGTGATGCACGATATGCCGTTGCCGGCATCGCCCCCGCCGGTTTCGGACCGAAACCATCACGATCGACAATTGCCCGATCCACCGCCGAGGGACAGCACGGTTTCGGCCCGAAACCGCGAGGTTTTCATGCCGCCAGTCCATGGCCGGTCTCCGAATGGGGAGGAGACGGTCGTCCTCGACACGTTGGCCACGATTCAGTTGGCGCGGGACGGGGAGCGTCGCGCGACACGGCAGATGGTGATCTGCGCCCTACGGGCGGACTTGGTGATGATCGAGGGGGACGAGTGATGGCCCTCATCTTCAATGCCCCACGACCACACGGAGGAGCCTTGAGCCGGGTACAGCCAACTGGAACGCACTGCGAGGTAACATAATGGCGAGGACACATCCGGACGAGCCGGAACGCTTCCAGCCTGAGCCGGACACGCTACTGCTCGAAGACCAGTCACTCCGCTATGGCTTCGTCCAACTGCCGAAACTGGTTCTCTACGCACGCAACCTATCGCGCGACGCCAAGCTCCTCTATGCCGTCCTCCTCGGTTACGCGTGGCAGGAGCGTCGGTGCTTCCCCGGATACAGCCGTCTATGCGACGACATGCAAGCGAGCGAGAACGCCGTACGGAAGTATATGCGAGAGCTTGAGGCGACGGATCTGCTGCGCCAAAAGCGCCGTGGGCTTGGAAAAACGAACATCTATACCCTCCTTGATCTCAGAACCGCAAAAACTGAGGTTCAAGAACCGCACACATCGGAGGTGAGAGCCAGAACCGCAAATTTTGCGGTTCAAGATTCCGCGAAAAGTGCGGCTTTTGAACGGCAGGAAAGTGCGGTTAAAATAGAAACAGA
>QHBP01000328.1 GCA_003244175.1 Chloroflexota bacterium | reverse complement strand
TGGCCGAAATAATTGAGCAGCAGCGCGGGAAACACGAAGCTCAGCCACGCCAGCCGGATCGGGCGCTTGCCGAAGTGGCCCATGTCGGCGTACAGCGCCTCGGCGCCGGTCAGCGCCAGCACCACGCCGCCCAGTGCGATGAATGCACCAACGCCGTGCGAATAGAAGAAACGCAACGCGTACAGCGGATTCAGCGCGGCCAGCACCGACGGGTCGATCACGATCTGCCGCACGCCCAGCAGCGCGATCACTGCGAACCATACGCACATCACCCGACCGAACAGCGCGCCGATGCCGGCGGTGCCGCGCTTCTGCACCGCGAACAGCGCGACCAGGATTACCACGCTGATCGGCACGATCCACGTTTGCAATGCCGGCTCGACCACGCGCAGTCCCTCGACCGCGCCCAGCACCGAGATCGCCGGCGTGATCACGCCGTCACCGTAGAACAATGCCGCGCCGAAAATGCCGAGCACCGCGATGGTCCAGCGCAGCCGCGGCGCGCCGTGCGCGCTGCGTTGCGCCAGTGCCATCAGCGCCATGATGCCGCCTTCGCCCTTGTTGTCGGCGCGCATGATGAAGATCACGTATTTCAACGTGACTACCAGCAGCAGTGACCAGAAAATCAACGACAGCACGCCCAGCACGCTGGCCTCCACCACATGCAATCCGTATTTCGCGCTGAACACCTCGCCCAGCGTATACAAAGGGCTGGTACCGATGTCGCCGAACACCACGCCGATCGCGCCGATCGCGAGCGCGCGCAGCGAGGGTTGCAGGGCGCATTGGCTGAGCGAGGGTCGTCATGGTTGGCGTGTGATTCGAAGGGCGCAGAACACACTAGATTTCGACTTGTGTGCCGAGCTCGATCAACCGGTTGCCGGGTAGCCGGAAGAACGCGGTCGCCGGCAGCGCGTTGCGCGCCATGAATGCGAACAGCTTGTCGCGCCATAGCGCCATGCCGGGGCGCTCGGTAGCAACGATGGTTTCGCGCGAGAGGAAAAACGTGGTGTCCATCATGTCGAAGCCCAACCCGCGCGCGCCGCAACTGTCCAGACGTTGCGGCACGTCCGCGTCTTCCGCAAAACCGAAGCGCAAGGTGACGCGATAGAACCCGTGTGAAAGATCCTCGATCTGGATGCGCTCGTCGGAATCCGCATACGGCGTTTCCAATGTGTCGCCGGTCAGGATAACGTTGCGCTCGTGCAGTACCTTGTTGTGCTTGAGATTGTGCAGCAGCGCCGTCGGCACGAAATTGGGATCGCTGGTGAGAAAGACCGCGGTGCCCTTGACGATATGCGGCGGGCGCTTTTCGAGGCTCTTGACCAGATCGGCGAGCGGGACTTCGGTCCGCCGCGTCTTGGCGATCAGGATCGCCGCGCCGCGGCGCCAGGTCCAGATCGTGATCGCCATGGCAAAGCCGAACAACAGCGGCACCCATGCGCCTTCGAACAGCTTGAGGAGGTTCGCGCTGAAGAAGGTCATGTCGACCACGACGAACGGAACGATCACCGCCGCCGCGGCGGCCGCGCGCCAATTCCATAGTTTCCAGATCACCACAAAACCCATGATGCCGTCGGCCACCATGGTGGTGGAGACGGCGATGCCATAGGCCGAGGCCAATCCGCTCGAGGTGCGGAACAGCAGCACCAGCAGCAGCACGCCGGTCAGCAGCAGCGTGTTGACGCGCGGCAGGTAGATCTGCCCGGCATGCGCCTCCGAGGTATAGCGGACCTCGAAACGCGGCAGCAGGCCGAGCTGTACCGCCTGGCGGGTTAGGGAATAGGCTCCCGTGATCACCGCCTGACTCGCGATCACGGCAGCGACGACGGCAAGTACCACCATCGGAAACAATGCCCAATCCGGAAACATCAGGAAAAAGGGGTTCGCGAGCGTTTTCGGATCGGCGATGACCAGTGCGCCCTGCCCGAGGTAATTCAGCGCCAGCGACGGCAATACGATGAACAGCCAGGCGGTCTGGATCGGCCGCTTGCCGAAATGCCCCAAATCTGCGTACAGCGCCTCGGCGCCGGTGACCGCCAGGCCGAGAGGACTTCCGGCCAACGTCAGGCTGATGATGGTCGGGACATAGATGAGAAGGTCGGCGACGTCTCGGCCGAGCAGCCGCCGCAACCCGTGACGCACGAACGGGAAACCCTGAAGGATGGTGATGGTGGCACTTGCCCTGAGGGCCGACGACTCTGAACCTGGAGCGATCCGAAAGCCCGTCAGCTGCCTCACCGCCAGTAGGGTGAGGCCGAGGCCGGACCCGATGGAACGCGCGCTGCTCTGGAGAAGTGGGCCGGGGTCGAGCGGATGGGCAGGACGGTCCTCGCCCGGCAGCTCCGGGAGCTCGATGTGAGCCACATCGTTCAACAGATCGTCGAGATCCACCTCCTGCTGGTTGAACTCGATCAGGACGCGACCAGTCAGCGGGCTCGTTCGCACATGAACCACCCCAATGCGCCGTCGAAGCGTCTCGACGATGCTGTGCGCCAGAGATGGATTGCGATCCAGGCCACGGACGGTTATGCGAGCGCGCTGGAGAGCGCCATCGGGCTCCACGATGGCTAGAGGAACGGTCGAGGGAGGTTCGGCGGCGGAGGCATTCGGGTCGAGAGCCTCAATGGCCGCGATAAGCGCCGCCTCGCTAATGTGGTCCAGGTCGAAGCGAATGAGGACGTTCCGAGTGAGCGGGTTCGCCGCGGCGCTTCGTACGCCGTCGATGGCACGGATCTGCGCCTCGAGATTGCGTTGGCCGCTTCCCGACCACGCGCTTACGTGGACACGGAGGCGACCCGGTACAGTGCTGAGAACGTGCGCCTCCGCCGGCGCGAGGGCGCTCATACGGTTACCTAATACTGCTCGGGGCGGTTAGCCATGTTCCGCGCTTCGGCAAGAATGTCTTCCGCATTCTCCCGCGCGATGGCCGCGCTCTTCATCAGCTCCAGTCCCAGGCGAGCCGTCCACCGGCCGAACCTTTCTCCGAAAGCGTCAACCAGCTCGGTGGCCCGATCCGTATCCAGCTCGGGCCGGCTATTCAGCGGTGACGTCACTCGAGGCACCTCTGGTTCTGCGCGTGGAGGGTGGCGCGGGCACCGGCGTTTCCGCTTGGGTGCGCGCCTCGGTCACGGTCGAGGCCGCGGTCTGTTGCGCCGTTGCCGCCGCGCCACGAGCCGCGTTGGATACGGTGTCACCCGCCTTCATGGCGCCGGCTAGGCCGTAGATCATGCCCTGGCGTATGAGCCCGCGTACTCGTGGCGAGAGGACCAGCGCGGTCGCCGCGACCGCGATTCCAACTTCGGGATCGACAAAGTCTTCAAGAGCCATGATGATGTTTCCTTTCCCTCCAGCGATCAGTCACAGTTCGAACAAGCGCCTATTTGCACAAAGCGTACCAGAAGGCCTCGTGCGGGGGGCACATATCTTGCCCCGACTCCGCATCTGAAACCAACGGCCGGCATGTCGAGGTTTTGCCACGAACGATATCATCGACCGCCGATTGAAGAACTGGAGACAGACGCCGGAGGACCGTATGTCCGACCAGGCCTCGGCTCCGGAGTTTATCGACCGAGTTGGGATTGCCACATTGTTTCCAGCCTCGCTCGAAGTTCCCAATCTTTTCCATGCGTACCTGGGAGACCCCGATGCGCACACGGATTCCGGGCACGACACGCCGTCCGGCGAGGTATACGGCTGGCGCTGGTATCTCGGCAGGCGTGAAGCCGCCTTCTACAGCGCTGTCGTTCGCAATCGCCCGACCTGGGTAAGCTGGCCCCTCCTGCCCTCCATTCTCCGGCTGGTAGGTGAGCTGCGCGCGCCGGATGAGCTGTACGACCTGGGCGAAATCTCTGACCATGCACATCGGATCGCAGGGGTCCTGGAGAACGCGGGAGGAACTCTCAGCACGGGGGAACTGAGGCGCGAAGCCGGGTTCCCCACGGGAAAGGAAAATCGGGCCGCCTATCTGAAAGCGGTGGCGGAGCTGGATTCACGCATGTTGCTGGCAAAAGTCTTTTCGACCACTGATCACGACATGCGGCACACCCTCGTGTCTGTTCGTTACGCCAAAGCGGTCGAGCAGGCCGAGGCACTATCCCGGGAGAGCGCGCTCGATGCCTTACTAATGACCTACTTGCCGCAGGCCGTGTACGCGGTGCCCTTGGTTTTGGGGAAGCATCTTGGGGTGCCGGAGATTGAGCTCCATGCCGGTCTGGACCGTTTGGTCGCCGTGGGCAGCGTCAGAGCGGTGGACGGGGACGGGCCGAAGGGCGCCTCGTACGTTTGGGCGAGGGAATCATGGTGATTGGGGTTAATGTTCCTCCCTCCCTTGAAAACGGAACCTGTGACCACACACACGATTTGGCTAGGACCTTTGCCCTCCTCGCGATCTCGCTCCGCTTCTCAGGCGTGGGCTTCGCGGCCCTGGCCCTACCACCCTTCAGTCCCCCTAATCGCCACAGAGCTTGGGCGGGGAGGTTCTTTTCCCGTTCACCCTCGGTGTTTTGTGCGGTGCGGTCGCTCGGCCCAGGTTCACATGGGTCGATTCCTGCACGATCTGATAGGCGAGCTGGTTGATGTCGCGTGGGCGTTTCGTGTTGCTTGGTCGCCCATGCATCGCTCAATGTAAGGCACCGGCGGACGTAGTCATTTGCCCTCGCTGGGCCAATGCTCCCATGCTTGAGTTGTGTCCCTATGGCTGGCAACGAGCAGATCGTAGAGTGTGAACGAATGATCATCCCGACCGAAGAGCGGCCGACCGTCAATTTGTTGGACGTGCAGCGCGTACGCGAGGACTTCCCGCTCCTGCGCCGGAGCATGCATGGCAAGTCCCTTGTGTATTTGGACAGTGCCGCCACGTCTCAGAAGCCGCGAGCGGTGTTGGAGCGCATGCAGACTTATTACGAGCACGAGAATGCCAACGTGCATCGCGGCGTCTACGAGCTCGCCGAAGAGGCGACGGAGGCGTATGAAGGCGCGAGAAGCGTCGTCGCATCCTTCATCGGGGCCGCGCCGGAAGAGACGGTCTTTACGCGCAACGCCACGGAGGCGATCAATCTGGTGTCCAATGCCTGGGGGCGGCAGAACGTGCACCCGGGCGATGTCATCGTGCTAACCGAGATGGAACATCACGCGAATTTGATACCGTGGCAAATGCTCGCGCGCGAGCGCGAAGCTCGACTGGAATTCATACGGATGTCTCCCGACGGCGCTCTCGACCTGGAGTCGTTGGACCGACATCTCGAGACCGGCCGCGTGAAGCTGGTCTCGACCGCCTACATCTCCAACGTGCTCGGGACAATCAATCCGGTGCGGGAGATCGCGCGGAGAGCACATGCCAGCGGAGCGCTCGTGCTGGTTGACGCCGCGCAGGCGGTGCCGCACATCGCGGTCGACGTTCGCGCGCTCGGATCCGATTTTCTAGCCTTTACAGGTCACAAGATGCTGGGGCCAATGGGCATCGGGGTGTTGTACGGGCGGCGTGAGATTCTGGAAGCGATGCCGCCTTTCCTGGGCGGCGGAGAAATGATACGGCGTGTCGATCTGCGCGAGTCGACCTGGAACGATCTCCCCTGGAAGTTCGAGGCTGGAACCCCGAGTGTCGGCGACGCGGTGGGACTGGCCGAGGCGATCGGGTACTTGCGGGCCGTGGGAATCGACGCGGTCGAGATGCATGACCGAAGTCTGGGCGCGTACGCGCTGCAGCGCCTTGGCGAAGTTGAGGGACTGCGGGTTCACGGACCGCGAGAGCGAGGCGCACTTGTGTCGTTCTCGCTATCCGGCGCCCACCCACACGACCTGGCGTCGCTGCTGGATGAGCACGGGATAGCAGTCCGGGCCGGTCATCACTGCGCCCAGCCTCTGCACGGCATCCTGGGTGTTTCGGCCACCACCAGGGCCAGCTTCTACCTCTACAACGACGAGAAGGACGTCGATCGGTTGGTCGAGGGCATCGAGGCTGCAAAGCGAATACTGGCGGCATGAGCAGCCTGTATACCGAGATCATCACTGACGCATACCGTTACCCGCGACACCGAGGAGGCCTGCCCGACGCGACTCACTCCCATGAGGAGGACAATCCGCTGTGCGGTGATCAGCTGCGGGTTCATCTGCGGGTGCAGGAGGGCGTGGTCACGGAAGCCAAGTTCGAGGGGCAGGGGTGTGCCATCAGCCAGGCGGCCGCCGAGTTGATATTGGAAGGCATCCAGGGGCAGCCGGTTTCCGCCGTGCGCGAGATCACGAAGGATACAGTGCTCGAGGAGCTGGGCCTTCCCTCGATTTCGCCGGCTCGCCTCAAATGTGCCCTTCTCTGTTTGAGCGCTCTGAGGGGAGCCCTGGACTTGAATCCCGGGAACGTCCCTCAGTAACCGTGCCGGGGCAGCTGACAGTCAAAGACAACGCCCTGCAGAAAGAACTCATCAGCTTGCTGGCGGCCCGCAAAGGGCACTTCCTGCTGGAGTCCGGTCATCATGGCGACCTATGGCTGGATCTCGAGCTGTTGTGTCTCCGGCCGAAGCAGATCGAGCCCTTCGTCGAGGACTTGGCCCGGCAGCTGCAGCCGCATACCGTGGATGCGGTCTGCGGCCCGTTCAACGAAGGAGCCTTTGTGGCGCTCATGTGGCTTCCCGGCTGGACGTGGACTTTTACTATGCCGAGCGTTTCGAACCTGCCGAGAGGGACGGGCTGTACCCCGTGAGGTACCGGATTCCGGACGCCCTTCGCGGCAGTATCCGCGGCCGGCGCGTCGCGATTGTGAACGATGTCATTAATGCGGGGTCAGCTGTTCGTGGAACGTTTGCCGACCTCCTGGCGTGCGGCGCCGTTCCCATCGCTCTCAGCGCACTCGTCGTCCTGGGGGAGTCAGCGATGACGTTTGCCGAGGGCAAAGACATTCCCTTGTTGCGCGTAGCGCACGTCGAAAATCGTGTGTGGACGCCGCGGGAATGTCCGCTGTGCTCCGCTCACATACCGTTGAATCGTGGAGGACATGCGCGATAACGTGCTCGCTGCCATCGAAGCTTATTACGATGCCGTGCCGCGAAACGCCGCACAGCCTGAGGATTTGTCTCCCTTTGTCTTGTTCGTCCCGCGGGGTGCTGCATGGCCGTACTACGCTCGGCCGCAGCTCGGCGCCGCATCGTTCACGGCGGCGGAAGTGGAGAGAGTCCGTGAGCGCCAACGCGAGCTCAGGATTCCAGAGGCGTTCGAGTGGGTGGCGGAGACGACGCCCGGGCTTCGCGCGGCCGCGCTTGAGTCCGGGCTGACGGTGTCGGACCATGCCTTGATGCCCTTGATCGGCGAGCCGTCATCAGGCCCGGAGCCGCCGCTCGGCTTGACCCTTCGTCTCGTCACCTCGCAGGAGGACCTTGGCCTCCTCCGTGCCGTCTCGAACGTCGGGTTCTCCTTTCCTGGTACTGGCCGAGGCGACGCCGGATCGGAGCATGCTTCTCGTGCGATTGGCGAGCGGAATCTGGAGCGGGAAGCATTCGCGCGCGAGCGCTTGGAGCAAGAGCTGACAATCATGGCGGCTGCTATCGTCGACGACGAGCCGGTGGCCGTCGGCAGCCATCAGCCGGTCGAGGGAGTGACCGAAATAGTGGGTGTCGCTACCTTGCCGGCTTTCCGGCGTCGTGGCATCGGCGCTGCGTTGACCGCCTTCCTAACGGCGGATGCCCGGGCGCGAGGAATTGAGACGGTGTTCCTATCGGCGGGAGATGACGATGTCGCTCGCATGTACGAGCGGGTGGGCTTTCAACGCATCGGTACTGCCTGTATCGCCGAGCCGGGCGAGCATCGCTGAGCCGCGAAGGCGCGGACCGGCGCGTGCACCATCTTGACCCGGGCCTGCCTGGGAGAGTCGCCATGTCCCCCGCCCTTGTCCATGACGCCTGCTGTATTCTGGAAGCGTTCACGATAGGAGCGGCCATGACAACCATCGAGCGACTCATCGAACTGAAGGGCCGAGAGGTCTGGTCGGTGGACCCAGACTCTTCGGTCTATGACGCGATAGCACTCATGGCCGAGAAGGGCGTGGGAGCCTTGCTAGTGATGCGTGGTGGCAAGTTGGAAGGCATCCTTTCGGAGCGTGACTATGCGAGGAAAGTCATCCTCAAGGGTAGGTCCTCGGCGGACACTCCCGTGCGCGAGATCATGACCGCCAACGTCTACTATGTGCACCCGGAGCAAAGCGTGGAGCAGTGCATGGCGCTGATGACCGACAAGCGCATCCGCCACCTGCCGGTGCTTGTGGACGACCGCGTGGTGGGCGTGGTGTCTATCGGCGATCTCGTGAGGTCGGTCATCTCCGACAAAGAGCATCTGATAGAGCAGCTCGAGAGTTACATCACGGGTAGGTAGGCGTCAGGTCCGCGGCCAGCGGTGTCCGGCCGCCCGCCCGCTTGGCTCCTATTCGTATGCGACGGCCCTGAGCACATCAAGACGGGCGGCGCGGCGGGCGGGGAAGGCGGCGGCCAGGATGCCGAAGAGTATGGCAAAGATAACCCAGATGAGCAGCTGCACGATGGGCAGGGCGAACTCGATGCCCTGGCTCGATAGGCCGGCAGTGACGAGCACGGCCAGAAGAATGCCGAGAAGAAGCCCAAGAATCGCGCCGATCACGGCGGTTATGACGCTCTCCCAGCGGATCATCCAGCGCACCTGGCTACGAGTGGTGCCGATGGCGCGCAACATGCCAATCTCGCGCGTGCGCTCGTAAATGGAGAGCACGAGAGTGTTGATGATGCCAAAGAATGACACCAGAACGCTCATGGCGAGCAGGACGTAAATGAGGCCCAGGAGCTGGTTGATGCCCTTATCATTCTGGTTTTTCAGGTCCTGGCGTGAATGGACGGCGGCGGTGGGATAGGTCGCAGCGAGGGTGCGGCCGATGCGCGCCTTCAGGGCAGCTATGTTCTGGCCGGGAGCCACATTGACGAATACCGCAAAATCCTTCGGAGTCTTCCAGACGCGGTGCAGGGTGGCGTACGGGATAGTCAGGTCCGTCAGGATCTGGTTGCCTTTGTAGATACCCTTCACCGTAAAGGTGTCGTGGGTGGAGGCAGGAGTCGTGACGTTCAGAACGGAGCCCATGTGCAGATGATGGGCGCTGGCAAGGACATCGTCGACGATCGCGTCGTGCGGGCCCATGCTGGTTACCGTGGACGCGGACCCCTGCTTCCACTCGAGGTGGTAGACCTTGGTAAACGTGGCCGGCGCAATCCCGTTGGTCTGCACATCACCGATGCCGGGGATGTGGCCGGCGTCCACGGCGACCGGCGACACCGCCGTTGTACCAGGTACTCGTCTTACGACGGCGGCCACGCCCTCCGGGATCGAACTGCGTTGATCGTTATACACGGCGAAGGTGCCGGCGAGCTCGCGATTGAGTGCGTGGTCGGACGTCTGCTTTATTTCGGCGGCGAAGATGGTGACGAATCCCACGATCGCCAGGCCAATCATCAGGGCGGCTGCCGTCACGGCGGTCCGCGACGGGTTTCGCACCGTGTTTTCCCGGGCCAGACGGCCGGTAATGGCGGTGAAACGTTCGATGGGCCAGCCGATGACGGCGGCCAGCGGGCGCACGAACTGCGGGCTGAGCATGGCGACACCGAGGAAAAGAACCAGTGCCCCCACACCGATCAGAGAAAGCCTGCCACCGGTCGAGGAGATCGATGCGAAGATGCCGATGGCGAGAAGCAGGACTCCCAACCCAGTGAGCGCGGCGGCGATGTAGGGCGTGAAGCGGGAAAAGCGCCCGGGCGGCAGCTGGGCCCCCTCCCTTAGGGCGGCAACGGGAGGAACGCGTGTTGCTCGAACCGCCGGAGCGGCGCTGGCTATCAGCGTGACGACAATGCCGACAAGCAGCGCGACCACCACGGTACGCGCGGCTATTATGGTGCCGGCATTGGGGAGGTCGATGCCAAATGCGACAAAAATCGCATTCAAGCCCTTGGCGAGCCCAATGCCCGCGAAGAGGCCGAGTATGGAGGCGGTCACGCCAATGACCAGCGCCTCCAGAATGACTGAGCGCAACACCTGTCCACGGGTGGCGCCAATGGTTCGTAGAAGGGCCAGCTCCCGCGCCCGCTGCGCCACGGTGATCGAGAAGGTGTTGAAGATGACAAAGGCCCCGACGAAGAGGGCGATAGCGCCAAATGCGAGGAGGATGTACGAAAGGAAGCTGAGCGCCTGGCCCGTCGCCGCCGCTGCGTCATCGGCGTTTTTCTGCGCTGTCTGCACCTTGACGGAGCTGCTCAAATTTCTCGGAATGGCAGTCTGTAGACGTCCGACCAGATCACGCGGGGTGACCCCGGGCGAAGCCGCAACGCGAATCGCGTCGAGCTTGCCCACTTTGCCCGTCAATCGCTGCGCCGATGCCAAATCCATGCTGATCAACGTGGCGCCGCCGATGGATCCCACGCTGCCGAATTTGACGATGCCAACCAGAGTGAAGTGTTGGAGCTTCTGTACTCCAGCGATCCCGACCGTCTGTCCGAGACGCACATGACTCTTCTTGACGGTCGACTCATCGAGGGCAAGCTCTTTCCCGTGAGGCTCGTGGCCTCGAACGAGATGGAGCTGGGCAAACCGCGAGCTCAGGGTGCTGAAGAGCAGCGAGGGCGCGCCGCCCGTCGCCCCCATCGTCTTGCCGTTCTTGTCGATCAGCTGGGCGGAGTCCGAGATTTCGCCATCCGCCGCGAGCACCCCCGGGGTGTGCCGAACGACGTTAAGCAGGCTTGCGGAAAAGGCAGGCTCCACGCCAAACTGCTGCTTCACCGACGAGTCGCCGACAATGACGGCGTCCGTCGTGCTGCTGGCCTGATGGAAAATCTTGGAGAAGGAGCTGCTGATGGTGTCGGTGAGAACGTACGTGCCGGAAATCATGGAGACGCCAAGGACGATGGCGATGGCCGTCAGAACGGTGCGCAGTTTGCGGCTGAGGAGCCCGCGAAAGGCGACGCTTCTCACTGCAGGACCTTCATCACGTCCCATATCGCGTCCACCGATCCACCACCCTCGTCGCGAACGACCTTGCCATCGGCGAGATAGACGACCCGGTCCGCCTCGGCGGCGGCCCGTGCGTCGTGCGTGACCATGATGATCGTTTGGTCGAGATCGTCGACCGCCTTGCGCATGACCTGGAGCACGTCCTGACTCGTCTTCGAGTCGAGGTTGCCCGTCGGCTCGTCGGC
>QHBP01000099.1 GCA_003244175.1 Chloroflexota bacterium | reverse complement strand
ACCGCCAGTCGGAGGGCTCATCGACCCTTGAAAATACCGACCTCGACAGAGCGCCGAGAGATATCAGTGCGGGGCATCGTGCAGGGCGTGGGATTCCGCCCTCTCGGATACACGACCGCTTGGTCCACGACGGGTGGTGTGGCGAAGACCGTGATGATGGTGTCGCCAGACCTATATCCAATCGCTCCCGGATTCTCCTCAATCACTTCGAGGCCCAGCCTGTCGCTATAAAACGCCTTTGCTCTCTGCAGGTCTTGCGCAGGGAGCGTGGCCCGGGCGTCCCGTTTGCCCAACATCTTTTCTTACCTCCTTGCAGTAGAAACGATACGCCCCTGGCGCCAGCGGCGCAACGCGGGGTCTGGGCAGTGCATTTTTTGGCGCGCCGTTTTCGAAAGACGCCTAGAGCAGGGGAACGTGGATCTGGCCTGTGTGCGTGCGAAAGCGAGGCTTCTTGTGGCAGCGGCTGTAAACGTCCAGTCGAAACGCGACCCTAACACTGGTCCCTATTGGGACTGACCGGGCGTGCGAGGGTTTGATGGTGTAGGTACCGTGGCGATCGCGCCAACGCGTCATGGGCAGGTGAACCCAGGCACTTGCCCGCCTCACGCTCCCTCTCGCATACCCGATCACTTTGCCGAACATGTGGCGATGACGGCTGATCGTCCCAGCCGTGACCCGCCCGTTAACGCGGCAAATCCTTGGTCCAACGAAGGTGAAGTAACGAAAGGAAAAGGCGACGTCGTAAATTTTCCTGCCGGGCCTGGTCCCCGAGCCGGTGTCGGTACGTACGACAAGCTTGCCCTGAGAACCGTCGGGGTAGGTAACCGACCCCGAGAGAGTCGACGCTCCGCGGTTAGCGTCTCCCGCCACGGACGGCACGAGTGCGGAGAGCGAGACGATGACGGGAAACGAGCTCAAAATGAAGACTAGCGATAGCCGAAACAATGGAGACATCACCCTCAGTATGAGGCACTGTCGTACGGGTGAGGTGAACTTGCGCGTCCCAGGAGCCGCCGGGGATGGCGCTACCAGGCGCCTGACCGCGGCGCAAAGAAAGAAGACCGGAGCGATGCTCCGGCCTTCTCGGGACTAAGGGGATTTAGGGCTGGTCTGTCTGGCCGCCGCTCTGCGAATCAACCTTGTCGGTGTCGGGGCCTGCCGGAGCTGCCTCGGCCGACTTGTCGGCTATGCCCGCATCGGCCTGGCTCTGATCACCACTCTGCACGGTGTCGGTGTCCGGTGACGTGGCTTCAGCCGACTTGTCGGCTACGCCTGTGTCTGCCTGGCTCTGATTACCGACCTGCTGCTGAACGGTGTCCGTGTCTGCGGCCCTCTGGGCAACCTCCGGCTTCCCATTTGCATGGACTACCGAGTGGCTTATGATCCCGCCTGCACCCGCCAGGGCAAGTACTGCCGCGGCGCCGATTACGGCTGTTCTGCGAGTGATCCTGTTCATTTGATGCCTCTCTTCTTAGATATTTCAGTCAGATTGACTAGTTCTATCCTGAAGCTCCGAGGTTAAGGACCCATGAAACGGGGATGAGACTTGCTTCATCGCGGTTTTTGGACAGGGAAGGGGTCCGCCTCTCGCGGTCTGGTACTGTCGGCACGTAATGACCCTCACGATACGAGCCCAGGAAACAGCCGACGACGAGGCGGCTCTGAAGATACGGAACGGCCTCGAGCCGGAGACTCAAGTGACTCGTGACGAGTACCGCGATATGCTCGCGAAATGGCCGGCGGATGTCATACAGGTGACCATGGCGGCCGAACAGGATGGACGAATCGTGGGGGCGCATAGCCTGAAACAGAAATTCTGGGTACATGATCCTTCTTCATTCATCGCCGGCATCACGGTAGAGCGCGACCTCTGGGAACGGGGCATCGGGAGCGCGCTCTATGAAGACATTGTTGAGCGTGCACAGAAGGTCGGAGCGAAGCGCATCTTCGCACGCTTCCGGGATGGCTACGAGAACACCCGTCCGTTCCTCGAGCATCGAGGAGTGCTCCCGACGGGCAGTGTGCACAAATCGACGCGCCTAGATTTACGGCATGTCAATTTTGAGGGATACGAGACACTGCCCGAACGGCTCGCGCGGGAAGGCATCCGGGTGGAGACTCTGGCAAAGGTAGCTTCGGAAGACGAGAGCCGCCTCCATGAGGTCTATGACGTCGATCTGGAAACTGCTAAGGATGAGCCTGGCTCTGAGCCCTTCAGTATGTCGTTTGACCGCTGGCTGGCCATGATGGTGCACGGGCCTGGTACCTCACCCGAGTCCGTATTTGTGGCTCTCGCCCAGGAGCAGGTCATCGGCTACACGATGGTCGGCCGACTCGGGCCAGACGGTGGCGAGAGCAACGGCATGGGCGTGCTCCGGGAGTACCGGGGGCGCGGCGTGGCGCGCCTGCTGAAATTGGCGACCATTGAGTGGGCGCGGGCAAACGGACTCCGATATCTGCACACAGGCAACGATGTGAACAATCCGAGGATGTACGCGATTAACGTGCGCCTTGGCTACCAGTCTCTGCCCGACCGGGTCGAGGTTGTGAAGGAACTGGAGTCGGCATGACTGAACGCTTCAGCGTCGGATTCAGCGAGCTTGTCCTGATCGTGAACGATGTTCAAGCCTCGGCGACTTTCTACCGTGAGGTGGTGGGGCTGATGCCGCGAAATGAAGCCGATAGCGCATGGGCCTGGTTCTGGACGGGTGAACCGGAAGCATCGCAGCTGCTTGGTTTGCACAAGGGCACGTTGCTTTATGAAGAAGAATCGCCTCACCCGGAGGGGCAGCGCTGGGGCGCGGTCCACTACGCCTTTCGAGTGCCGCGAGAGAGGCTGGAACAGGCGGCAGACCACGTGCGCGGTAACGGAATTGACGTATACGGACCGCAGGAATTTGACTGGATGAAAGCACGGTCGTACTACATCTACGATCCAGACGGCAATTTGGTTGAGCTGTGGTCGCCGGAGGACTAAGGGTCGCCACATCGTTTGTTCATGATGACTCGGGAACTTGAGACGGTCGAAATGAGCCTCCCGAAGGGACGTCAATGAAGGACGGAGGCTGGGAACAGCGAGTATCCGCAGCGTGGGCTTCGATTGACCAGAGAAGCGAGACAGCTTTCCTGGCCGAGATCGAGAAGCTCGCCGCAGAACTGCCCCCGGATAGCGGTGTGGGGAGCTTCGAGCGAGCCGCCTCGCTGGATTCGACCGGTCACTCGGACCTGGCCGTGCCTTTGTACCGGAAAGCGCTCGCACAAGGGGTGACCGGTGAACGCCGCCGCCGCGCGGTAATCCAGCTGGCCAGCTCGTTGCGGAACGTTGGCGAGGTGGAGGAAAGCGTCGCACTGCTGACGATTGAATTGGGCGCGGAGTCCGACCACCTGGACGATGCGGTACGGGCCTTTCTGGCGCTGGCCCTGGTCGACGTCGGGCGAGAGCGAGAGGCGGTCTCGCTGGCACTCACCTCTCTGGCGCCGCACCTACCGCGGTACCAGCGCTCGGTGGCCAACTATGCCCGGCTGCTCGTGGAGGAGGACCTTAGGACGCCCTCTCGCTGAGGTACGCCCAAAGGAGATGCCTCAGGGAATCTACCGAGAACGAGGGGCACTTCTGCACTGCAAGACCTGCGCGCTTCGCTGGATCCGCCCGCAGACTTGAGGCAATGTGCAAGCGGGCGTAAGGTAGGGACGTGCCCGAAGCTGCCGTTCGAACATTCCTGCTCACGGACCTCCGTGGTTACACGCACTTCACCCAAGAGCAGGGGGATGAAGCTGCCGCCGCTATCACGCTGCAGTTTGCCGACCTGACCCGCGGAGCGGTGGAGGCGCACGACGGCGAGGTGGTCGAGGACAAGGGCGTCACCGTCCTGATCGATCCGAAGGCGGTCCTTTTTCTGCTCGGCACCGAGATGGACTTCCAGGTCACTAAGCTGTCGTCGGGCTTCGTGTTCAACAATCCCAACCAGACTTCGGC
>QHBP01000204.1:281-2805 GCA_003244175.1 Chloroflexota bacterium | reverse complement strand
TGCCAGACTCCAGGAAGCCTCGGGTCTGGTACCAGGTCTCGAAGATTCGTCTCCCCGAGATCCCCTGCAGCGTGGCTCCCTTGAAGATAACGCCCTCAGCGAGGTCCACCTCGACCGGCTGTGACGGAAGTCCCAGGAGCGACACGTGACCGCCGTGACGCAGCCCCTTCAGGCCCTGCGCGATAGCCTGGGCATTCCCAGACATCTCCAGGACCACATCCGCTCCCTCTCCCGAAGTTTCCTCAAGGATGCGGTGCACAACGTTGTCGGACCCCGGGTCGATATTGATATGCGAACCCATTTCCCGCGCTAGCTCCAGTCGAACCGGGCTGGGCTCGACCGTAATGATCTTGGCCGCGCCAGAAGCACGGGCAATCGGAACCGCGAATAGACCAATTGGTCCTGCGCCGAAAATAACCACGGTCGCACCTGCTACGGGCGCGGCGAGCACCGTGTGCACCGCGTTCCCCATCGGCTCCTGGATGGTGGCGATTTCTGGCGGAAAGCGGCGATCCGTAGGCCAAGCATTCGTTTCAGGAATGGCAACGTAATCCGCGAATGCTCCCGGCCGATCCACGCCTATGATCTGCGTGCGGCGGCACACATGCAGCATGGAATGCCTGCACTCGTAGCAATCGCCACACGCGATGTGACTTTCCGCGGCCACGTACTCGCCGATAGCAACCCTCTTCGCGTCAAGACCGACAGCGACCACGTCCCCGCAGAACTCGTGCCCGAAAACGAGTGGGGGACGTATCCTCTCCTGGGCCCATGAGTCCCAGCCGTAAATGTGGCCGTCCGTGCCGCAGATCGAAGCGGCTCGGACCTTCACCAGCACGTCCCGAGGGCCGATGGCAGGCACCGACACCTCTTCGATGCTTGCCCCAGCGCTAGGCACGCCTTTCACAAGTGCTCGCATTCGCGACGGAATCCGCTCAAGCGTTCGTGCTTGTCGTGACGTGTCAGCCATCTGGGTTTCGTACATGATCACTCCCAAACCGGTTCCGCAGCGCGTCCAGCCTTACTATAAGAGCGACTCCCACGTGCGGCCAATGGTCACTGCACTCAATCTTGTTGCTGCGTCTCAACAACAGCCTCATAGATAGACGGGAGACTCCGATGACTCTCTTGGAAGTCGAGCCCGTAGCCAATCGCAAAAACATCGGCAACGGTGAAGCCTGTGTAATCAAGGGTGACAGGAGTCAACCGCCTAGACGGCTTGTCTAAGAGCGCGCAGAGTTTCACGTCCTTCGGGGAATGACTCTCCAGGTGGCGTATCAGCCAGCGTGCGGTGACTCCGGTGTCGACGATGTCTTCTACGAGTAAGACGCGAGCACCGGCAATTGGCATTGAAATGTCCTTGTGCAGCCGTACCTCACCCGTCGAGTTGACTCCCTTGTATGACGATGCCTGCAGAAAGTCCAGACGCGTCGGTATTTTCAGACACCGCAGGAGATCGACCGCGAAGAAGCACGCTCCCTTTAGCACCACGATCACCGAGAGTGGGTCGTCGAGGTCACGGTAGTCCTCATCGATCTGCCTTGCCAGCCTGCGCACCCGTGCGCGGATCTGCGCCGCCCCGAGGATACGGGCACCCAGAGCAACCGTCGTGTCCTCGGTCACAAAGCCACCTGAAAAAATCCCTCACTTACCTGAGCTGTTTGGTTGCTGAGCGACAGGGCGCGCACCACGTATTGACCTGGCTGCAGCGCGCTGATGCTTCTTTCAAGCCTGAACATACCCTGGCGTCCGGAACGTCGTATGCCGAGGCGCATCGGCGTCATTGATCCCGACATGGAGTACACGACGAGCAGCACTCGAATATGCGGAAGAAAACTCGCTCCTTCGACGCGAATGCCCCTCGTCTTGTCCTCACCGGTGACGTGGACGTCGAGGGTGGCCGTAGAGACCACTGCAAAGGTGGTTGCCGCTACTGTCACGCCGTTCAGCTGCGCCAGCATGTCATAGGTTCCGGGAGAGGCAGCAGGAATGGCGAAGTGCGCGGAGAGGGCCCCGCGGTGATCCGTGTACACGGTCGCCGAGGCCGCGGCCCCTCCTCCAGTGTCGTAGGACAGTTGCAGTGCCTTTGCAGCAGGCAGGTGGCCGCCCCTAACCCGCACGGTCAGAGTCGTTGGGGGCCCGGACGCTGGAATCAGTGCCAGGTAAGGTCCGCGCGGCACAACCAACGGCGTGGCGGTGGGTGCGCGGACGTGTGAATTAGACGTGCTCCCAGGGGTGACCGCGACATCGAAGGCGACAGTAGGGGTTGGGGAAGGGAGGCGTGGGCCTGGGGATGGTTGCAGGCCTGCAACGTCGCAGCCTCCCAACAGGAGCGTACCCAGCGCGAGCACGGGAATACGCCTCAATACTGCGCGATCAAGCCGACAACGCATCCTGTTCCGTCCTCGTTTCCAGGATATACTTCCGTGTGGGCCGTAAGGCAGGAGAAGTCACTCGGCGGGCGGGGTGAAGCAGCGAATGCAGCTGGCGAAGCGTATGAACCGGCTCGGGACCGAAACCGCAT
>QHBP01000204.1:0-242 GCA_003244175.1 Chloroflexota bacterium | reverse complement strand
CTTCCATCCACCTAGAGATAGGCGAGCCAGACTTCGACACCCCCGCTAACGTCGTGGAAGCCGGCGTTAGGGCGCTTCAGAGCGGAGAAACACACTATACCTCCTCCGCGGGAATCGATTCCCTGAAGGAGGCGATCGCCCGAGACCAGACATCCCGGAAAAATATCGTTGCTGGTCCCGAGAACGTCGTGGTCACGCCGGGTGGCAAGCCGATAATGTTTTTCCTCATGCTGGCCCTGCTT
>QHBP01000148.1 GCA_003244175.1 Chloroflexota bacterium | reverse complement strand
CGACAAATCCATGCCCGATTGGAGGAAACCTCTGGTCTGGTACCAGGTCTCCCAGAGGCGCCGGCCCGAGATGCCGCGCACCGTCGCTCCCTTGAAAATCACACCGTCGGCGAGGAGTACCTCTATAGGTCGCGCCGGAATCCCCAGGAGCGAGATGTCACCCCCGTGTCGCAGCACCGTCAGGGCCTGCGAGATTGCCTCGGCGTTGCCCGACATTTCCAGGACGACGTCCGCACCCTCCCCTTCGGTCTCCTCCATGATGCGATGCACGACATGCTCACGTGACGGATCGATGACGACGTCCGATCCCATACGCGTCGCAAGCCTCAACCGGACAGGACTCGGCTCTACCGTTAGGACTCGCCTGGCCCCTGACGCTCGCGCGATGGGAACCGCAAACAGGCCGATAGGCCCGGCGCCGAAGATGACCACGTAGGCGCCTGCCAGCGATTGGCTCAGAGCCGTGTGGACCGCATTGCCCATGGGCTCCTGAATGGTCGCGATCTCGGGAGGAATGCTCGGATCGGTCGGCCACGCATTCTGCTCCGGAATGGCAACGTACTCGGCAAAGGCCCCTGGCCGGTCCACACCCACGATCTGAACATTGCGACATATGTGTGCCAGGCCGTGCCGGCACTCATAGCAGTCGCCGCACACGATGTGACTCTCGCCCGCCACATAGTCTCCCACGGCCGTCCGGGTCACCTGCTCGCCCACTGAGGCAACGTGACCCGCAAACTCGTGTCCGAAGACCAGCGGCGGCGAGACGCGGCTTGCCGCCCAGGGGTCCCAGAGATAGATGTGCAGGTCGGTGCCACAAATTGAGGCGGCGTCGACACGGACCAGAACGTCGTGCGGTCCGAGCCGCGGAATATCGACGCGACGCATATCGGCCCCAGCCTCCGGTCGAGGTTTGACGAGCGCGGACATGGTGGCGGGAACGCGCTGGATTCCCTCAGCTCGGCCGGTCGTCGCGAGTTGGACGCTCTCGGTGTCGTTCATGATGCTCCACGTGTGTAGGGTGCATTACGGGCACCGCCTTGCATTTCACTATACGATCGCTTCGGTCCGGGGCGTCGATTGCGCGCCGCGGGCGTGAGGCTTACTCCTGCACTTCTCGGGCCACATACACGCCGGGCAAGTTTCGAAATGCCTCGTCATAGTCCAGACCATAGCCGACGACAAACTCATCCGGAATCGTGAATCCCGACCAATCGATGTTCACGTCCACTCGCCTGCCCGACGGCTTATCCAGAAGCGTGACGAGGTGAACCGACGCGGGACTCCTCCCCGCGAGGTGGCGGCGGAGCCAGGTCGCCGTCAATCCGGTATCGACGATATCCTCGACCAGGAGCACGTCCGTTCCCGCTATCGCCATCGTGATGTCGTACAGAAGGCGGACCTCTCCCGTGGAGCCCGCGCCCAGATAGGATGAGGCGCGCAAAAAGTCGACCTGGACGTCCAGAGTGAGATGCCGAAGCAAGTCGATCGCAAAAAAACACGCGCCTTTGAGGACGACGATGACGGAGAGTCGCCTGCCACTATTGGCAAACGTCCCGTTGATGTCATCCGCGAGGCTTCTGACGCGAGATTGAATTTGATTGGCCGTGAGCAGCGGATCAGCCAGCTCGATCGGACCCGTCACGAGACGACCTCGAAGAAGGATTCTCCCGTTTGCGCAGCGACGGCGGAATAGGCACGCAGGTCGTACTGCCCCTGAGAGAGGCGGCTCGCGGAGACGGTCAGCGAAAAAGATCCGTGTCGGTCGGTGCGCACGCGGCCCAGCAAAAAAGGCCTGACACGTGAGAGCGGATAGACGACGACGGTCAAGCTCAATCCGGGCGAGAAACGCGCACCGCTCACCCGAATTGACGTTCCTCGTCTCCCGCTGACGGCGGACGCCACCACGTGGGCGAAAGACCGTACCGCGTACGACGTCGACGCCTGTGTATACCCATCGGTCCGGACATCGATCCGATACTGACCCGGCGGCGAAGAGGGTACGTGCAGGGTAGCGGACAGGTGGCCTTTACCGTCCGTGGACGACGTAGCTTCTATGGGAGACAACCGTCCAACGGGGGAGAAGACGATCTGGACGGTGACCGAATGGGGGAAATTGGCACCGCGAATCTGAATGACCCGGCTCACGGGAGGCCCTGATGAGGAGCTGAGAGCGACGTACGCTGCGCTTGGGGTGGCCGTCGGCCTTGTTACCGGTGTCGGTGTGGGTCGGGGCGGACGCGGAGTCGGCACCGCGCTAACGGCTACGACAAATGAGACTCCAGGTGTAGGAGTTGACGTCGATGTCGGCGCGGTCACGGGTGTGCGTCGGGGAGCTGCCGAAGAAACGGCACATCCGCCGAGACAGCACATTAGACATAACGAAGCCAGCGCGCGGCGAAATCCACATAGCGCACACATCGGCCAAAGTACTTGCTGCACCTGTCCAGTCTATACTGCGATTGGATGCAAGAAACGGGCTCTTTGACCGGTATAAACGGGGCATTCCGCTCCGCGTCGGAGGAAGCAATGGAGCTGGCCAAGCGCATGGGCAGGCTGGGCACGGAGACGGCATTTGAGGTGCTGGCGCGGGCGCGGGCCCTCGAGGCCCAAGGACGCGACATCATCCACCTGGAAATTGGCGAGCCGGACTTCGACACCCCGCGCAATGTGGTCGAGGCCGGCGCCGACGCGCTTCTCAACGGAGCGACCCACTACACGCCGTCGGCCGGCATCGACGATCTGCGCTTTGCGATTGCGAATGATCAGAAGCGGCGCAAGGGACTGGACGCACACCCGGAAAACGTCGTCGTCGTTCCCGGCGGAAAGCCCGTCATGTTCTACGTGATGCTCGCTCTGCTGGAAGAGGGTGATGAAGTCATGTACCCCGATCCGGGCTTCCCTATCTACGAGTCGATGGTCAACTTCATGGGTGCGACACCGGTTCCGATCGGCTTTGTGGAGGATGGGAGCGTATTTCGTTGGGAGGTCGACGATCTTCTGAACCGCGTCAACGATCGGACCAAGCTGATCATCGTCAATACTCCCTCCAATCCCGCCGGCTGTGCGGTTTCGACCCGCGATTTAGAGCGTATCGCTAGTAGCGCGGTCGAGCACGACGCGTTCGTGCTGTCCGACGAGATCTACTCGCGCATCCTCTACGACGGCGAGTTCGTCAGCCTTGCCACGTTCCCTGGGATGGAGGAACGGACGTGCGTTCTTGACGGCTTCTCCAAGACGTACGCCATGACAGGCTGGCGTCTGGGCTACGGGGTCATGCCTCAATGGCTGGCACCGCACATAGCGCGCCTTGTCACCAATTGCAACTCCTGCACCGCGACCTCCACGCAGATGGCCGGAGTCGAAGCTCTGACGGGGCCGCAGGAGTCCGTCGATCAGATGGTGCGCGAGTTTCGTCGCCGCCGCGACCTTGTGGTTGCCGGGCTCAATCGCATCGAGGGAGTGCGGTGCACCACCCCGCAGGGAGCTTTCTATGCGTTCCCCAATATCGAGGGCACGGGCATGTCCTCCCGCGGGGCCGCCGACTACCTTCTGAATGATGCGGGCATCGCGGTCCTCGCCGGAACCGCTTTCGGCGCCCGCGGTGAAGGCTACCTGCGGCTGTCCTACGCTAACTCCTACGAGAACCTGCAGCTAGCGCTCGATCGCATGCGCGCCGCCCTGGAAAGTGCTGTCCGCGTCGCCACGTAGGTGCGGCAATCTCGTGTCCGGGGCGCTTCGCCACCGTAAACCGAGAGGAGTTATGCCGGTCTCGACCCTCGAGTCTCGGCGATCGATGGGTGTGATGCGCGAGGCACGCGGGGATCTCTTCAACGTTTGTCCGGGCAAGGAATGGGCGCCAGGACGTACGGGCCCGGAGGCCGGAGGTGTGCCAGCATGTCCGCGTTGATACAGGTGAGTGGCTCACGACCCTCGAGAACCGCAATGACATTGTCCGCGGCAATCGTCGCCATCTTGGTGCGCGTCGCGACAGTGGCCGAGGCAATGTGCGGGGTGAGGAGCACATTGTCCAGCTCCAATAGGCCGGGATGAACCTCGGGTTCGTTCTCAAAGACATCGAGTGCGGCTCCCGCGATCTCCCTGTCGTGAAGCCCCTGCGCCAGGGCTGCTTCATCGACGATTGGACCTCGCGCCGTGTTGACGAGATAGGCCGTCGGTTTCATGGCCTCTAGCTGCTCTTTCCCGATCAGGTGATGCGTCTCCTGACATAGCGGGGTGTGAAGGCTGACGAAGTCGCTCTCACGCAGAAGGGTGTTGAGATCGGCGCGATGAGCACCAAGCAGTCGCGCCTCATCCTCCGCCTGCGCGACGGGGTCGTAATACAGGACCCGCATGTCAAAGCCCAAGGCTCGTTTCGCCATCGCGCGTCCGATACGCCCGAATCCGACGAGGCCCAGCGTCGCGCCGTGGATGTCTCCCCCGAGCATCATCATGATGCCCCATCCGTCATACTTGCCCGCACGCAAGAACGACTGTGCTTCGTGCGTGCGACGCGCGATTCCCATCAAGAGCGTCCAGGCAAAGTCTGCGGTCGTATCGGTGAGCACGCCCGGCGTGTTGCTGACGACGATGCCGGCTGCGCTGGCGGCGTCGATGTCGATATTGTCGTAGCCCACGGCGATATTGGCGACGATGCGCAAGCGTCCCCTTCCCGCTGCGAGAACCGACGCATCGATCTGGTCGGTCAGGAGAGTGACCAGAGCGTCGTAACGGCCCGCCTTTGCGCGCAGCTCATCAGTGGTCAAGGGAATGTCACTTTCATTCACATCAACGTCCGCGCACTCGCGTAATCGATCGATTCCCGGCCGCGGCACGATCCTTGTAACAAATACCCGTGCTGCCATCGTTCCTCCTCAGGCTGTGCATCATCATATGCCGCGCATTTCAGGAGTGGCTCTCACTATGTCTATGGACGCGCTCTCGCGTCGTGCCGCATAATTGCCCGGTATGGCATCTCGAACCCTCAGACGCCGCTCGGCGTATCGCAGTGTCGGCCGGCACCAGCATTCCCGGTCTCACCCGATCCTTCGCGCGATCGTCGTTCTGATCGTCGCGGTTGTGATGCTCACTTCCGGGGCAAGTGCCGGAACTCTCTTTTTCTACGGCCAGAACCTTCCCAGCCTCAAGAGCTTCCAGGGCCGGATGCAGTTTCAGAACACAGTCATTGTCGATCGGTTCGGCCGTAAGCTCTTCGATCTCGCGGACCTCTCCAATAAGAACCGGGGACGGCGCGTGATCGAGAAGCTGCAGTGGCCGGGAAACACGGACGCAGGCTTCGCGGCACACGGACAGGATTGGCTAACGGACAGCGCGAGGCACCATCACGGCATCCCGCTGGTTTTTCAGAACGCCACGATCGCCACCGAGGATGCCAGCTTTTACAGCAACCCGGGGTTCGACCCGTTTAGCATTGCGCGCGCTGCGTATGACAACTGGGTCAAGAACGAGGTGGTATCCGGGGCCAGCACAATCACGCAGCAGCTGGTTCGCCGTTACATGCACCTGACGGGAGCCACCCTGAGCCGAAAGACAGAAGAGGTGGTGCTGGCAGCGGAGCTCACGCAGAAGTACCCGAAGAGCAAAATCCTCTGGTACTACCTGAACAGCATCTCCTACGGCAATCTGTCCATCGGCGCGGAAGCGGCGTCCGAGACGTACTTCCACAAGCACGCGTACAATCTCGATCTGGCCAAGTCGGCTTTGCTGGCCGGATTGCCGGAGGCGCCCAGCATCTACAATCCGGTCACCGATAAGCCCTCTGCCCTGCGGCGCATGCACTACGTCCTGTATCTGATGTGCCTACACGGATACTTGCACACGTCGCAGTGCAGCAATCCCGACCCGCCGATCATTCGCCAGCAAATGGCCGAGGCGCAGAAGTGGGTCTTCAAGCCTCCGGCCGTCCACACCAGGTATCCCCACTTCGTTCAGTACGTCATCGATCAGCTGCAGAACCTCTCGCAGACGGTGCCGAGCCTGAAAAACAAGATTTACAACGGCCTGCGCGTCGAGACGACGCTTGACCCCCGTCTCCAGAACGCGGCCCAGGGTATCGTCTCTGGCCAGATCAATCAGCTGGGCGCGTACAACGTCACCGATGGGGCGCTTGTGTCCATCGACGTTCAGAAGGATTGCCTAGGCTGCATCAGGGCAATGGTGGGCAGCGCGGACTACAATGCCCGATACGGCCAGATCAACATGGCAATCAGCCCGCGCCAGCCAGGTTCGTCGTTCAAGCCGTTCAACTATATCTACGGCTTCCAGCATCAGCTGTCACCGGCGACCACGGTGATAGACGGTCCGATCGCCATTCCTGACCAAGGAAACCCCGACGACGGAGGCTGGTATGAGCCTCTGGACTACGACAAATTGTGGCATGGCGCGGTGACGTTGCGAACCGCTCTCGACAACTCGCTGAACATCCCGGCCATAAAGGTGGAGCAGTACAACGCGCAGGTGCCCGGAAACGCGGAAGGTCTGCTTGCGATCCGTGATCAGGCCGTGAAGATGGGGTTGACCAGCTTCAAGCAGGACAACCCGCATTGCTGCGGATGGGCCCTGACGCTTGGTGGGGTGGAGCGAGGCGTGCGTTTGGTGGAGCAGACCGCGGCTTACGGCGTCTTCGCCAACAATGGGTCGACGGTGCCTCCAACCTCGATTCGCCGGGTGTACGACCGCACAACCGGAGCCCTTCTGTACGATTCGCAGAAGCCGGCGCAATCGAAGTACGTATTTGACCCAGCATATGCGTATGAAATGAACAATGTCCTGTCGGACAACAACGCGCGCTGTCAGGCCATCTGCGAGTTCGGGCTGGACAGCCCTCTGTACTTGGGGCGCCCGGCCGCGGCCAAGACCGGAACGACGACCGGCTTCACAGACAACTGGACAATGGGGTATACGCCGGACATCGTGACGGGTGTGTGGGTGGGCAACGCGGACAACAGCCCCATGGTGGGGACGACCGGCGTCACCGGCGCTGCGCCCATCTGGCACGACTTTATGCTGAAGGCCTTGGACATCTTGCGTCTGCCTCCCAAGGACTTCGGTCCGCCTCCCGCTTCGGTGTATTCGGGAACACAGTGCCTGCTCCCGGGAGACGCGTACTCGCCCAGCAGTATGGGATACGACATTTATGTGGGCCAGATTCCGTACTGCTCCGTGGGGACCTCCTCGACCTTCGTCCCAGTACCGCAACCGGGGTACACCCCGCCCGTGCTGGCCCCGGTGGTTCCGGCGCCCTCACCGTCCGCCGCCACGCCCGTTGCGACGGCGCCGCCGGCAGCTGCTCCGACCGCTCCCGCGTCAGCCGCAAACGGCGAGTCAGTCCCCGGCGCACAATCTGGAGGACCGCCGGCCACCCTGCCCCCGCCGGCTCAGGTTCTGCAACCGACAGCGCCACCGGTCGTCCAGTCGCCGCCGGCACAGTCACCGCCGGCGNNCCGCCGGCACAGCTTCAGCCAACCGCCCCGGCTGCCGCCGCTCCGCTCGTCCAGCCGACCCCGTAAGGGACGAACTACAGCCCGTGCGCGAGGCGTTCCGCCAGCACGTGCGGTAAGCCGGCCGACCGAATCTTCGTCTGCGTGATCTCGAATGAATACGGGACGCGCCGGAACGCGAACGTCCGCGCCTCGGTGTCCCAGATCCCGTACGCGGCCCGCGGGTCGCCGTTACGCGGCTGCCCCACGCCCCCCGGATTGACGATCCTGCGCACACCATCGCCGAGATCGATCTCGTCATCCTTTCCGGGCATGACTACGTGCGACGGCTCGTCGCTCGATGTCTCCTGGAACACGCGCGGCACATGGGTGTGCCCCACGAACCCAAGTGCGCTCTCAAAGCGATGGAAGTTCGCCGGTCCCTGATCGGGGGTCTCCAGGTATTCCCACACGGGATCGCGCGGACTGGCATGGGCGAGAAAGGCTCCGTCGCATCCCAGACTCGGGGCGAGTGACCCGAGGTACGACCGCACCTCCGAATCGAGTCGACGCGCCGTCCACTCCGCCGAGGAGCTTGCATACGCATTGAAGGCCGCGAGGTCCAGCTCCCCCAAAGCTGCCAGATCATGGTTCCCTACCAGGGATGTGAGATTCGGAAGCGACCTCACGCGTTCCACGCATTCGTTGGGATTGGGTCCGTACCCGACGAGATCGCCCAGCGACAGCACGGCCTCGTAGGCAGGCGCATCCGCAAGGACGGCTTCCAGAGCCTCGAGATTGGCGTGGACGTCGGAGAGAACGAGGTATCTCATGGGGGATGTTCCGGCAATCATGCTAGCACGGGGGCGTGCGGACTTCGGCGGAACTACCATCGGGTCTCTTCCCCATCGCCTTTGCCCGTGCACGCTCGGTGATGCAAGACTACGGCGGGGGTGCGTGTTCTCTGGTGAGGGCCTCGGTCTTCAAAACCGTTGTGGGG
>QHBP01000046.1 GCA_003244175.1 Chloroflexota bacterium | reverse complement strand
GTCCTTGACCTCATGCTGCCGCATATGGATGGCGTGGAGGTGTGCCGGCGTCTCCGTGCCCACAACAATGACGCGCGTATCTTGATGCTGACCGCAAGAGACGCCGTTGAGGATCGAGTTCAGGGCCTCGAATCTGGAGCTGACGACTATCTCATCAAGCCCTTCTCCTTCTCCGAGCTGTTGGCACGCGTCAAAGCGCTCGCGCGTAGGCAGGTACAACCGCAGGTCGAGCAAGAGTTGATGCGTGGCGACCTGGTGTTAGACCTTGCCAGGAGAGAAGCCCGTAGAGGAGATCGGGCAATCGAGCTGACCGCAAAAGAGTTCCAGCTCCTCGAGTTCCTCATGCGAAATGCAGGCAATGTTCTCACGCGTACGCAGATACTCGATCACGTGTGGGGCTACAATTTCGATTCCTTCAGCAACGTTGTGGACATCTACGTGCACTACTTGCGAAATAAAATCGATAAAGGGTTTCCAGAGCCGTTGATACGAACCGTTCGCGGCGTCGGGTACTCCCTCAAGGATTAGGGCGTGATGCCGCTACGGGCGCTACGGGCGCGCCGCCTCAAGATGTTCGATATTGCTCAGTGGCGGCTGGTGGGGTGGAACGTCCTCGTCCTCATCTTCATTCTGGCGATACTCGAGATCGCGGTGTACAGCCTCTTTTCCGCGAATATCTATTCAGAGGTCGACCAGCAGCTGCGTGCCCAGAAGGATGCCGTGATAGCTCGGCTCAGCCAGACAGGTGGCGACGCGTACTCCCTCTACGCCCTCACGAATGCGCCCTCCGAACCGTCCTATCGTACCGTGGTGGCCAACGCTGCCGGGCAGGTAAATGTATCGACCGATTGTCCGCCCAATCCCCAGCCCATGGTCCCGGCCCGTCCCTGTCCGCCCCGAAGTATGGCGGCCGTGAGCAGGGACGCGATGACAGCGGCACTTCGAACCGGCAGTGACGATCTGAGAACCGTCTCCTACGGGCAGGAAGGACCGCAGCGCGTCCTCACATTCGCCGTTTCGCGGACCGACAAAACGTTCGTTGGTGTAGTTCAGATCAGCCGGACCGCCTCAGGAGAAGACTCCGGCCTGCACGAACTACTCTTGCTCCTGACCCTTGGAGGACTGATTGGCGTCTTGCTCTCGGGCATTGCCAGTCTCTTTCTTGCGAATCGCGCCCTGGTACCAATTCGTAAGGCTTTTTCGCGCCAGAGGCAGTTCACCGCCGACGCTTCGCATGAACTACGCACACCCCTCGCTCTGATACGCGCCAATGCGGAGATGCTCGAGCGTCACGGAGGCTCGCTTCCGGACGACGACGCGTCATTGGTCAACGACATCATTCGCGAGACGGACCACCTCAACCGCCTCGTGGGCGACCTACTCACGTTGGCGCGCGCTGATGCCGAGTCGACCAAGCTTGCGTCCGAACAGGTCGACCTTCGCTCGCTGGTTTCAGAGGTCCACGAGGATCTGCAGCGCATCGCCGAGTCGCGAGGCATCGGAAGCTCTGCCACTCTCGATGGACCCGTCACGGTTCAGGGCGACGAAGGACGGCTCCGCCAGCTTCTGCTCATCCTGCTGGATAATTCATTGAAGTACACGGACCGCGGTGGACGTGTAGATCTCTCGCTACAGCGAGAAGATGGAAACGTGAGATTAGTGGTCGCCGACACTGGTATCGGTATCCCGACCGGAGACCTCCCCCATGTATTTGACCGCTTCTATCGAGTCGACCGCGCCCGCGAGCACGACAGCGGCGGCACTGGTTTGGGCCTCGCGATTGCCCAGTGGATCGTGCAAGCCCATCAGGGAAATATCAAAGTGGAAAGTAACGTGGGTCGGGGTACACGTTTTCAGGTGCAGCTTCCTGCTTTGGATACCGGGGAGCAGCCTAGGACTAGCGGTTAGAGTAGCGTTTCAGACACTCGTCACTCGGTGCGTTCAGCTCCACGCCCTTCTCAGACACGGCTCGCACCGCATTCGCGGGAACGTGGAGGTCTGCTCGGGCCGCCCCCAAGATACTCTTGCGCACCTTGATGAACGGACTCGGCTCACCGGTTGGCAGGTTGCCCGTCGGCGGTGCCAGTCCCGGCTCGTCGCCAAATTCGCTACCGTATATCTCGACCACGCTCCCAACCTTGTGGCCGTCCGATGCGAACACATCGAGTCCGCGCTTCAGATCCGTCGTCTTAAGTGTCATGAATCCCTCCTAGAACCGCAGCCAGGTAAGTCGGCTGCGGCGAGCCTTTTGGTTCCTTTCCAATATGGCACAGTCTAGGGTGAGCGTCGAGGGCAGGCGTCTGCTCGGGTTGAAAAAGGCTTCTAGGGGAAGGAAGGCACCAAACGATGGCAGACGGTAAAGTCGCGGTGGTCACGGGAGGCGGACGGGGCATCGGCAGAGCCATCGCGGTACGCCTGGCGCAAGACGGGTTGCATACTGCCTTATGGGCACGAACCCAGAGTGAGATCGAGACGGTCGCCTCCGAAATACGAGATGCTGGCGGCGAAGCGATTGCCATCTTGGCAGACGTCACCGACTGGGAATCGGTCCGA
>QHBP01000068.1 GCA_003244175.1 Chloroflexota bacterium | reverse complement strand
ACCAACTTCCGCGCATAGCTCCAAGGGCCCGCAACTTGGGGCCTTTTCTCCAGGTATCAGGGTTGTGTCGGATTATCCGCCTGAGTGTCAGCACTGGCACGGTGTGAGCGGCGCTTGCTCTGATTGAGCCTGTAACTGTCGCCGTTCATTTCCAGTATATGGACGTGATGGGTCAGCCGGTCGAGCAGCGCACCCGTAAGCCGCTCGGAACCGAACACGCTGGTCCATTCGTCGAATGGAAGGTTGGAGGTGACGGCGGTTGAACCGCGCTCATAACGCTGGCTGAACACCTCGAACAATAGTTCGGCCCCGGTCTGTGAGAGAGGCACGTATCCCAGCTCGTCGATAATCAGGAGCTTATATCCAGCGAGTTGCCGTTGCAGGCGAAGTAACCGCTTCTCGTCGCGAGCCTCCAAGAGTTCATGAACGAGCGCCGCGGCAGTGTAGAAACCAACCGACAGCCCTTTCTGGCAGGCCGCCAGACCAAGGCTGAGACCGATGTGCGTCTTGCCGGTGCCACTGTTGCCGACCGCGATGATGTTCTCCCGGCGGGTCACATACTCCGAGCGGGCGAGCTCCAGCACGAGGGTCTTGTTGAGCGAGGGAATGGCGGTGAAGTTGAAGCTGTCCAGGCTCTTGACAGCCGGGAACCGCGCTTCCTTGATCCGTCGCTCCACCATGCGTCGTTCGCGGTCGATTAGCTCCAGTTCGGCCAGGCGCAGCAGATAGCGGGTATGATCAAGGCCCTCGGCGGCGCACTGTCGAGCAAGCTTGTCGTGCTCGCGCAGGAACGTTGGCAGCTTGAGCGCCTTCAGGTGATGAGCGAGCAGAAGCTGGGGTGCATCGGTCATGATGCGGCCCCCGTCAGCAGGCCCAGGTATGTCTTGGCCGACGTCATCGCCACATGGGCCTGCGGCAGATACGGATAGACCATCATGTCGAGGCGCGGCGGTCGCCGTTCGATGCGACACAGAACCAGGTGCTTGACAGCATCGAAGCCGATTGCTCCGCGTGCCATGGCGTCGCGCACCGCGGCAGCGACCTCATCGGCGCGGAACACCTCCATCAGCCGCAGGACCTGCACAAACTCGCGCTTACCCTGCTTACCCATCCGGGCTTCCAGAAGACGCCGCAGCGTCATGAACTCTTCCGGCAATTGCCAGCCGGCCAGCGGCGCAGCCTGGTCTAGCGCGTTGATCTTCTGCTCGATCAGCGCCAGGTAGTGCAGCGGCTCGAATACGAAGTCCTCGCGCTCGTAGGAGCGTGGATGACGTGCGATCACCTCCGCGCCGCATGAGATCACCACATCATGGACGTATCCGCGAACAAGCACATCATGGTGACCGTAGGTCGTCGGCACCGAGTAGTCGTTGAGCCGGTAGCGCACCAGCGACAGCGAGGAGACACTCGTGGGCACCTTCTCGCAGGCGTCGTAAGGTGCAGGCGGCAGCGTCTGGAAGGCGGCAAGATCGCGCTCCAACCTCTCGCCGATCGTCCCATCATGGCCGCGCAAACAGTCAGCCATTCGACGGCGGCAGCATTCCAGCAGATAGGCGTTCAGCGCCTCGAAGCTCTCAAACACCGGGATTGGTACGAGGTAGTTCCGTCGCGCATAGCCGACGAGCCCTTCGACTTTGCCCTTGTCGTTGCCTTTACCAGGTCGGCCAAAACGATCCTCGAACAGGTAATGCGATTGCAGTTCGGTGAATACGCGCGTCCGCTGCCGCTTGCCGTCACCCAGGATGCGTGCCACTGCGATCTTGGTGTTGTCATATAGGATCGACTGCGGAACGCCGCCAAAGAAGGCAAACGCCCGAATATGGCCGTCGCAGAAGGCTTCCGTCGTCTCTGCCGGATAGCAGACCACGAAGCAGGCGTCTGAGTGCGGCAAGTCAAAAGCGAAGAAGTGGATCTTGCGCTCGACGCCACCGATGACTCCGATGGCTTCACCAAAGTCTACCTGAGCATGCCCCGGCGGGTGCACCAGCGGCACGAACATCTCTTGAGCCCGCCGATGCCAGCCGGCCACATAATCCTTCACAATCGTGATGCCGCCTGTGAAGCCGTATTCGTCCCGAAGCCGCTCGAAGATCCGCTTCGCCGTATGCTGCTGCTTCTTCGGACGCGACTTGTCGTCCAAGAGAATGCGGTCGATCACGAGAATAAATGGATCAAGCTTCGGCCTAGCCGGCGGCTTCTTGCGCACGTAACCTGGCGGTACCGAAAACCTCACCATCTTAGCGACTGTCCGAGGGTCAATCCCAAATTGCCGTGCCGCCTCGCGATGGCTTAGCCCTTCAAATTGGACCGCATAGCGAACCCGTCCATATAGCTCCACGCCCTTCATCCCCCGCCCTCTGCCAATCCGACGCAAAGGGCTATTGCTGCCGGATTTTTACTCCGGCGCTACCGGGTTACCCGGCCGCTTCAGTGAGGGATTATTGCTCCGGCGCATACACTTCGGCCCCGCTGACCAGCATTTTCTTGGGATCGCAGCCGCGCAGCGCGCAGGT
>QHBP01000098.1 GCA_003244175.1 Chloroflexota bacterium | reverse complement strand
CCCACGCCAGGCTCAAGAGCGCTCCTGCGGCGGCTGGATGACGCCTGGCAAGCGCGAGCGAGCAGCCAAACGCCGCCAAAATCAGGTTCCCGGTATTACCCGTCCCGAGTATCACCGGCGGCATAAGAAGAAAGATCAGGCAGGGCGCCAGCCGGCGCCGCCAGCCCAGATAGCGTAGGCAGGCGAAGACGCCGAGGCCGGCCAGGAGATACATAGCCAGCCGCCACTCGTAGGCCAAAACCTGAAACGGCAGGCGGGCGAGCGGCTCAAACGCCCAGAAGAAGACCGGGGGGTAGCCGACTCGCACCATTGCCCCGTGGCGGTTGATGGCGAGGTCCTGTCTGTCGAGCCAGGCGCGCTCCGCCCGATACAGCGTGTTTTGATCGTACGGGTCGCGGCCTTCACCGGTTAGCTGCGCGGCCGTAACGAACATCGCCACATCGACGGCGAACCCCTTCCCGTCCGCCCGTTCAGTGAACGTCCCTTGCCGGGAAACGGCCAGGATCCAGAGAAGCGCGCAGATCACGATCGGAGCAAGCACTGTCCAGAGGCGCCACGACGGTGTTGTGCCGGATCGATCCGACGCCGACGTGGCCGCACTCTCAAGGAAGTTCGCGCTCGGGGCCATTTCGCTCGCCCTACCGCTCACCACCGTGCCCCCACGCGACTGAGCGATCCGGTCGCGGAGTCCGCGACGCCTTGTCGATGCCGACGATTATGGGCAGCGACCGCGAGGCAGCCGGCTACCGCTGCGAGTGAGAGCGAGAGTGGACTGGCATGGAAGAGCGTCACGGGAAACAGCGCGAGTGAGAAGAACAGCAGGTAGATGACGAACACGGGAATGGCCTGGCCCAGGTGCTGCCCATCACGCCCTAGCAGTGCCAGGATGGGGATCGTCAGGAGTATCTCGTCCGGGAAGTGAGCGAAGGGTGTCGCCAGGAACCACACCACCCAGAGCCAAGCCAGCGTAATCTGGCAGCGGTGTCGCCGCGTGGCGCCCCTGGACCCGCTTCTATCCGCTCGGGCCCAGGCATCCGCCATATGGCGCTCCCGTCGTCACGTCAACACAGCGATAAGCGTAGGCGAAAGTAGCCGCAGCGCACATCGGTCGAACGGGGAATCTTATGGCCGCGAGGGAGTACCTCACCCCCACCCCCACGGCTCTTTCCAGCCCTCGGATGGGATCCTCATGCAACCGACCTCCAGGCTGAACCGGCTGACGCGCGAGAGTTATCCCGCAGGCGAGCGTCGCTAGCAGAAATAGCGATAGCAAATTGGCGCGAAAATACAGCTTCTCCACGAAGATGAGCGAGAAGAAGCTGAGGTAGAGGGACAGGATCACCGGCCATTTCGTGAGCCTCTCTCCGTCGCGCCCGATGAACATCAGTAGCGGAACAGTCAACAGCGTCTCGTCGAAGTAGTGAGCATACGGGGTCGCGACTATCCAGACGATCCATAGGCAAGCTATGACAGTCGGCGACGGGCGGCAGGATCCGCGAGTTCTCACCAAGACCAGACCCGTCACAGCGAGTGCCGCGCCCAGGACGGCGACTTCAAGCCCGGCGCGACACCAGACAGGCGCCCAGCGCACGTACAACCCGGCGAGCGAGGCAACGTCCGGCTGGATTGCCATATCGTGCGAGTAAGCTAAGAGACCTCGTAACCACAAGCCGAGACTCGCCCAACCCACGAGGAGTGGGGTCAGGGTTGCGAACACAAGGGTGGCGCTCGCGAAGCCGGCGAATGCTCGCCGCCGGTCGGACACCTGGAAGAGCAGCACGAGCATCGCGAGTGGAAGTGCCACGGGCGGTTTGATCCACGCGAGGGATAGCAGGACTCCTGCAGACGCCGGGAACCGGCGAGCGCTCGCGAGCGCTAGGGACATTGCCGCGAACACGATGGCAACCGGATTGCCATAAAAGGCTCCGAGCGCGACCTCCGGCATCAGGAGAAAAATGAGGGAAGGCACCATCCGACGGCGCCATCCGAGAACCGTGAGGGCCGCGATGAATCCGGCAAGCGACAGGGCATACATAAGGCTCACCCACGCGTAGGCAGCAATTTGAAAGGGCAAACGAATCAACGGTTGCAATGCCCACAAGAAGAGAGGCGGGTTGCCCACGCGCACGACCTCGCGCTTGCCGGTCATCGCCAGGTGCTGTCGCTGCATCAGGCTGCGCTCGCTCCGATACAGCAGTGTGTGATCGTACGGGTTTCCGCCGTTGTGCATCACCTGCCCCGCGCTGTAGAACATCGCGAAGTCCGCGCCAAAAGCATTTCCGCTGGGTCCGCCTCGAAAGGCGCCCTCCGAGGCGAACAACCAGATCCAAAGCACAAGAAGAATGCACAGGGGGACTACGACGGCATACCCGCGCGGGCGGCTTTCCCGTAACGCAGGATCTCCGGGCGGCGAATCGCGCAAACATACGGCTCCCAACGCGCGCTCCGCTTCGACCTCAACCCGCATCGTCTCCGGACCTACACTCCCTGCAGGCCAATAGGGCAACTGCGAGGAAAAGCATAAACCCATCCGGCGGGGCTGCCTATGGGTCGAAGTGGGTAGGTGAGGAGTAACTAGGCCAGAGCGCTCTGGTGGATCGACTGTCCCGGCTTCAAGGCGATCACGCGCAGTCCTGAGATATCCGCCGCCTCCCGCTCCAGCGCTTCGGGCGTGCCCGTCAGCAGCGGAAAAGTCGCGTAGTGAATCGGTATGACGCGCTTGACGCCAAGCATTCGGATCGCCTCTGCCGCCTGCTTCGGACCCATTGTGAAGTGATCGCCAATGGGGAGCATCGCCAGGTCGGGCTTATAAAAGCGGCCGATCGTTCGCATGCTCTCAAAGAGGTCCGTGTCCCCGGAGAAGTACAGGGTGAAGCCGTCCGGGAAGCGTAACACGAAACCGGCCGCGGTGCCCCCTTGTACCGGCATATCCCCATCCATCAAGCCGGCGCTGTGAACGGCATCGGTCATGGTGATGGAGATACCATTCCAGTCAACGGTTCCTCCTTTGTTGATGCCGTTGGTCTTTTCCACGCCCTTGTGGTCCAGGTACTGCGTCAGGTCGAAGATGGCGATGACATCCGGCTTCGTTTTTTGTGCCACCGAAATCGCATCACCCATGTGGTCATCGTGGGCGTGGGTGATGAGCATCAGGTCGACGCGGTCCTGTTGCTTGTGCTCGTCCGGAACCGACGGATTGGTTTCGAGCCACGGATCGATGAGAATCGTCTTCCCATCCGAGATCTCAATTTTTGTAGTCGCGTGTCCAAGCCACGTGATCGTGATGCCCTGATTCGTCGCCATTCGCCTCTCCTCGCCCCGGAAGTCGCGCCGCGCGCGCCCTAGACCTGAGCTTACGCGCTTCCGTGAAGTGATCAAAGCGGCTCACTCCAAGCTCCGGGCATCTCTTGCCCCGGCAAGAAACTTGGCCTGGAGGCCAAAGCTACCGTGAGGGCCGCCGAATAAAGATCGGTGCAGCTGCCCGAGTTCAAGGGGTCGTCGCAACACTGGCTGCCTGATGTGAGAGTACGTGATCGTTTAGAGCTTCTGCCCGTGCCCTCGGAAGAGGGCTCCCAGATGAGGC
>QHBP01000205.1 GCA_003244175.1 Chloroflexota bacterium | reverse complement strand
CTTCTGGGTTTCCCATGCGCGCGCACTCCAAAATCCTTGGATTCTACCCGGTGAAGGCGGTTGGCGGACTTGGCGTAACGCGCCAATGCCCCTGCATACGTGTGAGGTCTGAGATTGTTCCCACAGCGTGTTCTTCAGCATCATGGATTCGCTTGGAACGCCGGACGCGCTATCGTGGTGAGGACTCAGAGGCCACCGCTGGATGTTCGTCTGGGGGCAGGCTCTTTCGTGGAAAATGTTTGCGACAGGTGCACCATGAAGATGCTGACCGCTGCCCGCCCACTCGTCGTCCTCGTGGTCATGGCTGCGGCAATTTTGCCCTTGCCCGGGTATGGAGCCAGCAGTCCCACCGAACTTCGCAGTTCTACAGGCTCATGCGGTGTTCAGCGGTGGTCCATCAAGACCGGAACCGACAGCCAGGCACGACGAGTGAGCTATCACCCTATAGTCACGAGTATTGCCCACTTGACGTCCCTCTCATCGCCGTCGTATCTCCCTCCTCGCCGCCGCATTCGTCCCGCCGAGATGAAGACATGGCTGTTGAGCGCCACTCTACTCCGGTACAAGCTTGAGGACGATTCCGACTACCACCTCGTCATCCGCGACGGCGCCGGTCGAACCATGATCGTGGAGCTTCCATATCCCGGCTGCGTCGGATCGCGAAGTCCGTTTCTCAGGGGCATCAAGAGAGCTCGCCGCACATTTGAAGGGCGCTATCGCGTCCTCCGACATTTCCGCTACACGCATAAGTCGATTCAGATTGTCGGCGTGGGTTTCTTCGATGATATCCATGGTCAGAGCGGTGTGGCGCCAAACGGTATAGAGCTGCATCCGGTTCTGGGACTCAGCTTCGGTCGCCGGCCCCCTGCTCCGCCATTCCGCTAGCCGGTCGCCGGACGCAATGAGCGGATCATTACCCCGTCCTGAGTGGTAGGGTCATGTACTGAGCCCACCGCCTGATCGGAGGCCGAAAAGCAGGGGGTGTGCCGCCAGAAGGAGAAGCAATGGCCGTTTTCAGCGAGCCGGCCCACTGCGCGACGTGCGGTAGCAATCTTTCTAACCAATTTGTGGTTGATGAAGATCGAGAGAGACTCGTTTGCGACGGTTGCGGCCGCATCCACTACATGAATCCAAGCATCGTTGCGGGCACCATACCCGTTGCAGATGGGCGAGTCTGGCTGCTGCGGCGAGCGATAGAACCGCGGAAAGGCGCCTGGACCTTCCCGGCCGGCTACATGGAAATGGGTGAATCCGTGGAGGAAGCCGCTATCCGTGAGACCAGGGAGGAGATTGGCCTGGAGGTCAAGATCGAGAGCCTGCTCAATGTGTACTCAAGGCCAACCATGTCGACAGTCCATCTCATTTACACGGCTGAGGCGTTGACGGCTCCGGTGCTCGGTAGGGAAGCTCTCGAATTCGCATCGTTTTCAGCGCGAGAGATTCCGTGGGACGGTCTCGCTTTCTGGACCACTCAAATGGCGTTGCGCGATTGGATCGCTTCCCTCAAACGAATCGTAGAGACAAAGGGCGCCGTGGAGACCAGTGGAGGCACCCCGTTGGGGAGCGCGGACTATTCGTCCAGGCGTAGCTCCCGGAGCAGCATGCATCCGTCACCAATCGCAAAGCCCTCGTCCAGAACAACCTGCTGTAGTTCTCTATCAAGCTCAAGCGTAGCCCTTACCTCGCGCAGGCCCAGCTCACTTGCCTGACTGCGTAGGCGGCGGCAGAGGGATTGACAGCCGTCAGAGGACCCTGTCAGAAGGCCAAGCCGGATAGCAGAGCGCTTGATTGCGCTGGAAGCGATGGCCACCGCTTCTATTTCCGCATCCCCTGCCAGAAGCACGGCGTGCATGCTCAAGAGCAATCGGAGCCGGTCCCGACTTAAAACGTATGCCGTCCACCCTTCGCTGTAGCAGCCGGAGAATGGCTGCCAGCCGGAGTGTTCAAGAAATTGAAGAATCTCAGAGCTCTCCCAGGGCATGGCAAGACGAGTCTGCGAGGGCCAGCCAGACGCCGAATTGTCAGCTCGTGCAGTCATGGCCGAAAAGGTCCCGACTAGTCGCAGGCCTTGCCGTTCTGCCATGGCGTTGCTCGCCTGGTTTTCGCTATAGGTCGAAAGCCGTATGGCCCGAACGCCCATTTTTCTGCTCCAATCGACCGCGTGGCGCAGGAGGACGGATCCTATGCCGCGGCCCTGCACCTCCTCGTCGACCCGGATGCCCTCCAGCCAGACAGAAGCATCTGGCTGGAGGGCCGCGTGCTGGAGACCCACCACGCGGCCGTCCAGCTCAGCTACCCAAAGCTCGCCTTGTGCATCCTGTAACCACGTCTCCCAACTCGAGGGGACGTAGTCGCTTCCATCCCAGACGTTTCGCGTCAGCTCCAGCATGCGCGGTGTGTCGCGAGGCAGTGCTTCGCGTACGCTAACCGAGCTCATGGATCGTTTGGATCAGCCCGCCAGGCGCTGGCGTCAATGTGGTGTCGGGGCGAGAATGGAATGGATTGGATTGATAGAAAGAACTCCACTCTGCCATCTTAGGCATGGCAACTCGCCAGGCCTGGGGACCGTGTCTCCACGCAGTGATTGAGGAGATAGAGGCTCGGCACTTACAATGCAAAGGAACGGAAGTACTCCGACAATCGCAAAGAAAAGAGGCGTGATGCGCGTGCGGCGGAAGGCGCAATCGACA
>QHBP01000022.1 GCA_003244175.1 Chloroflexota bacterium | reverse complement strand
CAATGCCGCTGGCATATGATTCAAGCTCCATATTTGCCTTGTCCGTCTCGATTTCGGCGATCGTTTCACCTTTGGCAACCGGCTCTCCTTCACTCTTGAGCCACCGGGCGATGGTGCCATGGTCCATAGTGTCACTGAGGCGCGGCATTACGATCTCGGTAGCCATGTATTCCTATGCTTTTGCGAGCATGGCGCGCGAACGCGCAACGATGTCGGCCACCTGAGGCAGGGCCGCCGCCTCCAAAGATTTCGCGTAGGGAAGAGGCACCTCGACTCCGGTGATTCTCTCGACCGGATGATCGAGATAGTCGAAGTCACGCTCTTGAATCTGCGCGGCTATCTCGGCTCCGGGACCATACTTGTGCCATCCCTCGTGGACAACCAGAGCCCGATTCGTCTTTCTTACAGACTGCGACATCAGGTCCACGTCCAAGGGTCGCAAGCTGCGGAGGTCAATCACTTCGGCGCTGATGCCATCTGCCGCCAGATCCTCAGCCGCCTGGAGCGCCAGATGCACCATTCGAGAGTAGGTGATGATCGAGATGTCATCGCCTGCCCGCTTTACGTCCCCCTGGCCGAGAGGAATCACGTGATCGTCCTCGGGCACCTCACCCTTCTCGTTGTACAGAAGAACATTCTCGACGAACAGAATGGGATTGTCATCGCGAATGCACGCCTTCAGTAGTCCCTTGGCGTCGGCCGGTGTAGAGGGCGCGATCACGTACATCCCGGGAACGTAGGCGAACCAGACTTCCAGCACCTGTGAATGCTGGGCCGTGAGCTGATGAGCCGCGCCGCTTGGAGTTCGGATGACGATAGGGGTGCGGGCCTCGCCCCCGAACATATAGGGAATCTTGGCCGCATTGTTGACCAGCTGATCCATGCCAACAATGATGAAATTGATGGTCATGATCTCCGCAACGGGGCGCAGGCCCGTCATAGCCGCGCCAGTCGCAAGCCCGATGATGCCGGTCTCGGAAATAGGCGTCTCCAGCACTCGCTTTGGGCCGTATGCGTCTAAGAGCCCCTCAGTGACCTTGTAAGAGCCGCCAAAGCGGCCGATCTCTTCGCCGAGGAGAAAGACATTCTCGTCGCGATCCATCTCCTCGCGCAGCGCTTCCGTGAGAGCCTGGCGGTACGTCATTTCAGGCATGAACTACCCACTCAAACGTTCGCCGGGGCATCGACGTAGAGAGAGTCCAAGAGGCCTGCCGGATCAGGCTCCGGACTTGACTCGGCAAACTCGACTGCCTCTTCCACCACGCCGTCGACTCGACCTTCAATAGCAAGCCGCTCTTCTGCGTCGATGATGCCTGCTTCAGAAAGCTGGTGATAGAACCGCTCAATGGGATCCTGATCGCGCCACTCCTGGACTTCGTCGGTCGGCCGGTACCGCGCCGGGTCGGCGACCGAATGACCGCGGAATCGGTAGGTGATTGCCTCTATCAATGAGGGCTCGCCCTTCTGGGCTCGCTGTAGCGCTTGCTCGGTGACGGCCCGTACCGCCATGACATCCATACCGTCGACGTGGACGCCGTGCATGCCGTACATCTCGCCACGCTTCCATAGCTCAGGATTGGCCGCTGATTTCTCGACGGTGGTGCCCATGCCGTAGAGGTTATTGACGATCACCGTCACGACCGGCAGCTTGTACAGCCCAATCATGTTCAGGGCTTCGTGGGAAGCTCCATTCGCCATTGCGCCTTCCCCCGTCAAGCAAAGCGTCACTTCATCTGTTTCTCGGTATTTGCAGGCCCAGCCGACACCCAGAGCCAGTGGCATATGACCTCCCACAATGCCGTAGCCACCCATGAACCTGCGGTCGGCATCGAACAGATGCATGGATCCGCCGCGTCCGTGGGAAAGGCCGTCCCTCCTACCGAACAGCTCAGCCATGATTCGGTTGGGCTCACTTCCCCGCGCGAGCGCGTGTCCGTGCTCTCGGTAATAGCTCACGATCCAGTCTTGAGCCCGCAGAGGCTGAATACACCCCACAATCGTGGCTTCTTCGCCATGGTTCATGTGGCAATAGCCGCCTATGCGAGCGCGCGTGTACATCTCATACGTCTTGTCTTCAAAACGGCGGATGAGCACCATCATGAAGAACATGTCGCACAGCTCTTCCCTGGACTGGCGCAGCTTCACGCGACGATTCCTTCGCGTCGCAGGATGTAGCAGGGACGGCTCCGTCTGTTTCATCCGCGAGCCCGACTTCCTGAGAGACACGCTGGACGCTAGCTCCGTGTACCCGAAAGCTCAGGCGTTTTTGTCCGAGAGGCAACCGTCTCGATGATGGCGCGACAGAACGCAGGGAGGTCATCCGGAGTCCTTGACGTAATGAGGTTGCCGTCCACAACAACCTCCTCATCCACCCAGATAGCTCCCGCGTTGACGAGATCGGTCTTAATGGCCGCGACGCTCGTCACGGTACGCCCGCGGCAGACATCTGCTTCGGCGAGCATCCAGCCCGCATGGCAGATGGCAGCGACGGTCTTGCCGCCCTCGAAGGCGTGGCGCACGAGCCCCACGAGATGGG